>JAAXIK010000511.1 GCA_012270385.1 Rubripirellula sp. | reverse complement strand
GAAGCAAATGGATTGGTCATCACTTCAGTAATTTCAGAAGCGAGCTTTATTTTTCAAGCTGAGGCTTCTTCTTCGATTCCCGTCGGCAACGTTCCGAACAATATTTTACATATTCCCAGTCACGCTCCCACTTCTTTCTCCACGCAAACGGGCGGCCACAATGAACGCACAGTTTGGAGGGTAAATCTTGCTTACGGTAAGCCATTGAATTGCATCTAAATTTTGTGACAAATATGTGCTTGGAGTAAAAACATAAAAAAATGAGTTGGCAGGGAACCTGCGATCAAATGATCGGGCGACGTACAGTTAATTTTCAAGACCATCATTAGAACCACCATCACAGAACACCATAACCAACAGAATCCGCCCAGATTGGTGAGACCAGACCTCGCAATGCGTTTCTTTCTGTCCGACTCCGGAAGATAGAATAGAGATAGGCCAAGCAGGAATGCTGCACTTACCTCATCAGCATCCCCGATTCGTGTGATAGAATGCTGTGATCGACCTAAATCACTCTTTGTCGATCGACGGTCGGCAATGTCAAGCACTCACCCAATGCGACCTCAGATATCTCTGAAATGCAAAACAAACAAACCCGAAAAGAAACCAGCAGTGAGGCTGATGCGCAAGATCAAGCGACCGCCTCCGAATCAGTATGCGTGACCTCACTCGACGCCTATAGGCTAGGAAAACCGACAAGACCGATCTGCCCGGTTTGTGGCGGCAACTTGATCGATATCCGAGCAAAGTTGCAATGTGAGCAATGCCATAGAATTTGTGAAACCTGCTGCGAAGGCGGTCGAGGCTGAACAAACGCTTGAATGACATCCTTCAAGATTTTGAGCCACACTCTACGTTTAGAAAGATTATTCAATTAGGGAATTTGCAAACGATGCGACGCCGAACCTTTCTATGTGGTAGTACGTTACTGATCGCGGGAAATCAAGCATTTTCGGAGCAAGCCAGCCCTTCATCATTAGATTCGGCTCTCAGCATCGGTCTCCTAACCGATGTTCATTATGCGGACAAGAAACCAAACGGGAGTCGGCACTATCGCGAATCGCTTAGAAAAATTGAAGAAGCAAGTGATCTCTTTAATCGCAAAAAGATAGACTTCGCGGTCGAGATGGGCGATTTAATTGATGCTGCTGATTCGGTGGAGACCGAAAAGCGATACTTAAAGACCATTAATCGAAAATTCGAATCACTCTGCTCTGAACGCCACTACGTGTTGGGTAACCACTGCGTCGACACACTGACAAAAGAAGAATTCCTCGGGGATGTAGGACAAAACCGATCTTATTACTCCTTTGATCAAGCCGGTTTTCACTTCGTGATCCTCGATTCTTGCTTCACCGCCGACGAAACACCCTATGGGCGGAAAAACTTCAAGTGGACGGATGCAAATCTTCCGATTGCTGAACTCGAGTGGTTGCGAGCAGACCTTTCGACACACACTCTACCCACCATTATTTTTGCTCATCAGAGGATCGACACCAAATCTAGCCACGGAGTCCGAAATGGCGAGGAGATTCGAAAAATCCTTGAATCTTCGAAGAATGTCAAGGCAGTATTCCAAGGCCATAGTCATGGCAATGATTTGAAATGGATCAATGGGATCCCTTACTGCACTTGCGTCGCCATGGTGGAAGGTAGTGGTATTGAATCCAATGGCTATAGTCTTCTCGAACTCTACCCCGATTCAACCTTGAAACTTCATGGCTTTAGAAAACAAGCAAGTGAATCTTTTGACACCCCTCAGCAAAAAGTCAACGGATAGCAGATAACTGCTCTCTCCTCGTTAGCAAACCGATCCGTCCCATTACTGGCTCTGTAAGATCGATGGATTCATGATCCGATCAATTGCTCAACTTTCGCCGCGAGGGACGATGCATGCTGGGAAGTCATCATCGTGAAGTGATGCCCGGGTACGTGATGTAACGAGATTTGATTGAATTGGCTCCAACCTAGATCGGATGCAAGATCCTGACCGGCGGCCTTACCAAGCACACTTGGATCATCTGGACGAATCAGAAAACTGTTCAGGGTAGATAAACTGGGAGAATAATCTTGAAGGATTTTCACATGCTGCTTGCATACAGAGATAAGCCGATCCAAGAACTCTACCGTTGCGTGGGATGGTAACACGCCGTTGCGAATACCAAGTTCCAGCACTCGGCTCAACGCTTGATCTTCACTCAAACCATTGAGGATCTTGGGATCAATTTGCATCAGATTACCGGCGAAATAATTCGTAAACGTCACCAGATCTGAAAGGAACTTTGAACTGTCTGACAGATCAACCTCCTCGAAAACGCTGGGCATAGGCGTATCGATCATCAAAAGGGCTTCGACCTTCCTGCCCAGTTGAGTCATATGAAGGGCGAGTTCGCGAGCAAAGATTCCACCGGTCGACCAACCCAAGAAACAGATGGGTTCTGAAGGGACGGCGGTTTGTATCTCAGCGGAATAGTCCGCAATCATCTGATCCATCGACGGATGGGGCTCGGAGTATGCATCCAGCCCTCGGGACCTCAAACCATAGACGGGCCGAGATCGCAGATGACGAGACAGCTTATCGTAACAACGCAGATCGCCCCCGACTGGATGTAAGCAAAACACTGGTGCTCCCGGTCCATGAGCACCACCGAGGGCAACAATACCTGACCGTCGCCTACGGCCTCTCCGTTTGGACTGTGCGAGAGAACGGTCAGGCACCTGAATCGCTTTCTGCCCAGTATTTGGCAACGGGGTATCAATGGACTCGGCAGCTACCCGCGCCAGACCGCTTACTGTCGCCTCGTACTTCAAGCCAAAATTTGGCAAGTCCGTCTGCAGTGCCACTTCGAGTTTGGATCGGAGGCTCATTCCAATCAGAGAATCCAAGCCCAAACTGATCAGCGAATCATCAGCTTTAATTTTTGTCGCTTCCAAGCGAAGCGCCTTCGCGAGTGTATGCGTGATCAGTTGCTCGAGTTCACGCATCCGCTGGGCAGGGCTTTTTTCCAGCAATTGTTCCAAGAGCCCCGTGGCATCACATAGCGCACTGGAGTCACTTAGCCCCGCGGCATCACCACTAGCGGATTCTAGATCAATGGCGCCGCAGTATTTTCCTATCTTCGCTGAAGGGTTCTCTCGCGGTTCATCAGACTGATGATGATTTGTCATCACTCTCCCTCCGATGAAAGACAAGAAACCCCGTAACCAAGAAGACGATCCACAGCATGTGAGTTTAGCGATCGGATCTGCAGAGCCAAACATAATCCCACAAAACACGTGAAAAAAACGAGAATTCAGGTGCGTCACTGGCACTGAAGCTCGCAACTCAAGCGTAAAAGGCAAGTGACCCACCACGATGGGCCACCAGCGGCCGTAGGCGGATGTTATCCACAACGGTGTAGGGATCCAGTGCGTTTTGGAATGGATCGTCTGGGACCACGATTATCCAAGAACAGGATTCCTTGCAGATCACATCCCGATGAAAAAATTCTGTATCCTATTCGTCCAAGATCAACCTCATTTACATCGTTTCAAGATTCCACTACCGGCTTGCACAGGATCATTATGTCGACGGCTAACTCCGAAATCCGCTCACTTAGCGCAAGACAGTTTGAACGCCCTCAAAAATTCAAAGACTTCTGTCACAATGACGGTCAACCTTTGGGTGGCCTGATTCATGCTACCGAAGTTTCGGGCACGATGAATGCTACCTTTCAAACCATTGACCCGGGCAGCCATGAGGTTCTAGCAACCGTCTGTGAAATGGGAGCTGCAGAGGTGGATGCAGCCGTCCGAGGTGCTCAAGCTGCATACGAACAGGGTGCAAACTGCTGGCGAGACAAACCAGTGGATGAGAAGATTTCAGTGATCATGAAATTAGTTGAACTCTGCGAACGTGATCGGGACGTGCTACTCGCATGCGAAATCTTTGACGGGGGAAAAGTATCAGAACTGGCCGAAGGTGACTTCGATCAGATTCGGGCTTGTGCGGAGTATTTTTGTGAAGTGGCAAAGCGAATCCCACTAGGTGATAGCTCCGCCTTAGAAGTTGGGCCAGGAGTACAGGGATATAGTTTTCGCGAGCCATGGGGTGTGGTTGCAGGAATCATCCCTTGGAATTATCCGAGCGTGCTGACATCCTGGTTCATCTTCCCCGCATTACTCGCAGGGAATTGTGTGCTGATCAAACCAGCAGAAGACACACCGCTATCCGCCTTATACATCGGTAAGCTCGCCGAGGAGGCGGGATTCCCCCCTGGGGTCATCAATGTACTGCCTGGCAGAGGTGAACTCACGGGTCAATTTATTGCGGAGCATCCCGGGGTCCGATACATCTCGTTTACTGGTTCTCCCGGAGTCGGTCAGCACATCCTTAGAACTTGTGACCGTCATGGCACCCGCATGAAGCGAGAAATGGGTGGCAATGGCTCTGCAATCGTCCTAGCGGATGCAGATCCCTTGGAAGTAGCACGAAAAATAGGGAGATATACCAATCAGCACTTCGGCCAAACCTGCTGTACCATCCATCGTGTTTTCGTGGATCAAAAAATAGCGGACGACTTCATTGACGCACAACGAGATTTCTTTTCGTCGCTCAAGATTGGCTATCAGGCCAATGAGGGCACTGAACTGGGGGCCGTGATCAACTCCACTCAACAAGATCGGATTCTCAGCGCACAGAAGCAAACGGTAGCTCTTGGGGGACAAGCGTTACTCTCCGGCGGTACCGCAGAAGTTGAAGGCAAAAGCGGCTACTACCTAAAACCAGCACTCTTCCAAACCACGCCGGACGTGAATTGTAACCCGTCCGAAGTTTTCCATGCATTTGCAACGATCTGCCCGGTAAGCGATGCCGACCAAGCCTTGGCACTTGCTAACCAGTCGCCATATGGCCTAGGTGCAAGTGTATGGACAAAAGATCTTGACCGAGGAGTGGCTATCGCCAAGAAATTCCGTGATGGCACGTGCCAGATCAACTGCCACAATCAAATTGCCTACGGACTTCCCTATGGCGGCCAAGGAATTTCGGGAGGCCCAGGTGCAGGTGTAAATTGCGAAGAAACCTTCACCGACTACACCCAAGTCAAAGCAATTTATCTTTCTCAGTACGACGCCTAATCAAGCGTATCCAGTCAGAGTGCAAAGTGGTTCGCATCGAACCACTTCGGTAATCAAAGAAAAAGACCGCGTCTTCGCATTAGCGCCTCGGTACGGAAGTCGACCGCGGCAGGCCATCATAAGCTAACTAATCGCGGGGCTTGAAGCTGAAATTCTGACTCTGGGAGAAGAAGGTGATTGGATTTTCGTACACCACTTTTCGAATGAGAGATTCGCGATGGCCACGCTTCCTCATCTCAAAAATTAGATCAGGCACTGCGGTGGGCTTACTCGGCCCCCAGTCACCTGCTGAGTTGACGAGTAGTCTCTCGCCCCCTACCTGCTCAATCATATCGGCGGCTCGCTGAGGCGTACATTTGGTAACAGGGTAAAGTGTCATCCCAGCCCAGAATCCACGATCTAAAACTTCCGAGATCGTATGCTCCTCAACATGGTCAACTAACACCCGTGTAGGATCAATCCGAGAATCATCGCAAAGCATATCGAGGATCATCCTCGTACCCTGATACTTATCCTCCAAGTGTGGCGTGTGGATTAGGATTTGTTGTTGGTATTCGATAGCAAGCTCGAGATGTTCAAGAAACACCGTGGCTTCGTTCTTGGTATTCTTGTTCAATCCAATTTCACCAATCCCCAGAACATTCGGGCAATTGATAAATTCGGGGATCATCGCAATCACTTCACGAGAGAGAGAGACATTCTCTGCTTCCTTGGCATTAATACACAGCCACGTGAAATGCTGGATGCCGTACTGAGCTGCTCGCTTTGGCTCAACGTCTGTTAATTGGTGAAAATAATCGCGAAAACCATCCACACTGCCTCGATCAAATCCTGCCCAAAATGCGGGTTCACTCATTGCCACACAGCCCATGCGAGCGAGGGTTGCGTAGTCGTCGGTGGTCCTTGAAACCATATGGATGTGGGGATCGATGTAGTCCATTCGTAATCTATAACCAGTGCAAAAACGAAATCGTGAAAAACGATCGCATCAACCGATGCGATACTCAAATTAAAAATAGACACCTCGTGTCTAGATGTCTCTTCTAGTTACTGAGAGCTAGAGACCGAAATCACTACGCCATTGATCTTCGTAGTCTCTGGAGAACAAGCGTTGTAAACGTTCCGCGCGATCTCCACCCGAACTCAGCAAAATGTGAATCGCTTGATCGAGTTTTGCTCGAAGTTTGGATGATTCGGCGTCAAGCTGATTTTCGGCACGTTCGATCCGATCCAGTGTTGCGGCCACTTCCAACAATTTCGCCCTGACCTCAAGAAAGGTTCCGCCCAGAATTTCATCAGCGTTTTGCATGCTTGCTCTCTTCATTGACAATCCACAAGGGTCACTACCGTGAAGAAAATCTTTTCTTCGTTTTGCCGTGTCCTTGTAGCTAACTTCAGCCAAACCCGAACGAGCGAATATCAGCTGATTCCTGAATCTGTAAGACCAGATGCCGATTCTTCATTCGGGCCCAGAATAGTATACTATGTCGGCATCCAATTTGGTGTGCCTTACCCGGGTCCTTTCCGGCCTCAGTGATTGAGCGGTGAAGGTCACTTCCCTCCTGAAGTTTACGTCAAAAGAGACTGCCCTCCGAAGTGACGGAATGATGGAATTCCACTGGCGAGCAGGCTTGCCACTCAGGAATGATGTGGAAACCATAAAAAGACAAGGTGCAAGTTGCTCCAAGGACAATTGGAGCGGGTATTTTAAGTGCGGGATACGATCCTCCGCGAAATAACCTGCCGTGCGTCTTTATACAAAAACGACGCGAAAACAGTGAATCTAGGGGGTCCACACAAAACGATATCGTGTTCCGGCCTTGCCAGAAATGGCTGAATTGCGAACACTACAGGCTGGGCGGAGGGATTTGTTTCCCGACTCCCGACCGCATTGCTTTGGGTTGCATCAACCGACTGAATAAAAATCGATATTACCCTAAAATCCACCGACAAAACCTGGAGAGCACGGGCCCAGACCGAAGCAGCATTGGTTTGATGATTTGACCATGATCAAGGGTCACATCCAGCGGCGGTGAGAACCCCGCGGATAAGATCCAATCTCAGCATATCCTGCCAACGACCCAAGCTCATACAACCCCGAATTGATTGAAAGACCCGTATGAATTTTCCGATCTCTAACGACCTCCCGGCCAACGAGATTCTCAGCAGCCACGCCTATCAATCTTACCAGCGTCAACGACAACTGACGTTGGGAGATCTTTTGCTGGAGAATCGAATCGTCTTTCTGCAGGGAGAAATTCACTATGCAAATGCAAATGACGTGGTGATGAAGCTGCTCTACCTCCAGAGTGAGAATCGCCGAAAAGACATCCACTTTTACATTAACTCTCCAGGGGGTAGCGTGACCGCGACTCTGGCGATTTATGACACCATGCAAATTCTTTCCTGTCCCATTGCAACCTACTGCGTCGGGGAAGCCTGTAGTGGAGCTGCGGTGCTTTTGGTCGGGGGCACGAAAGGCAAAAGAACCTGCCTCCCTCACAGCCGAGTGATGATGCACCAACCGATGGGCGGCGTCGGTGGCCAGGTGAGTGATATTGAAATTCAAGCTGCAGAGATGTTCCGCTACCGCGACGTGCTCAACGATATCATCAGCAAGCACACCGGCAAGTCAGTCGAGCAGATCGCAAAAGATACGGATCGAGATTTTTTCCTCAATGCCGAAGAAGCAAAGGACTATGGTCTCGTGGACGATATTCTTTCGAAACCCGCTCAAGAAGATTCCGAAGATGCCTGATGAGGTATCCGCCGGAGGTCACGATTAGCAATGAGTGCTCCGGCACCGAGCGTCGCGAGAATATCACCTTAACCAATCATCCCATACAGAGAATCACCGAACATGCCTTTGATCCCTTACGTTGTCGAAAAAAGTGGTCGCGAAGAGCGAGTTTACGACATCTACAGTCGTCTGCTCAAAGACCGTATTATCTTCCTCGGGCAACAGGTTGACGATCAGATTTCAAACGCTTTAGTCGCACAAATGCTTTTCCTTCAAAGCGACGACCCCAAAGCGGATATCCATCTCTACATCAACAGCCCTGGTGGAAGTATCACCGCGGGCATGGCGATCTACGACACGATGCAATTTGTTTCTTGCGATGTGGCAACCTACTGCATTGGACAAGCGGCATCCATGGGGGCTGCCTTATTGACTGCGGGTGCGAAGGGAAAGCGATTTGCATTACCTAACGCTCGCATCATGATCCACCAACCGCTTGCGGGAATGCAGGGAACCGCCCGTGAGGTGGAGATTCATGTCGAAGAATTGCGTCGGATCAAGCAACGCATGAACGAATTAATGATTGAACACACCGGTCATTCGCTTGAGAAAATCGAGGAAGATACGGACCGCGATCGTTTCATGTCAGCCGACGAGGCATGTGAGTATGGGCTGATTGACAAAGTGGTTAGCAAAATTGACGAGAAGTGAGCCATCTCTTCTCCAGCAATGTGATTGACGCATTAGCACAGGCAACCCGCGGGGGTTTCCTGCGAACCTCCATCATATTGTGTGCCTGTCTAATCAGTGTCTCGCTTCGCCAGGTAACATCCACAGCTCACGAACTCACCTTCAGGTCTGACGGTGAAGGGATTTCAATCTTTGAGAAGGACCATCTCGTTATCACCTATCAGGCAAAAGCAAAAAGCCAAAATGGTAAGTGGAAACGAGCGAATTACCTGCATCCAGTGATCTACCCTTCGGGTCAGGTCTTGACCGAAGATTTCCCAAAGGATCATCCGCACCACCGAGGTGTCTTCTGGGCGTGGCATCAAACTTGGGTCAAAGATCTGCAGTATGGTGATGCGTGGGCATGCGAACGTTTCAATTGGAATGTTGTATCTTCAAAAGCTCACCGCAACCACACTGGGATTACTATCACCAATGAAGTGATCTGGGAGTCCCAGCCGAGTAGCCAACAGCCTGAAACAGACGAGACTCCTGAATCCCATGTTCTACCGATCCTTCTCGAGAAGAACTGGATCCATGTTCATCCGATGATCAACACCAAGCGGATCATTGATATCTCCATCTCACTCACTGCCATGCAAGAGGGTGTAAGGATTGGCGGTAGCGAGAACGTTAAAGGCTACGGCGGTTTTTCTGTAAGGATGGCGCTAGACGGATCTGAAAACTTTACATCTCTAGGCGAACCACTAGAGCCAAAGACCCGAGCCATACGGGGTGGTGCTTGGGTTAACGTTAGCAACAAAGAGGCAGGGCTGACGATCATCAATGACTTGAACAATCCAAGCGTTCATCAGGGGAAAAGCGACTGGATCCTCAGAAGGAAATCCAGCATGCAGAACGCGGCATTTCCCGGTAGGCAACCCATCTCAATCGATAAACAAACGCCTCTACGGCTACGCTACCGGCTAGTCCTCCACAATGGCAAAGCGTCAAACGATGAGCTGGAAGCAATCTCCGAGGATTTCCAGAACACCTTAGCTCCTTGGCATCACCAGCTTCCAGAGTAGGTGAAGGCTCAAAAGGCGAATCACTTAGCCTACTTATGAATAGAGGCGAAATGAATCCCTTCAAGAGAATGCTTGTGACAGTTCATGTACCAGATTGGGATTCATCATCACTGACGTAGCGAGATGGCAACTAACAGCGCCCGCAGAAAGGTAGTCCTGCACATGCTCTGCTGCCGAAACCCCACCCACACCGATCAGCTTCATATTACTGCCAATTTGTTTTGTCACCGCTCGAAACCTTGCTACCTGCGCGATCGAAGCGTCGCGAATCGCATCACCACAAATACCCCTGAACTCACCATTAAAAAAAGCAGCGCCCGACTCGTTCATGACTTGCGCAGCCAAGCTGTTGGTCATCGACAAACCATCAACAACACCATCTAACGCTTCAACCAGCTGAACCGCTCGATGCGTTTCGGGAACGTGACCGATTTTGATCACCAGCGGCACACTGCCTATTGCACATCGAATCACCTCCGCGACAAGATTCGAGTCCTCAGGATTCTGAAACAGCTGCCCATCGCATGTGGAGACGTTGGGACATGAAAAATTTGCTTCCACGACATTGGCCCCACTCTCAACAGCCCATTTGGCGCAGGTCGCATAGTCGTCTGCCAGGTCCTTCAAGCTCCAACCGGCCTGGTGACTACCCACCACAGAAACGCTGAGAACTTGATTGGGAGACAGTCTCTCTCGCGTCCACTCCACATCTCGACGCCATACGCTAGGCGAACTCGAAGGCATACCAAATGATACAGCCCAAGACTCTTCCATCTCATCGCAGGCCTGCACATAGCGTTCTCTACCTGTCATCTTTCGAGCATTGACGGGTACCAAATTTGGCATTGCGTAACACTCACGGCTCTGAGTTCTCACCGTCTTGTAGGTAAGCAAGTCGAAACCAAGAGAAGCGTAGTGTAAGCACCATGCCCCATTCAGCAACGGACCCGCAGCGACTCCGATCGGCGCAGACAAACTGTGTCCGAAGAAATCCCATCGTGGACCTGTGTTCTTCACACCTGTCAAAGGGCCAGGATCCAAACCGGATTCTCTGCTGACGATACGATCAGCGGTGAGCTTTGCGTTCTCAGGAACTGACTGAGATGGACCTGCTTGATGCTCAGGGCAGTTCTCGTAGTTCCAACGGTAACTCCTCGTCCTGTCATAGACTTGGTGCGATCCACAACGGGGCTGCGCGGCATCGTGATGCACGTCCGCCTTGGATTCAACCATTGACTCACCCTACTTCAACAAAAAATTGTCATCTCATGTTTAATGCGATGTCTCTAAGTTTATCGGCTCAACCGTGATTGCAACCACGATTGGAGCGGTTGGGTCATCTCCCTTAACGAGCTCGATCATTGTGACCACTTTGTCGGTGGTGGGACTAATCTCAAGATATCGAATCTGCTGTCCCCCAACGCTCATCGCGAACTCAGAACCAGGGACATCGACTCGGCGTATGTAATCCGCGAAGTGGACGGCGTTCAACAGAGGATGATCTTCGATCGAACCATCTGCCAGATGCAGTCGAACGATCATCGATGTTGATTTGTCCCCATGGGCGGGATATCCCCAACCACTCACTCCACTTAAAAGATGAATCGACTTCAAAGATGTGTTGCAAGGTACCGCGACTGACTTCGGCATCGAAGGAGGTAAAGTGCCTCGTGGTCCATGGAGCAGGACAATGTTCGGGACACTTTTTCCCTGTGGATCGATTAACTGAAATGGCACTTCACCAACCATTTTTGGAGACCAGTCATCAAAGACGATTCGATCTGGGCCATTATCACCATCATGAAATAAACCCTTCGTGCTGACGGCAGTGGCTGACTTACCCAGCGGTAATGGGAGATAGGATCCTTTATCAGTCAGGAACTCGAGAAGATCCGCGAAGCCTTTCTCATCGATCTGCTTTTCAAACCCTTCAGGCATTACAGATTTTCTTGAGGCCACCAGCTCTTCAATGTCCTCTCGCAGTACAACTTGCTTTTTTGCTTGTGCATCATAGATCTCAATTGCTGTTTGAGTCTCTGATGCGAGTAGACCATTGATGACAATTCCATCCACCGTTAGAACCGAATAGCTGCGGTAATTACCCTCGACACTGCGACTGGGGTCGAGAATGTGCGTCAACAATTCCTCTTTTGGGTGTACAGCCATACCCGTCAAATCGGGCCCCACCTCATTACCTTCTCCCCGATGCTTGTGGCAGTTCGCACAGTTTTTTGCATAGACAATTTTCCCTTGGTCGACATCACCTGTTCTTTTCGTAACCTTCATCAGGCTCTCAAGCACAGCGACACGATCGGGACTTGGGACTCCGCCTGCCTCGGCAAATACTATCTTTGCTTGCTCACGTATCTCCTCGCGTGGGTGGGAGAGGAGAGATTGCTGCTGATCCAGAGCAAGGTCACTGCGATCTAATTCACCATCCCCTAGGGCAGTTAGCAACACCTGAGTGCTCTCAGGGCGTGAGAGCAAGACTCGAATCGCGGTGGAACGGATCGCCGGCGTCATGGTCGGAAGAAATTCGACAATCGACTGACCGACGGTTCCTGCGCGGCTACGCTGCAATGCCATCACCAGCCCTACTGCGGTTTTCTGCTCTGTTCTCCCAGTGATACTCTCAAGCAACGAACGAACAACCTTCCCGTCGCTGGACATCAAACCAAGCAATTCAGTCGCTGCATCCACTCGGGATGAACCCTCTGCATCCTCTTCAGCGGCAATCTCCAGAAGCGTCTGAGCAATCATTTTTGCGTTTTCCGCGAGCTTG
>JAAXIK010000081.1:1985-12402 GCA_012270385.1 Rubripirellula sp. | reverse complement strand
AACGGCAACTCTTCTGATTGCATTTCTCCTCGCCAACCCGCATCCGTAACGATTCCGGCTCCAGCTTGGTTGTCGGCATTTCCGCTCCCGAACTTCAAGTAGCGGCCATTGGTAAATCCGAGGTTTTTCCCTCCGGCGGAAATAATGGGGTAGTTTCTTGAGAGATGAAAACTACTCGATGCGGAACCGTGCATGGCGAAAGTGTTATCCAGCAGATTTCCGTTACCATCTGGCTCCGGAGTCTCACGAAGTCGTTTAACAAAACGACCAAACTCCTCCGCTTGGTAGCGGTTATAAGTACCCAGATTCTCCCAGCCTCCGGGCTTCTTCACGTCATGTGTCAATGCATGAGCTTTCCCTAAACCGACTGCCATCGAGAGTAAATCATGAGGCCCTTCGCCATTCTCCCTACCCAACTGGAAGGTCGCCACTCGGGTGGAATCGCTCATGAATGCTAGATAGATGAGCTCGTACATGGTCTGGAAGTACAATCGAGCTTCTTTGGGTTCGGCATCCAGAGTAAGTCGACTCGTATCAACATCTGGGATCGGTGTATCCAGCCATTTCTGTGCCTTGGATAGTTTGACCTCTGTATCCCTTACCGAATCAAGGTACTGACCTAATGTCTCTCGATCATTCTTTGAAAGCTTTCGACTGAGCGAACGAGTATTTTCGATCAAGAAATCCAGGGAGCTTTTACTCCGCGCGAGTTTATCCGCCGCTGCTTTGCCACTTGTTACAAAGAGCATGTCGAAAATCTGTTTTGGGCGATTCATTGCTGGAATCGCTCGACCCTCGCGGTTGAAGGACTGTGTCTGGGCTCCTCGCGGACCACCGACTCCGCCATTGGTTGACAAGACCAGTGAACTATGGCGGGTGAAATCCCCTGCATGCCCGGCAATGACCTGATCCAGTGAGATCGAATTTTGATATGGACCATGCCCCCCGGTTGCAGCTCCGGTAAGGTATTGATCAGCATTGGAGTGCCCGTGAACCCTTCTTACAGCTGGATGCGAAAGTCCTGAATAAATTGTAATCTCATCTCGGAGTGGCTCGAGAACATCAAGCACTTTGGTGAGTTCAAAATCATGTTCACCACCTCGAGGAAACCAACTCCAGTCTTTCCAAGCTGGATCTGATTTAAGTGGTAATCCCACGCCGTCAGGGTGATAAACGCTCAGAAAACGTTTTGGTGTGCCAGTCTGATTCTTGACTTCCGAAGCAAATGATTCGAACCAAGGTAGAGTGAGCGCGATACCAGTCCCGCGAAGAAAATGACGTCGGCTAGCTGATGCATGATGTTTTGGCATGGTGTAAACCTTTTCTGTTTTCGCGAGCCCCAGATTGCCATAATCCTAAGACTAGCCATCTGGGTTGGTGGCAACTCCATTCTACTCTGCTCGATCGGCTACTGCTTAATCGATCCTCGAAAATAAATCGCTATGGATGATTATCCGAACCAAACTCTCTAGGCCATCGTTTTCACGTCTTAATTCACTTGCAATCCCCTCGATATCGGAATGATCTGCAAAGGTTAGATGCCGGCCCAACGCATAACTGACTAATTTGTGGACAATTGCCTCACTGAATTGATCCTGACGTTCTGATAACAAATATCTTTTTAGGCCGTCTATCCCATCTAATTCCTGCCCATTGAACAGCTTCGATGAGGCATCAACCGTCTGTCCCGCAATCTGATTGCGGAATGCACCCGAAGCGTCATACTGCTCAAAAGCAATTCCCCACGGGTCGATTCGAGAATGGCAGGATTTGCATGCTGCTTGGTCACGATGATCGGCCAAACGTTCTTTGAGTGTCATCTCCAAAATCTTCGGGTCTGTCAGGTCAACCTCCGGAACATTCGGTGGCGGAGGTGGCGGTGGGTCATGCAACACTCTCTCCAGCATCCAAACGCCACGCTGAAGGGGATTCGAGTCCTGACCATTGGAATTCATTGCTAGAACGGCAGCGCAGGTGAGAACTCCACCGCGATGATGATTCTCACTGATTTCAATGCGACGAAAATGGGGTCCGAACACGTCACGAATACCATATAGCCGTGCAAGCTTCTCATTCACCATGACATAGTCTGCGTGAATGAGATCAATTACGCTGGAATTTTTGCTCAGCGTTTCTTGAAAAAGAGCAATGGGTTCATCACGCATCGAAACGAGTAGATCGGCGTCCTTAATATGTGTCGTCGCATCCAAGCCATCCAAACCCAACCACTGCGATACAAAGTGCTTGGAAAGACGCTTCGATTTCGAATCGGCCAACATCCGAGTAATCTCATCGTCGAGTATGTTGGGCTCACGAAGCTTTCCTTCCCCCGCAAGCTTCAACAACCTTTCGTCTGGATCACTCGCCCAGAGGAAAGAAGCAATCCGACTGGCAAAACTCTTTTCATCAATTCGAGCAACTTTTGATGACGATCTTTGTTGAACAAGATAAAGACATCTAGGGCGCGCCAATGCTGTTGCCAAAACCTCCACCATTGCATCTTCAAATCTTGGAAAATCCGATCGGTACTGCAGAAAGAGGTCGACAAAGGATGTGAGTTCTCCATCCGAAACAGGTCCCCCCCAAGCTCTCATCAAGAAACGTTTGAGTACCTCAGCTGCATACACTCGCTCATTCGACCGATTTGGACTTTCAAAAAAGATGCTCGTGTGCGTTTTGGGTGGCCACTGATCGTAATAAGGTGCTTCGATTTCGATCGCATGTATCCGAACCTGAAACGAATTCTTATCACCATTCGTATTCGCAATATTTCGAATGTGTAAGAATTCATCTCTTCGCGGGAAGGTCGTCTCAAGATGGCGAAACGGATTCCTTTGAATGTCTTGAAGCTGTATGTCGAAATGGACCCATTCGGGGTGGTCAGGAATTGCAGTCACCGGCACATCGCTTTGACTAATTTGGTTCATGAAATTAGCGTTATTGCTGGTATGTGCACTAAAAGCCAATCGCAAAGCGGCGAATTCATTTTCCTTCATGCTGGACCGGCTCGCCAATATCCGCACCCTCATCACTCCATCATCTGGAAGAAAACGATCCAGATTCATCTTCAGCTCGGCAGATCTTGGAAGTGAAAGGAAGACATCGGTGGAATGCTCGAAAACTCCATGAGCAGTATCAGTAACAGGCTTCCAGCTGCCATTGGAAAATTGGATCCCACTCTGAGTAGCTTGATTCCAGAGGTGTGATCTTCTTTTCTGATTATCCGCATCATCAGAATCAGCTTGAAAGACTTTATCCGGGCTAGCGGCAGCGAACTTCTCCATCGTGTCCTGCATATGGACCACGTATCTCACGCGTTCTGGCTGCACTTCACCGACAACGGCACGACTCAGCGCCTCCAGACCAATCTCCCTGTAAGATTCAAACTGCATGGCCGACATCTGCAAGAGCGAAGAGCTATTCTTGAAACCCTCCTCAGAATTGGTTTCCGGTGGCAGTTCGTTCGCGACAAAGAGAGGAAGTCCTAACAAATCCTGTAGATCGTAGTTATATTAATATTTTGTGAGCCGGCGAAAAGAACATCTACTTTGTTCATTCCTCTTCAGAATCGACGCCTTTGCAAGCTCACCACTTAGCCATTCAATAATGTGCGACCGGCTCTCCTCGGACATCGCATACTCTGGGTCATCCTGTGGTGGCATTTCCTGATGACTGATTGCGTTATAGATTTCTCGCCACTGCGCAACGTCCTTTCCAGCCAGCAAATCAGGATCAAGCTGATCAATTCGAAGACGCCCTTGGCTTTCCTCTGGTCCATGACAATCGAGACAGCTCTTGATCAAGATGGATTGCACACTTTGCTCGTATGCTTCGACATCAGCTTCTGGACGCTCTGAGACTACTTTTTCAGCAATCAACTCCTGAGTTGGCCTCAGGAATCTCGATGAATCGCGCCCCACCTGTCTCGCTTTCCGAAGATTCATCACCTCTACAGAATGACTCGAATCAGGTAGTTCAGCCGAGACCATCGCCATTGGATAAGAACCCAATGATGCGATCAACAAAAGGATGAACGTCTCGTAAATACCTGTAAGCGGTCTTTTGAGACACACTCTCTCTGGTTGTTGTCGTATCAAAGCCAAACTCTCTCCAAATATCCTAAATTTCTCGGTCTGTTCAGAACCGTGAAAAAAACACTTAATCAACTTAGCCGCCAAGTAGCGATAAATCAGCTTCACTACTACCAAACGAGTCAACGCGCACATCGAATTTGTGAAGAAGCTCTAACCAAAGGTTGCAAAGCTTAGTGGGTTGATCGAGTAAACGGTGCCCCAGGTGATCATAACCACCACCTATCACCATAATCGGAAGATTATTGCAGGTGTGATTCGACGAGTCCCCAAAATTACTTCCAATAACAATCGTGGTGTGATCCAGAAGTGTTCCTGTTCCCTCTGGTGTAGTGGCCATCAGATCCAAGAAGTAGCGAAGTTGTTTCAGAATATCCAATTCAACCGCTACGAGCTTGTTTAGAAGATTCGCTTTCCCACCATGGTGTGATAACGTGTGCCAGCCACCGCTTGCTCCTGGCACCTTGATTGCACCATATACCCAATCCAGTGACAAAGTGATGACCCGAGTCGAATCGGTTTGAAAAGCTAATTTCGATAATTCTAAAAGGTTTCTGATCTTATTGGAAAAAGGGAATTCTGAATCTTCACTCAATTGCATTTTTGGCTGCGGCTTCCTCTCCTCGAGCCAATGTTTCTCACGATCGAATTGGTTCTGCAACTCTGACAATACGTTCTGATAGACATCCGTTCCAATTGAACGAATGCCATTATCATCCCTAGTCATCTCTGATTGTAATTGCGAGATGATCGCCTGATCCGTACGCAGTCTTTCCCTCTTTGCTTTTACATCCTCATCACCAAACATCATTTCCTTAATCTGATCTACATCACTCAACGGAGGGATCGCAGCGCCTCGTTCATTGCCAGAACATCCCCATCCTCGGTCATAGATGCTAAAAGAACGTGAGGGATATCTTGTTGCTGTCCCTATATATTGGGACAAAACCTGGTCGACAGAGATCGTATTTTTAAAATGTGGTGATTCTGGTTTGACAGCACCGGTTAGGAACGATTTCTCTGAATCGTGATTACTGGTTTCCATACCCGGATGAAAAAGATTCTGAAAGACAGTCATCGGATACCTATCCGATAAGTCTTTCAAATAGGCAGATGTCTCCAATTCACCAACGACCTGAGGAAAAAATTTAGGCCCATAAAAGCCAAGCGAATTGCATAGAAAGAGAATCCTCTTCGGCTGCGTCTCCGGCTTAGCTGTTGATTCAGCAGGTAGCAAACGAGACATCGCGAGTGGCAAGACACTTGCGTGGAGAAAACGTCGTCTTTGCATTTTAATTGACCTGGTCTGACAAAATGGACTCGATCAGAACCTCGCACATGAGGTCACGTATTCGACAGACGCCCTGCGTTGCATCAATCACATCTAGCAAACGGAGATTCTGCCGCAAATCCGGTTCACGCCCGTTGACGAAATGATAGAACTGCCTCGCAAAATTGTACGATAGGCGGTGATGGTTCTGTGTCAAGTGATTCTTCCATTGGTTGAGATCATCAAATTTTTCACCATCAATTTCACAAGTCGTATCGACTCTACCTAAAATGCGTCGATATCCATCTAAGCGATAAGTGAAAGTAACTCTGTACTGTATATAGGCGGCATAGCTATGTCGCCACATCCCGGTGGCATCAAAGCATTCCAACGCAAAGCCGTAGGGGTCCATCCGACGGTGACAGCCTGCACAGCTATCGGATTCCTTATGTTTTGCAATCCGCTCCCGCAAAGTCTCTGCCTCCAATTCGTCACCCGATTCCAAGGCAGAAACATTTTCAGGAGGTGGCGGCAGAGGTATCCCAAGTAGATGCTTCACCACCCACGCACCGCGCAAGATGGGTGAGGTCTGGAACCCATCGGTGGTTAACTTAGATATCGCCCCGGTGGTCAGCAGGCCTCCGCGTTTTGAGTTCGACGGATATTCAATCCGCCTCAAATTCTGACCCATGATCGGCTCGACTTCATAATGCGATGCCAGTCTCTGATTCAGAAAGCCGTAGCGTGAGTCAACTAAATCGGTAATCGGCCTGTTTTCGCGAATGCAAAACCCTAAATAAGCGACTAACTCCAATGGCAAGTAATAATGAATGAGATCGTCGTACTGAGGATATAGCTTCAACGACGGACTAATCTCGTCCCAATCCTTCAAATTCAACCATTGGTCAGCCAGGGACCTCACGAATCGGTCACTCTCTGGGTGCGACAGCAATCGATCGACTTCAGCGTAGACAACCGGACGTAAATCATCCCTCGTCCTTCTCGTGGCGTTCACTTCAGCGAGCGTCATGTCGGGAATCGATAACCAGAACACCCGCGCGAGTAAATTCGCACTGTCTTCATAAGTTGGATAGTCTTGCGTCGGGACCATCATAAAACGTGGTGAACAAAGAATCGCTTTGAGACCAATTTTTGTAGCCCGGACAAAGTTGCCATTTTTTTCGAAATCATTCAATGCTGGAATCAGATAAGAGTCGAGTTCTTTCTCACTCACCTGCACACCCAAAGCACGGTGAGCAAATCTTTTTACAACCGATATGAGCTCCTCCGCGGTGCTGGCCTTTACCGAGACAAGGTCGTGACGTATCTCACGGGACACAGCAATGATCAGGTCGAGCTTACCAATGGATGCAAGCGATCGACCATCTATTGACTTTGACGCGTCAATACGAAACATCAGAAAGGGTTCATCCGTTGGCTCAGAGAACATGATGGCTTGCTCATTGACCAGGGAAACATCGAGCCCTCCACTCGCTAAGACCTGATCCCATTCCACCCCATCTGCGGAGGCTAGAACGGTATAGGACTTAACAAGTCCGTTGCCGTTGCCCCCGACCCATGTTGAGTAATTCATACCCAGTATTTCGGATCGATTTGGGTTCTCAAATACAACGTAATGAGGAGGTGGCGCGAGAGTGGGACTGAATTGTGTATGCCAAAACGTTTGAATGGATCCATCTTGGAGTTTTTCTTTCTGCATCCCTTCCTGCTGGCTGCTCACGGAAAAGCTGCCACCAATCTGCTCGAGAATGGTTTCGTGAACCTGCAACTCGGACTCTCTGGTAGACACTGCTTGAACAGGAAGGTCGCCGAATATCAGATCATAGGATTTGGGCGGCCATGAATCCAAAACTGGTCCTCTCACTGCTAATTGCTTGATGAGGACACCTTGGGTAACCGGCGATTGACGCCAATTATGAGAGCTGTAGCAATGGACAGAAACATTTTCACCAGGTCGCAAATAGGCACGAAGAGAAGTCTCCTCAAATTCGCGATTCCCCAGTGAGATAACGCCTAACAGTCTTTGTGTTTGCGGTCGATCGTCTGCGTAATAGTACTTACCTGTGTATACCTGAAGCGTCACATCCTCATCAAAATCGCCAACCTTTTTGGCATCAAAAGTTAAATCGTACCAACCTTCAACTGGCGGCTCAAAACCATCATAAAAGTAGGAGTATGAGTTACCGTTATTCGCTCGTGTCCAAGCAAAAAGGATCCCGTCCTCCGTTTCTTTATAATGGCGACTGTAAGTAAAGTTAGCGTTGCGGAGTTTGCGGGTGACCCAGGTTTGCTCGACGGGAAACCCTTCAGCGGGAAGTGCAATATCGAGGACATCATCCACCACATCAAAGTAACTCCTGAGCACCTCTTTGCTGAGTAAAATCCGCTGATCTGACTCATAGGGATAGGTGCCCTGATCATCAGGAATCTTATCACTAAAATCCAAGTTGGTCCCGCATAAATCATTGAGCGAGGCAATCAGTTCCCTACGTGACCTTCGACGATGTACTGATGCTGACTTCGCGGAATCCAACCCACTTAGATACTCCAGCATCTTTCTCCGTTCAGATTCGCTTGGCATTTCCTCGCCACTTGGCGGCATGATTCGCGTCGCGAGATTTGCAAAGGGAGCTTTGAAGTCCGAATGATTCAGTTTCAGGAATTCGGAAAGATCAAAACCGCCTTCGGCAGATGGTGCGTCATGGCATCCCAGACAATAAGTCTCAAATAAATGACGAGGGTCTTCCGTGTGATCCGCAGAAGCTTTCGTAAGATGATCAGCCGGGGCGATGAAAGCTAGAAAAATAGAGGCAAGTGAACGGAACACAGGTTTCAAGAACTTCATTTTTTTACCCGAGAACTCCGTGCCGGCTTGGATGTACTCGTTTTTGGAAACGGCATTTTAGCATCCACAGACTCTCTCCAGCTTTTGAGAAGTTCAACCAACTCCGCAGTGACTTCCGGTTTAGCATCTGCGATGTTCGTCTGCTCGCCCACATCTTCAAGCAGATCAAATAATTGCAACGTCCCATTCTCATAGTACTCCAACAATTTGTACCTTCCGAGACGCACAGCACCACCCGGACTTTGGTAACCATGATTACTGTAATGGGGGAAATGCCAGAAAATCGGCCCTCGATCGTGAGGCTCCTGCTTTAGAGCAGAGATGAAGCTCTTTCCATCGCGATGCTGATTGGGTAAGAGCGGAAGTCCAAGCATCTCTAGAATGGTCGGATAGTAGTCGGTACCTGTCACAATCGCCTTGGAAAGGGTGGTTTCTTTTACATGGGATGGCCAGTGCACAATTAGTGGCACACGGATCCCACCCTCGTAATTCCAACCCTTTGCCCCACGAAGAGGCAGATTAGAACTCGCAAAACGCGTATCCAATATTTTTTGCTCGTGCTGGATACCTCGATATTGGTTTGAAGCCGACATTCCACCATTATCTGAAGAGAAAATAATGATGGTATTCTCATCCAGATCCAACTCCCGAAGCTTTGAGCGAATACGACCAAGACTTTCATCAGTCGCCTCAACCATTGCAGCAAATTCAACGTTATCCTGTTTCTGCTTGACCCACCAGACACGGGCATCGCGATGCAGAATTTCTTCATCCTGACTCATTAATTCTTGGATCTGATCAGGGCTGATCATCTCACCGTCAGGATTGGCTTCGAGAATATAATCAGGGCCAGGCACGGGCGACATAGTCTTGAGTTTTCTCTTGTATTTCTCCACCAAATCGGTTCGCCCTTGAATCGGGTCGTGTACCGAAAAATGCTCAAGATGTACAAAAAATGGCCGATCCTGGTTTCGCTCGATAAAATCAATCGCAGCATCTGTCAGCTTATCCGTGTAATAGTCTCCCGGTTCGGAAGGCAAGGATTTACTGTAAGCGGGGGAAAATGGATGGTAATAGGATCTGACCCAACCGGTGATGGCTTCGTCGAATCCATAAGTCGTGGGATCTCGGTTCAAATGTGCTTTACCATAATTGGCGGTCGCGTAGCCATGACGCCTCAGAGTTTCGGCTAATGTCTGCTCCGATTGTGGTAAAGAATTTGCTTTCTCGGCATGATGCAATTTTTCATAATCTCGCTCGGGTCGACCTCCCAGCCACTCAGTTAAATTAGTACGCGCCGGATATTTACCCGTGAGGATGCTGGCACGACTAGGAGAACATACATGACAAGTGGCATAGGCATTTTCAAACCGCATCCCTTCAAGAGCAAGCTGATCGATCGCGGGTGTCTCATAAAAACTGCTGCCATAACAGCCAAGGTCTCGATACCCCAGATCATCCACTAGAAAAAAGATAACGTTAGGTCGATTTCCAGCCTCAGCTCTATCCATTTCCCCATCAGCGCCACTCATGAGGATCAGTAGAAAAAGCCAGGTGGTAACTCTCGTAAGATTCTGTGTCATGCTCAAGACTCGGGGTTTTGCCTCATTAGTTTCGCAACCACACATTTCTCCACCGAAAGAAATCTCATCGATGGGAAAGCACACCAAAGCGTTCTGAACGCAAGGCAGCCAAGGGCCTACCGTCGGGATGACTTATCATCCAGATTTTCCCTAATCGTGACATCGCTGACTTGAGGTGTAGGGCACCCCGTTTCGGGGACTTGGACCTGAGCAGTCCATAATATCGCGTTCAAAACAACCTTAAGAAAGTTTTCATTCTGCCAACTGACATGGTTATGTGCTCCGGTAAAGCCAAAACCACGACCGCCCGCTGGACGATCATACGCCCAGGCGACGACTTGTGGCTTACCTTCAGCGACCGCCTTTCGAACCGTGGGATTCCCACTCCTTGCCCCATCAGGACGCCGAAGCGTTTCTGCGGGAGGCAGATCTACAAGCACCGGTGTGACGCCCTTCATCCCATCCACAAATCGCATGTGGTAGTACCACTCGTCGTGCACGCTGAACGGCTTTACCCCGTTTGCAATCGGATGATCCGGTAAAACATCAAAAGTGGGTTTCCAGTGAGGATTTACCGACCAATCCAGATCACAAAATCCACCCATCC
>JAAXIK010000081.1:0-1975 GCA_012270385.1 Rubripirellula sp. | reverse complement strand
CCCGCGACGCCCGCCCGCCCCCTCCACCCCACCACCTCCACCCCTCCCCTCGCGGACCGACTGCCCCGGCGCCCCTGTTTCTGCGGCGGTCGCCCAATGAATCATGACCACACCCACCCCGGATTTCATCAGTTTATCGAACTCCTTCAGGTGTGGATTGAGCACGTGTCCCTGATGGCCCGTGCAGAAAATAACGACGGTGGATGCGCCATCAAAAATCGTTGGATCTTCGGGATAACCAGGATGCGGAACCATGGCACACTCGACATTCAAGCCCGATCGTTTCAGTGCATCGGCAAGGATCATATTGCCCGCTCGATGCTCGTGAGCCATCGGCCCATGACTGGGCTTCCCCGCAATGAAAACCACTTTTGCTTTTTTTGACGCCTCGAACTTTCCTTCAGCGTTAGCCGATGCATTGAGGAACAAAGCAGACAGCAGCACGGTTAAGAAAAAACGAATCGATCTATACTTTTTCATGGTTTACTCGGATACAACTTGAATCTTATTCCAGTACGCCCATTCGTTGTGCCAATCGTTTGCACGGTTTTCGATGGAGAGATTAATCTGAGTCCCTGCATAAGATGATAAATCAACAGAAACATCCAACCATTCATTGGCACTCACTGTTCCCGAGCCAACAAGTTGATCTGAAATCAACTCACCATTCACTCTGACGCAAAGTAGCCAGTCACCATGCGGATGGTGAGAAACCCGCATTTTCAGGTGTGTAGCTTTACCCTCCGGCACAGCAACACTTTTTTTGCTGATCACACAGGGTGTCTTTCGATCAAGGGGATGTGTTTGCACTGCAGTCTGATTGCGGAACGAAGTATGGCGAATCACACCGCCTTCACCTACGGCTGTCACTCTCAATCCACCCATTAACGTCTGAATGGTTTTATCCCACTTTGCAGACCGTTGCATCTGACCCAACTCATTGGGATCAAAATCTCCTGTAACCAGTCGACGCGCGACAAATTCCTGAAGCTGAGGAATCTTACCGCGAACAGCTAGATCAAGTGATTGTTCAGGATACAACGGCACCATCGGCTCGAGTGCAAACCAGTACATGCGAGGCAGATTGTTATCTTGCACATCTTCAGGATGGGAAACCAATGCATTCAGAATTCCCCACCTCTGCGAGTAAGCAAGACGCTGTGCAGCCGAGGCCAAGTAAAGACGGACGATCTGAGACGGGTCTTGTTCCGCCATATTGACCAGCCGCTTTAGCAGATTTTGATCTAAAAGTTTACCTATACCAGAACTTGGCTGAAAAGCATTCACGCTGCTTTCGTCCAAAAGAAACTGAATGGACCATGACCGTATGTGTTCATCTTGATGTTCAAGTAACTTAACCAAGAGTTCTTGATTTAAACCACCCGTGACGTACAAAGCCCACATGGCACGTAATTTCTTGGGAACCGAATCTACCCCATTAAACATTTCCATCAAGGCATTGTGCACTTGATCGCGATCCATCAGTTGATCTGACTCCGCTCGATAGTGCAGCAAAGTACGGGCCTGCCTCACATACCAGTCGTTGCTGTGCATTTGGTATTCGACGAGTTCGGCATCACTCGCAGCACGAAGATTCGGCCGTTCCGAAGCTTTTGCATCCGAGGGCATGATTCGATAAACACGTCCACTGTTGGGAAACTTTACTGCATTTCCGCAGACATCCTGATCATGCCAATCGAGAAGATAAACACCTCCCTCAGGGCCAATCTCCACACTGAACCCGACCCAAGCGAGATCGTTGGTTGGCATGAAATCACTTCCATGCTTTCCAATGAAACTGGAACCATTCGGAACCATGTAATTGGTCAGAACCGCGTGCTCATGAATATTACAC
Source organism: Rubripirellula sp. (assembly GCA_012270385.1). GTDB lineage: Bacteria > Planctomycetota > Planctomycetia > Pirellulales > Pirellulaceae > Rubripirellula. The sequence continues at coordinate 120 of JAAXIK010000081.1, read as the reverse complement.
ATGAATAAACGGTCTCGATAACGCTCAGGAAAGGTGTCCGCCAGATAAAATCTCGCGCCACCGTGTGCTGATAAGTGAGTGTGGTCTCGCATCGTCGTGATGTACGCGGAGCCATAGGGA
>JAAXIK010000417.1 GCA_012270385.1 Rubripirellula sp. | reverse complement strand
ACGAGTCCGTGGATTTAAAACTCCCGGTGGAATTCCGCGCTTCACGCGGGGTTGTTACCATTGCTCATCAATTTGGTACCAGTACTGCTCACCTGAAATCCCTCCATATGCAACGCTTAGAGTTGGGGTGTAGCCAACACCGGTGTTCTTCCATAGGTCCATCACATCTTTGTACGCGGTTTGCACCGGAAGCGTGTGTTCGATCCCTGTATGTCCATCCACGATCATTGTCATGTTGTGCATGAAGGTTGATCCGCCCTCAGGGACGACCATCATTTCCAACTCACGAGCGGCGGCCAGGACTTGTTGGCGTTGCTCGCGTCTTGGCTGGTTATAGCTCTTCACCGTGAAGGCTCCCACCGCTTTCATTCGTTTCAGATGAAAACGCGCATCCTCCAGGCTGTCAATATTTGCACGATAAGCGCCGGTCGCACCGTAGAGAATCGTGCCAGTCGAGAAGGTGCGTGGAGCCGTGATGAGTCCTGATTTTGCAAGTTCACTCGCTGCAAAAATACTGTGAGTCTGATTACTTGGATCGTGAATCGTGGTGACTCCGAAAGCGAGTCTTGCATAATCCACCCAATTTTGCTGCGGCGTAATGCCGGACACCGCCTGTGCGCCATGGGCGTGTGTGTCAACCAATCCAGGGCTCACGGCCCTGCCCTTTGCGTCGATGATGTAAGCGTCCTTGGGCACTTCCACTTCCTTGGAGGAGCCAACCTTTAGGATGCGATTACCTTCGATCAGGATCGTGCCTCGGGGGATAATGCCCGCCCTGCTCATCGTGAGAATCCGTGCGTTGACGATTGCGGTTACCGCATCGGGTTTGGCGTGCTTGGTGGTAAATCCGATGGACTGAGAGGTGGTCGCTTGACTCTCACCGGACAGGTGGCGGGAATATAGGTTTGGGCCAAGGCTCCAATGCAATCGCTGGCTATCCCCGGAAAAATGAATGAAGTCACCCGCTTGTTGACTCACCTTGGTAACGGGCAGACCCTTTGCATCGGGGCCGACGGAGATGGTGTCGCCCGCTTGAATGAAGGGAGCAACGAAGACATGGAAACGTTCAATGAACGCAACGGTGGATTCATCGGGTGAAACGCGAAAGTCAGTGGCCCAGGTACTGGTGTAATGAACCCTTTCACGATTCCCACTCAGGTCCATCGAGCAGAGTTTCAGATTGTCAGAATCTTGGTTGGGCTCTGAGCGACAGAAATAAACACGGTCATTGTCAGTGCCGAACTGCGGTTTGGTTCCAACCGAAGAGATGAGCTCAGGTGCATTCGCGGAGGCTTGCACGGAACGGCTCACAGGAACTCGGTACAGTCCCGGTTGTTGGGACCAGAGTGGTGATAGAATTCCGCCACCACGAATCTTCCGGTAGACAACCGTCTTACCATCTGGGGAAAATACGGGCTCGACGTAGTGACCCGGTTGAGAGGTGAGTTCCCAACTTTCTGCTGATTCAGCATTGATCGATGCAATACGTACTGAACCCAGTTTCTGATCATTCCAAGTGGTGAACACCACATAACGTCCATCTCTGGAGTAACTTGGGTAGAACTCAAAATGGCTGTTCTGTTGCGTCAAGCGTCTCGGCGCACCATTCGGTAGATCCTTGACATAGATATGCCCCAATGCCTGATAGATTGCCTGCTTGCCATTGGGAGAGACACTCACCCAACGCAACATCTTGACATCAAACTCCTCCGCTCCGACTTCAATCGGGAACCTAACGGCTTTCTTTACTGTTCGCTTGTCTTGGATTCGAAATGGGATTTCCTTCATCTCACCCGTAGTCACGTTGACTCGGTGAATCTTTCCCTTCGCCCAAATTACAATTTCCTGATCATCCGGGGTCCAAGCAAAGTTGCAGTAAACGCCGTGTATCGCCCAAGCCTCCTGCATATCGCGTTCAAGTTGATCGGTGACCAATCGAACGCTGCCTGATTCACAATCGAAGAGATGTAGGCCAGTCTTTCCATCAACCCGTCTCACAAAGGCGATGGTGTTACCGTCATGAGACGGTGTGGGGCGACAGGCACCACCAGGTCCACGAATGATCACCTCACTCTCGCCCGTGGAAAGCTCCAATCGCTTGATTGCGTAGATTCCTTTTGTCGAGTCCTTGTCATATTCAAAGGTGTCGCCAGGTGTTGCGTCGTAAGAGTAGTAGAGGTAGCGACCGTCGGGTGAGAAGACGGGTTCATTGACATCCTTCTGTTGATTGGCTCGCTTGGTGAGTTGTAGGCCCGCAGTGGCACCCTTGGCGATTGCGTCGTGATGATACATCCACATTTCACCGGCGCCCAATGATCGTCGACTGGTGTAGTGCTTGCGCCCAACGAGGTAATTACCGTCCGGTGACCATGCAGGCCCATTGAGCAATCGATAGGTCTCGTTGGAAACCTGTGTTACTTGTCGATCTTCCAGGGATAGGATCCAGAGATTGTCACCGGCTTTACCACTCATTCCCTCGCGGTCGCTTGTGAAAGCGATCCGCTTTCCATCCGGGCTGTACCTTGGCTGCATATCCCATGAAATTCCCGTGGTGAGCTTTTTGGGGAATCCACTCTTGTTCCTTCCATCTGCTCCGGTGATGGGCATCGAATAGAGATCACCGAGTAAGTCAAAGACGATGGTCTTCCCATCAGGACTCACATCAAGATTGATCCACGTTCCTTCCTGGGTATCAATGATTTGTTGTTGAGAAGGACCGGGAGTTCGGTCAATCGACCATGTCTCCGTCGCTTTCGTTTTTGGAGTCTTGGCTGACTTCTTATCCGATTTTTCTTCAGCCTGTCCTACTACGGCGTGCAGTGTGATGGTGAGAAAAAGGCATGCAGAAAGAATTTTGCTGCTTGAGCGAAGCATAAGGGGATCCAGAGAGATAGTAATCGTGACGGGAAACGAAAGGCCCAGGCGATGAAGCCACAAAAAACGGAGGTCCGAGGTTGGTCCAAGGACCGCCTCAGGTAGGCGATTGCGACGTCTTCTCAGTCAAGCATAGATGCCAGGAAGAATCATCGTGTGAGTCAATGCTTGATTGATCAGAAACCACGTGTCCAGTACGAGGAAATACTGTTTCAATCGGCACGATTGGTCTTTTAGTCAGTCCAGAAGGGTCTTCATTGAACAGGTGATGATTTGATTTCCCTTTGGAGCGAGCCTGCTCGGGGGCGATTCGGATAGAATGCGGGTGACAGAATGGTGTCTAAAAGCGTCGCTGAGTCCCATATACAGGGAATCCTTGGACTGGGGAAATCAGTCAGGGTGTGGGTCGAGGCAGTGTTTGGAAAATAGCTTGATCAAGAGGGATAGCCATGAAAAAGTATCCACCTGTTTTCATCGCCTCCGGCTTAATGGGTCTCTCCGTTGGTTTAGTTTTGAGCAAAGGTGAAGTTTCAGGGGGGATTGCATTCGCCGTGTTGTTCATTGGAGCCAGCTTTGCTGGAGTCCGTTTCAGTGAACGATTGCACCAAAGATTGGGCTTCGATCGCAGCGATTTCCATCCCGCCCTGTACCTGGGGGTGGTGACGGGCGGTGCTGTTGGGGCCCTCTGGGGTTCTCGCTCTTTTCTTGGGATGCAGTTGCTCGACTGGCTGAATCCTGACTTACCCAAACTGGATTGGGCGGGCCCCGTCGGGGCACTCTTTGGATTCCTTCTTGGCTGTTTCCTCGTAAGTTGCCTGCTTATCACTGTCCCCGCATTACTTCGATTCACCCATGACAAGAATGGGTTGAAGGCGAGAGTGGATGTGGATCCGGGAAAAGATGACTAGCGGTGAGGATGGCGGTGTCATCGTTCACCAGCGGATTAACTCAAGAGATCTGTGACAACTTTTCCATGGACATCGGTCAACCGATAGTAGCGACCCTGATGCTTGTAGGTGAGCTTTTCGTGATCGATGCCAAGTTGGTGGAGAATAGTTGCTTGTAGATCGTGCACGTGCACTGGGTTCTCGGCAACATTAACGCTGTAGTCATCGGTCTCGCCGTAGGAGAATCCGCCTTTCACTCCACCTCCGGCAAGCCAGTAGGTAAAGCAATTGGGGTGATGATCTCGGCCGTAGTTTTCTTTGGCGAGTTTCCCTTGGCAGTAAACGGTTCTGCCAAATTCGCCGCCCCATACGATCAACGTTTCATCGAGCATACCGCGTTGTTTCAGATCCTTGATGAGGGCTGCGGTCGCTTGGTCTGTATCGCTGCATTGGGCTTTGACACTCTTGGGTGCATTGTTATGTGAGTCCCACCCACGATGATAGAGTTGGATAAAGCGAACCCCGCGCTCGGCCAAGCGTCTGGCAAGTAAGCAGTTGTAGGCATATTTGCCAACTTGGGTACATTGTGGCCCGTACATTTCGAGAGTCGTCTCGGATTCGTTGCTCACATCAATGAGTTCAGGAACACTCATCTGCATTCGGAAAGCGAGTTCGTACTGAGCGATACGAGTCGCGATCGCTGGATCGTTAAAACGATTCGCTTGTTGCTGATTCAATTGCTCCAGTGAATTGAGTGTTCTACGTCTCTGTTCCCTGGTCATTCCGGAAGGGTTGTACAAATCCAGAATCGGATCTCCTTGTCCTCTGAATTTCACTCCCTGGAAGCGGCCTGGCAGGAAACCGGCTCCCCAAAGCCGGTCATATAATGGTTGCCCCTGTTTTGCCGTTCCATTGGAAGTCAATGCGACGATAGAGGGGAGGTTTTCGTTTTCGCTGCCTAGACCATAGCTCACCCAGGCACCCATGCTGGGACGACCTGCTATGACAGATCCTGTCTGAAAGAGAGTAGCAGCTGGGTCATGATTGATGGCCTCGGTGTACATGCTTTTCACCACGCACAGGTCGTCAGCGACACCCGATAGGTGACGCAGGGGCTCGCTCATCCAGATACCACCCTGTCCGTGCTGACTGAACTTAAGCGAAGAGGGGGCAACTGGGAACGACTTCTGACCGGAGGTCATGGTCGTCTTCCGTTCATCAGGATAGACCGAAGTTGGTACCTCTTCACCAAAGCGTTTAGAAAGCTCAGGCTTGTAATCGAAGAGGTCCATCTGGGCAGGGCCACCCGACTGGAAAAGATAAATCACTCTTTTCACTTTCGGTGGGAAATGAGGTAGGCCTTTCATCCCACCCACCGGGGTCCTGGAAATAGGATCCTTCTTGGCTTCACTCGCTTGTAGCTCACCGAGAGCGATCGACCCGATTCCCAATGTGCTGCCCTGCAGGAATGCGCGTCGTGTCTGTGACGTAAGGAGTTGTTCGCGGATGTTCATATTCACCAAAGGTTGAATGATGCCGTGTCTTCAGGCACTAATTTTGTGTCATCGATTCATCGAGATTCAGCAGCGTATTCGCTACTAATGTCATCGCCGCCAATAAATTCGTCTGATTCGCTTTCGCATGTTTCTTCTCGCCGATGTCCAGCAATTGCTTGGCACTCTCAGGATTGGCGGCAAAGTCAGCGAGATAGGCGATTAGATCATCCATCAGTAGATGAGTTTCTCCATCCGTGGGTTGTCTACTGGTCACCGCGCGGAACGCCCAGCGAATTCGTGAACGAATTTTTTCGCTCATTTGATTCATATCGATCGATTTTGGATGGCCGTCGAATTGACTTGTCCATTCGTTCGGCAACGGATCGAGGATTCGCTCTGCTAAAAATCTTGCTGACTCGATGAACGCGACGGTATTCATGAGTGTTAAGGCTTGCAACGGCGTGGTGGTTTCGTCGCTCCTCACAATACATGTTTCTCTTGCCGCAGCATTAAAAGCCATCATGGTTGGCGGGGGGACAGTCCTTCGCCAATAGGTGTACATGCTCCGTCGGTATAGTTTTTCTCCATGATCGTGAGTGTATTTTGCATTGGAGGTACTTTGCGACATTCGGGGAGGCATGTACGGCTTCGCCGAGGGACCACCGATCTTTTCGTGGAGTAAGCCACTGGTGAATAATGCGGAGTCACGAATCGCAAAGGGAGAAAGCCTTCTTCGAGGGCCACGAGCGAGGAATCGATTCTCTGGATCTTGCTGCAAAAGTTCTTCACTAACACTCGAAGACTGTTGATAGGTCGAGCTCAAGACGATGAGTTTGTGCATGGCTTTGACATCCCAGCCTGAGCGGACAAATTCTGTCGCTAGCCAGTCAAGAAGCTCTGGGTTGAAGGGCTGTTCTCCTTGAATACCAAAGTTTTCACTGGTTTTCACGATCCCCTTTCCAAATAAGTGCTGCCAGTAACGATTGACGGTGACCCTTGAGGTGAGTGGATGTTTGGGATCCACAAGCCAATTGGCTAATCCTAATCGGTTGCGAGGCCAGGCTTTGTCCCAGGCACCAAGAAGCTCAGGTGTCGCGGGGCCAAGAAGCTCACTTTTGTCTGGCTGATCGTATTGGCCTCGGATCAATCGATACGTCTCACGAGACTTAGTCAATTCATGAAGTACCATCACGGTTTCGGGTGATCCAGGTTGAGGTCTCGGGACGGAGGTTTGTACCACTTTGATTTCAACCGGATCCGGTTCCACAAACTTCGACTCTTCCTCACTGAGTTCAGGCCATGACTTCGGGACTTTGATAAAGGGAGGACTGTTCCCGTTATTGGGGCCTAGTCCAGCTTCCGCAATGTTGTTGAAGAAAGCGTAGAAGCTGTAAAAGTCGCGTTGGGAGATAGGATCATATTTGTGATCATGACAGCGGGAGCAATTCAGGGTTAGACCCAGAAACAAGGTTCCCATGGTTTCAACGCGATCTGCAACGTACTCGACAATCCACTCGTCGGGTATCGAGCCACCTTCGGAATTGATTCGATGATTACGATTGAATCCCGTGGCAACCTGGCTATAGAAATTCCGGTCGGGTATCAAATCTCCCGCCATTTGATGAAGGATGAATTGATCAAATGGCATGTTGGAATTCAGGGCTTGGATCAACCAATCTCTCCAGACCCACATGTATCGAAGTCGATCATTCTGATAGCCGTCGGTATCGGCATACCGTGAAGCCTCAAGCCAATCCAGTGCCATGTGTTCACCGTAACGCTCTGATGCGAGTAGGCGATCGACTACGGTCTCGAACGCGTCATCGCTCTCGTCCTCCAAGAAATCATCGAGTTCTTCGTTGGTCGGTGGCAGTCCCGTGAGGTCAAAAGTAACGCGTCTCAGTAGTGTTGCTTTGTCCGCTCGTGGTGAGGGCTGGAGTCCCTCAGCCTCAAGTTGACGTAGGACAAAGGAGTCAATTGCATTGAGTGTCCAGTTCTTCCTTTTTGCCGCGGGGACGCTGGGTTGCTCGGGAGGAACAAAAGCCCAATGCCGATCATCCTCGGGCCAGTGAGCTCCTGCATTTAACCATTCAGTCAGAAGTGCTCGTTGTTTCGCATCAAGGGGGCGTTTTGCCTCGGGTGGAGGCATATGATCGTCCGGATCCTCGGAAAGGATTCTTTCTATCATCTCGCCCGATGAAAGGACTCTTGATTCCATGACCGACGCTCGCTGATCCAATCGAAGATCCGTCGATCTTGCCTCGGGATCGGGACCATGACAGGTGTAGCAGGTATCCGAGAGGATGGGTCGTATGTCTCGAGCAAAGTCAATTTCGTTGGTTCCTTGATTTTTCTCCAATATCGGATCGCTCTGCGATTTAACTCGCTCAGTCGACCTTTGGTCAACCTGTTCTCCCTGCCCGTGAGCAGGCGAGCAGTTCAAGAACCCCGCGAGTAGAGCGATGATCGGTAGCATTCGAAGATTGCGTATCATCGAGAGAGTAGTCAGTTCAAGGATGAAGGAGTTCAACGGAGAGATGGGTTGAGTCATAGGGGAGTTGGAGGACGCGTCTCAATGAGGATCGATATCTGCTCGGCTGGGTTAACGCAGTTAGTTTACCGCGCGAGTACTCCGGTAGAGTACCGCTGAGCTCTCATGGTATTCACCTTGAGTTCATTTTTTTCGATTTTAGAAAGTTTTCGAGAAATACGTCTTCGGCGGGGTCGGTGAACACTCAATCAAATGGCTTGAGTTTTCCGATTAGGTAAAAACGCCACCTCGGGGCATAGCCGGTAAAATCGTTACAGGCCTCCCGACGATACCTTTAAGTGGCGAAATTGCTTCTTGCTGATGCAATAAAAAGCTGCTTCCTACCAAACGGCTTGGTTTTTGAACGGGCCATGTCCACGATGATGGAGCTTTTTTGGTTATTCATCATACGGAAGTAGATCGAAACAAGACTGACTGCAATCCACCACGCAATCACCCGACTCGGTCAAAGACGCAGGATTGCTCGAAGACCCGGCGGTCTATTGGGTGTTGAGGTATTCATTCCGGCATTTTAAAGGACTAAAACGCCGTGGAATCGGATTTGAATTTGACTAAATCGTTCACACCATGGCGATTACGTGCCATGGTGGCGGTCACTTGCGCGTGCAGTTTACTCCTTGGCTGTAATCAAGCCCAATACCGCCAGCAAGCTGACGAAGAAGTCTATCAAGTCATCGCCGAACGGAATGCCGATCCCCGTTGGTCAATTGATAATGCCAGTATCGAACCGAATCGCCTCAGCCGTTTCTATGATGATCAGGATCCTGATCATTCTCCGATGCCCATTGATGACCCCGCTTCTCAGCAGTACATGGAGGAGGTCAATGGGATCAAGGCATGGGAGGGTTGGACGGAGAAAGGCACACGAACCTATCTAGAAAACCCAAAGTGGCGAAAGGGTCTGAGTGAATACACACAGGTCTCTGATGACGGAACGGTGGAGTTGACAATCGATTCGGCTCTGCGTCTCGCCTACATGCACTCTTCCCTTCATCAGACCAATCTTGAAAACCTCTATCTCTCATCACTGGATGTCACCGCACAGCGTTTCCGCTTGGATACGCAGTTTTTTGGGGGGAGTGGAACGAGCTATGTGCATCGTGGTGATATCAGCCCGGTTGCCATCGCCTACTCGGCTCCACTGGGTAGCTATGTCGTTAACGGCCCGTTTGAAAGGCCCGAATCGAACCGGTTCTCGATCCCGACTGACTTGCAAGCTAGGAGAAGGCTGGCGACGGCTGGTGAGGTTTTAGTTGGGTTTGCTAATTCCTTCACCTGGGACTTCTCAGGGTCGGACGCGAGTCTCGGAAGTTCGCTCGCCAACTTTTCTTTTGTGCAGCCACTATTGAGAGTCTCAGGATAGAAGATCGCAATGGAACAGCTGACCCAGTCGGAGAGAAGACTTTTGGCGAACCTGAGAGCCTACGCGCAATTTAGGCAGGGGTTCTTCACGCAGGTTGCGATTGGTGAACTCGGCGTGAACGGACCCCAGCGTTTTGGGTCTTCCACGCAATTGCAATCCTTCTCTGGCTTTGGTGGTATTGGTGGCTACTTGGGCTTAATTCAGCAGGCTCAGCAGATCGCAAATTCGGAGGCTACCCTTCGTTTGCAGAGGCGAACGGAGAAGCGGCTGCAAGCTTTGTACGATAACGACCTTACCGACATCGTAAATCTCGATCAGTTCAAGCAACGAGTGAAATCCACCACCGCTTCGCTTCTACAGCAACAGAACGGTTATGAATTGGCGCTTGATAATTACAAAACTCAAATCATGGGGCTTCCACCCGAGCTACCGATAACGGTTGACGAGTCGTTGCTGAAAGGGTTTCAGCTCGTGCCGGTGGAAGCCAATGAAATTATCGATTCATTGAACCAACTGCAGGAAAGAATTGGTTGGTTGAGTCAGGTTGTCGAGCTTCAGGCCCAGCTTTCTTCACTGGAAGCCTCCGCCGCAGAGCTTCCCGGATTCAGTTCTGAACAATTGAAGGACTTCATCGATAGACAAGCAAGGTTGATTGCGTTACTCAGTGATGGCTTGACTCCTCCAGATGCAAGCGGTCCGATTGATAGCCTTGATGAGCAACAAGTCTTTGAGCAGATTGATCAGCTGACTCAATGGGAAAACAACCTACGTCAGATTACCCAGCGTTTACGGCCACCGGGCGATACGTCAACTTCCGGTGAGGTGAATCAGGGTGAATCAGGGGAAGCCGAGAAAGAGATTGAATCTAATGGACGCAGTTTGGGCTCCGAAGATTTAGAAGCACTCCGAGCAGCATTCAATTTTTGTGATCATCTTGCTGAAGTTGCGTTCAGCTCGGTTGACGCTCGCCAAAGGTTGACGGAGATCATTGCAAGAGCGCAGGCCCAGATCGCACCGGTCGAATCGATGCAGCAATTAGCCGAAACGGAACTTCATCGTTTGGAGGAGCTTTCGGTCGAACGCGAACGTGGGATGGATCGGGAACAAGTGCTTGAATTTCGAGAAGTTCTTTCTTCAGTTAGAAAGAGACTGGATGATCTCAATACAGGGGAGAATAGCATCGCATCAGGTTTGACTGATCTCGAAGAGATTCAGAAACAAGCGGCAAGTCAATCCGTTGAAATTAGTTTGTCAGATTTGAGTGGTTGGGTACAGAATTTTTCGCAGGTCACCGAACGTTTATCGTTTATCCCTGCTCGGGTTCGACTCGAGCTGATCACCGTTCCTGAAGTGGAACTGACGAATGCGAGAGCGTTTGAGATTGCGCTCGAAAACCGGCTGGATTTCATGAATGGAAGAGCTGCCTTGGTCGATCGTTGGCGAGCGATTGAGATCGCGGCGAATGAGCTTGAGTCGAATCTATCGATCACGGGGAATCTTGATCTCGGTACCGCCAAGAACAATATGTTGGATTTTCGTGGCGGAACAGGAAACCTGCAATTGGGGGTTGAGTTCGATGCACCGCTCGCTCGTCTCCTTGAGCGTAATGGTTACCGGGAGACTCTGATTGATTTCCAGCGGGCGAGACGACAGTTCATTCAGTCACGCGATTCGCTACAGAAGGGTTTGAGGGCATTACTTCGAAACCTGCAGCTGAGACGAGAGCAGTTGGAAATCCAGCGAGGTGCGGTTGCGATTGCTCTCAGGCGGTCTGAGCAACAGCAGTTGCAGCTCATGGCACCGCCGGCACGTATTGGGGTGGGTCAGGGGAGCACGATTAATTCCAATCAGGCGTTCAATCTGGGAATTTCGCAGGAGTCACTGCTCAGATCCAATAATGATCTGCTGGCAGCTTGGCTGAACCACTATGCAGCTCGACTGCGTCTCTATCGAGAGCTGGGAATTATGGAATTAGATGCTGAGGGTAGATGGATTGAAAACCCATTGAAGCTCGAATCGGATCGTGACTCTCAGTCTGACGATACTGATCCGTCGCAGGGGTTTAGTAATATGCAGGGGACTGATCAGGAGCGGTCGGCGACTGGAGCGCGCACGCGGGAGGCAACTTTCGAGGTTCAGCAAGAATACTCGCCCAAGATCCGATCCGCTGCGAGGCCGGAGGTGTTGGAGATTCAAGTGAGATGATTTCTCCCCTTGGATACCGAAATCAAGGCGATTGTCCAGTGTTGGTCAGAGCAGTTTTCAACCGGCGGGGGGGAAGTCAAAATAGATCGAGCACTTCGTAGCCAGGCGTTATCGGCAAGCTTGATCATGTATGATGAGTGCGATCGATCAGGTTCGCTGGCGTTCGCGGCACAGATCGCCGCATGGAAAAATGAGTAACTTTCCGAGTTGAAGAATTCGATGAGCAAAGATCAGAAGGCAATGACAAATTCTCAGCCCGAGCAGACCAATCAGAACCTAAGCTCGAAGCGTGGTGATCGACGTGCTCTGAGCCTCGCTCTCCTGTTGGGAGTGATCGTCATTGCAGGGGGAGTCTCGGTAGTTGCCTATTGGCCTGACAACGCGGCAGAGCAACAGGAACTGCTGACGCACGAGATCCGTCGCGGTCGGTTGGTGGTGTCGGTGACGGAGCAGGGTACGTTGGAAAGCTCCAACAATACCGAAATCAAATGCAAGGTGCGAGGTTTCAGCACCGTCACCTACGTGGTACCCACTGGCACGGTGGTTGAGGAAGGGCAGGAACTGGTTCGTCTTGATACCAAGGTATTGGAAGAACAGTACAGCCTCACGAAGACCAACACTTTTATCGCTCAAGCGACTCTTGCCGAAACCAAAGCGAATGTGGAGACCGCCGAGATTGCCATAAAAGCCTACGAAGAAGGTAGGTACCGGTCAGAACTACAACAGCTCGAAAATGACCTCGCTGTCAATCAGGAGGCTCTTCGCACCTCACGGGAGAACTACGAACGCTCGAAAACACTTTTCCGCCAGGGATTTGCAACGGAGCTTGAGGTCGAAGGCAATGCGATTGCAGTGACCCAGGCTGAGCTTCAGTTACAGGTCAAGGAGACGGAAATCAATGTTTTGAAGAACTACACAAGACGTAAAGAAATGGAGACGATGAACGGAAACCTCACTGCAAGTCGATCCAAGTTGGCGGCGGATGAGGCGGGGTTGGCGATGGAGATTAAACGGCGTGATCGAGCCAAGCA
>JAAXIK010000283.1 GCA_012270385.1 Rubripirellula sp. | reverse complement strand
ACCCACTACCGAGGATCTAAATTTGGATACCTCAACCTCTGCAGAAGAAACCACTGACGCGGCGGGCAGCTCGAACACCACTTCCAACACCACCGCTTCTGCTGAAACCCCAGTGGTGGAAACACCTGCCGAGGAAGCAGCCGCTGAGGAAGCTCCTGCTGCTGAAGAAGCACCTGCTGAAGAAGCACCTGCTGAAGCACCAGCTGAAGCACCAGCTGCTGAGGAAGCACCTGCTGAAGCACCAGCCGAGCCTGCACCAGCTCCAGCAGCTGAGTAATTCAGGCTGATCAAACTGAATAAAATGAAAGGGCGACCTGTGAAGGGTCGTCCTTTTTTTATGCACACACGATCCACCCAAACGAGCACGAATAAAAAAACCTCCGGCCTGATTTCATAGACCGGAGGTTGATGGATTGAAGCATCACGGAAAACTAAGCAACAGGTTTATCCATGAAGGCGGTTTCAGCAGCGATCGTGCTTCCATCAGGTGTTTCATCGTTATCGACGTCGAACCACTCTTCCTTGAACTCAAGGTATCCACCTTTACCTTCAGCAGCTCGCTTCAACGCAACGTTGGTTCCCAGAGCGATAACAGCATCTCCCATCGCCACCTCTGGGTAGCAACGCGGTTGGTTCTCCGCATCAGGGTTGCGAATGCAATACGCCCAATGCTCGATTTCCTCTCGATAACCACGGGAAACAGGACCGGAGTCAGCTGCCTGTGCTACGGGTGCTGAGTAGTCCCCGCTCGCACTGGTATCAAGAGCAAAGCCTCCAGCTTGCTTTGCCACGCCAACTTTGCTGCTGGTGTCGCTATTGCGATAAAGCAGTACATCCGTCTCCTTATCAAGGATCAGAGTACCCTTCGAGCCGAGCACGACTTCGCCCCAACCGCCGAAACCATTACCGTTGATGGAGGAATAGGTCACCACAACTTTCTTGTTGGGATCGGTATCGTAACCCGGCACCGGACCAACTCGATCCATGCTTTTCGTCGTCTCGTTCCTAACACTGTTAGGGTAGTTTTCGACGCGGTCATAATAACCCACATCGAAGGTCTTTGAGTATTCAGGCCCAGGGAACTCAAACATGCAGTAAACATGGTCCCCCGCATCACGGTCGACCGGCATGATGTGCCGTCCACCGACTGCGTGCACGCTTAGCGGATGCACTTTTTTGCCGTCATCACGAAGCGAACTCAGGAAAATGCTTACCGCATCGAGTTGGTGAGATCCCAACTCAGCCATCAAACCCGCACCGGTTCGCTCGAACAATCTCCAGCGATGAAGTTCGTCCATGGCGGAAAACATTTTGTTACCCACTGAGAAATCAGTGTATCCAAAATCCTTCGGATCGATTGCTTTGTCCGCGTCCCAAGCTTGGAACAGAGCGAGCTCTTCTTGCAACCTGACGATGTCGTCCGGATTTGTGGCTGACTCCAACGCTTACTGGCGGGAACTCATGTCTCCCGGAATGCGAGAAAAGAGCTTCCCGTTGGCATCCATTTCACCCCCAGGGATCGGCATCTTCCAACTGTCACCCCCGGGAAGATTACCTCGATGCCACTGTGCTCGGATATGATGCAATTGGCCCAATAAACCCCAGCGAATTAAGTTCACCGCGTTGGCGTACTTTACGTTGTAATGCCTTTGATGACCCGTTGCCAAATGGATTGGATTTCCATTGGTGTCCGTCATGGAGGCTGCCATTCTTGACATCACTTTGCACTGGGCAACGTTGTGTGCCATCAATTTTTCTGTGAGCACATGGAGGCCGCGTTTCATTGCCTGTGCAGCCACCGAAGCATGAAGCCACAGCGGGAGAGCGATGATCACGGCTTCGATGTCTGGATCATCCAAGCACGCCATGATGCCACCGTTGGTGGAATCGTAAACCTTCACGTTCCTCTTGGCTTCCGCTTCATCCTTGTAACCCGCAACTCGAATTAGACCTGGCCGGCGACCGAGGGCAGATGAACTGGACCAATCCCCGTGAAAGGCTCGGTGCTGACCGAAAGGTCGGATATCGCAAATCGCCTTCACATCGACGTATTCGGGATTACATCCACCGATGAGAACATTTCCTTCATCGCCTGTCCCGATGACGGCAACTCGAACTGGATCTGCAACTTTGCCATAACCAAAGTACATCGCGCCGAGTCCGGCGCCACTAACGGCTCCCGCGGAAACAATCCCCCGAAGGAAATCTCGGCGATTGACATCGTAGTAACTTCCAACCGCGGAATAGTAGTTGTGTTTTCCGACTTCCCGCTGTTCGCTGGATAACTTGTCCACCATGATTCTCTATCTCTTATTGAAGTTGAAGTGTGTTGGCTGAAGGGGATCGACGAAAATTAAGTGGCTGCCGAATCTTCACCCGAGACACGTCTAATGAATAGCTGAATAAAATAATTCAACCCAGCAAATCGACCGGCCGCGGTACCTGCCAAAACGAGGCACGCCATCGATTCAATTAACTGGTAATAAG
>JAAXIK010000345.1 GCA_012270385.1 Rubripirellula sp. | reverse complement strand
GGACTACACCAAGTAGCATGATTTCGTGGTTACCTCTAAGTGGAATCACTTTACATTGGTCACGTAGGTCAATAATTTGTTGAACCACGTCACGACTGTTTGGACCACGATCCACGTAGTCTCCCAGGAAAACCAGCTCGTCTTCCTCTGTGGGGTCAATGTTTTCAATGAGTGTGCGAAGCGCTTTAGCACACCCATGGATATCACCAATTACGTAGCGTCGCATTGCTCTCTCATTAGAGGTGCTTCATGGTGGTTGGGTTGGAGAGGTCGATTTGCCATGGGTACCTAATTCAAGTTCGGATCCGAGGTGCTCGAATGTGGCGCAATGTCATCAAGTATTTTCTGCCCGCATTGCTTGACTGCTGTTTCCCAAGCTGCGTCGTAGGATCCAAATAGAATATCCTCGTTCGCATCACCAATTAGCCAGCCACCGACTTTGAGTTCTTCGTCTAATTGGCCAGGTCCCCATCCACTGTAATCTTTAAAGTAGCGAACGTTGGCATCACTCCGTTTAAGAAGAATCTTTAAATGGTCTTCGTCAGCGGTAATCCATGCGGGCGGGTTGCCTAAATCAAGGGACATGGATCCCCAAGGCTCTGCAGGGTGATCGTGAATCGTGTGCTTGACTCCTTGTGTGATGGTTTCTCCAGGCTTTAGATCCGCTTGATCGTCTCCGGTGTGGACACCGCAGGGGTCGCCAATTCCAGCAAGATCATGTAACGCCATCACCGGACCTGGCACCGGGCCGCCTACAAAGAGAAAGTCATCATCGCGCATTTTTGGTGATTCTGACATGTCATCGAAAAGTTCTCGGAATTGCTTCTTGCTTGGGCGATTAATGATCAACCCGAATGCGCCGTCGAGTTCGTGACGAATGATAAATACAACCGACCGCATAAAGTGACCATCAGAGAGGTAAGGCGATGCGATCAGAAGTCTACCCGTCAGATTGTTATTCATCTCAAAACCCCGTTCGGTACACCGAGAGCTCTGCTCATCAAGCCTAGAAAGTGTCGGCACCACACCGGACCTGTGCATCCCACTCCCAGCCGAAATATTATCGTTTGGATTCAAGGTGTTGGGGCTGAAGGTTCGTGTACACCATTTGTACACTCGGCTCATCGACTCTGATACCGATCTTCCCATAGGCATCCTGCCCACGACAGACCTACACCAAATCCAACTAACATATTCGTTGATTCAGCTCGCCAACTGCCTCGTGATCTCATTCTGTCGATCAGAATTGGAATGGTGCAAGAAACCGTATTGCCGATATCCGCCAATTCAATGGGTAAGCGTTGTTCATCGACGTTCATCCGATGTCGAAGTTGATCGAGCATTTTCCACGTTGCCTGATGGAAAAGATAATGGCTGATGTCTTGGTCCTCTAAATTATTTTTGTCGAGTATTTCTTGGACCAGATGCGGAATGGCTTCAACGGTGAAGTTAATCAGACTTGGGCCATCCATGTAGAGGCGGCTCTTCCATCGCTTGCGGTGACGCGGTTTGATTGCGTCTTCCTCTGGCCGACCGCCTCCATCGGCAACTAACAACATATCACCCCCGCTTCCATCGCTTCCAAACTGGAAACCCCATAGGGATCGTTCCTGAGCCGAAGTTAGCAGTGTGGCAGTTGCACCGTCTCCGAAGATGGTCCGAAGGCTACGATCCTCAGGGTCGATGTACTTACTGTAAGTCTCAGCGGTTAGCAAAAGAATTTTTTTTGCTGCACCACTCTGAATCAATCCGTCAGCTAAAGCGAGACCATAAACGTAGCCGCTACAGCCTAGATTGAAATCGAGTGCTCCGCAGCGAGTGGCTAACTGGAGTCGATCTTGAATCAGGCAGCTTGTTGTGGGCAGAGGGTAATCAGGTGTTTGTGTGCAAAGAAGAACAAAGTCGATCTCATTGCGATCTATCTTCTGTTCTGAAATCAATTTTTCAGCGGCCAGAACAGCCAAGTCTGAGGCGGTTTGCTCGGGTGCAGCGATATGTCTCTGCTGGATTCCCGTTTTTTCTGCAATTAAATCAAGATCCCAGCGTGGATACTGCTCGGCAAGCATTTCGTTCGTTTCCACAAATTCAGGAAGGTGAACTGCGATAGGGCCAAGCTCTGCGTGGGGCACGTTGATTCCGCTGTTGGGGGCATTCAGTCGATTTAGGTCAGTTTTATAGACAATCTGACCCTTCAGTTTATACCTCAGATCCTGCGACTGGGTTTAACTGGAGAAGATAATCGAAGACAAGTGCTTTCGGTGATTTTTCATAACCGTTCCCTGAGAGTCATCATGGAAATTCATGATGTCACCATTTAGGGTCGCTCAGATCCGGATTTCAGAGCCTTGGGGTGAGTGACTCGTCCTTACGCCCTGAGCGATCCAGTTGGGGGGGCAGCGACGCCTCGACGAATAAACTGGAGGGGCGTCTTTTCTTCGGCAAGCTAGAAAGTTGCCGAGGCCGGGAATTCCCCGTAAAACACGGGGAA
>JAAXIK010000358.1:7109-12562 GCA_012270385.1 Rubripirellula sp. | reverse complement strand
GAGTATGGCGGACCTCGCGATCACTTGGGTGCTGCGACGTGAAGCAGTGACCAGTGCCATCGTTGGTTCGAGGAGTCCCGAGCAGATCGAACAGACTGCCACTGCTGGAAACCGCGAATTGGATGCTTCCACTCTGAATGAGGTGAACCAGTTCATTGAGGCTTGGAAAAAGGATATTAATGCAATTGAAGGGGTCGAGCGTGCTCGAGTCTGATGCTCCCTGTCAACCGTTGTCGCGATTCCCATCTTCAGTCTGCGAAATGGCTTCAGATAGGAAGGTGATCTGATATGAATGGATTGGAAGAAGCTTTACATGTTTTGCTAAGTCCCTCAGGTTTTGGGGTGATCATGGTGGGAACATTCTTGGGGATTACGGTTGGAGCCGTTCCCGGTTTGACCGGCACCATGTTAATTGCTCTCGTTTTACCCCTGACCTACGGCGCTGATCCACTTCTGTCGATGACTTTATTGATCAGTATCTACGTGGGTGCAGTGAGTGGCGGAATGATTACGGCAACTCTGTTACGTATGCCGGGGACGCCCGCTTCGATCATCACCACCCTTGACGGCTATCCCATGGCACGTTCGGGAGAGCCTGAGCGTGCTTTAGGCCTCGGAGTGATGGCCTCTACGGTTGGAGGAGGAATCTCATGGGGGTTCCTTGTTCTCCTTACGGGGCCCATCGCCGTACTCAGTTCTCACTTTGGTTTCTTCGAGTATTTTTCACTAGTCATGATGGCGCTGGTTTTGATTGCAAGTGTGGGAGGATCTTCCCTACGCAAAGCACTCTTCTCCGGATTCCTTGGCGTTTTCTTTGCGATGCCAGGGATCAATGTTGCAACAGGTCAGACACGATGGACGTTCGGTTTCACCGAAATGAATGATGGTTTTCAGCTTCTTCCGGTTCTGATTGGTTTGTTTGCGGTGAACCAGATTCTTGCTGATATCGTTCGGATCGAGGATAAAGGCGAACCTGTTTCCATCGGGGAAAAGAGTTTATGGCTTGGGCCAAAGCAATGGTTAGCCCACGGTGTGAATCTCTTAAGATCCTCGGTCATTGGTACATGGATTGGGATGCTGCCGGGCATCGGAGCCAACATCGGGTCCGTGACCGCTTACACAGTAGCCAAAGGATTTTCTCGACAGCCCGATAAGTTTGGGCACGGCTCGGAGGAAGGGATTGTTGCATCGGAGGCAGCCAATAACGCAACAATCGGGGGGTCATTGATACCTCTGATTGCAATGGGTTTACCGGGAAGCGTGGTGGAAGCAGTGCTGCTTGGTGCTTTGGTTATCCATGGATTACAGCCTGGGCCACGTTTATTCTCCGAAAGTCCTAGCATGGTGTACACCATCATGGGCGCGATGTTACTGGCCAACGTGGTGATGGCTTTCATGATGATCTGCTCAATGCGTTGGCTTGCGAAAATCGCTTCTGTTCCCAAGCCCTTCCTCTTGCCAGTGATCCTTGTGTTTTGCGTGATCGGTTCTTACGCACTGTCGAACCGATTTTTTGATGTATGGGTGATGCTTGCCTTTGCCGTTCTGGGAATGACTCTCGAGCAATATAAGATTCCACTAGCACCTTTCATCATCGGATTTGTTTTGGGACCCATTGCCGAAAAGAATCTTAGTTTGGGTTTACAGGCATCGGAGGGTAGTTTTTTGCCTTTGGTCACGCGACCACTCTCTCTGATTTTTCTTGTTCTAGCGATGCTGATCCTGCTCTTTTCTCTGTTTGGAAGCAGTGTAAAGGATCGATGGCTGAATCGTGCGGAGCTCGTAACGGATTCAGGAAAGGGTGGGTGGAAACCATGAGCATTCATGCCAATTCATCATCGACCTCCAGTAAGTACGCGGTGATCCTTCATTGCGTGATCTGGATATGCATTGCGTTGTTGGTAGGGTGGTGGATGAGAACCCGGTGGGTTGCATCCGATCAGAGTCAAACCTATCCGAATCGAGACATAGAAATCGTCGTGCCCTATGCCGCTGGTGGTGGTAGTGACACTTTTGCGCGAATCATTCAACAGGGTTTGCAGGAAGCTGAAGAATTCGATCAACCGTTGGTGATCATTAACCAACCCGGTGGTATCGGTACGATTGGTAGTCGGGAGGTTAAAAATTCACAACCTGACGGGTACAAGATACTCTGCCACCACAACGCGATCATCACTGCCAAATTAGCCGAGACGGTCAATTATGGTCCTGAGGCGTTTGAACCGATTGCTCTGACGGGTGAAATGTCGATGGTTGTTCTGGTTCGGGCAGATTCGCAGATTGAGGATTTACAGGGGTTGCTCGAGGAATCTGCACGGTCCGAATCCTCCATCCGTTTTGCAGCCAATAAAGGAGCTCCCTCCTATTACGCTGCTTTGCAGTTGGAGCAGTCTCTTCAGGGAGCCGATTTCACCATTGTTTCCTCAGGAGGTGGAGCGGATCGATACACGAAAATCATCGGTGGCCATTTGGATGCAGGGATTTTTTCTCTCTCCGAGTACCTCGATTTCCTAGCACCCGAGGGAACACCGGCTAATCGAGATATTCGAGCAATCGCAGTTCTCAGCCCTCAGAGGCATGAGTCCATTCCGGATGTTCCCACGGCAGTGGAGGCCGGAATTCCAGTGGTTCTTCGCAATGCAAATTACTGGTGGGCACCCAAGGGAACACCCTCCAAGATCATTGAGCGAATCGCTGTGGCTTTGGAAAATGCGATGAACGAGCCAACTGTGGTTCAGGAGTTAAGGCGTTTGAGATTAGATCCTACCTTCGCCGTCGGAGTAGAACTGCGGGATCGTTTGAACGCGACGGTCGAGAATTTTGAGAAGGTTGCTGTTAGTCAAAATGTGAGTCAAGCCGGGAGTCTTCCTCGATTTGATCTTTACCTGGGTTGTTTCGTTCTCGTTCTATTCGCTCTGGTCACGTGGGAGCAGATACGAGGCGGAGCAGCAGGGAAGGTGGATGATTCCGAGATTCAACCCGTTCGTCAGGGACGAGGCCAGCCTCTCTTGGCTCTCACCGCTTTTGGCGTGGTCGTTTTTCACGTGCTCGCCATTCAAAGCGGATGGTTACCCTTGGCGATCACTCTCGTTTCCCTCGTCTTGTTACTTGGGATACTTCTGTCTCGACACGTGGCGACACGTAAACTTTGGTTAGTGGAATTATCACTACTGACGGGTTTCGGTGCACAATTCGTTTTTAGTGAAATTCTTAAAATCTCACTTCCCTGAATCAGTGGATCAAGCCTCCATGATATCGATGACCGCTTGCTTCGGGATTTTGTTTAGCACGAGAGGCTGCGAATAGTCATCCTGCGACTGTTGCCAAGTCGCATAATAAGTATCGCCCGCATCCAATACATCTACATATCGGCTACAGCCTGTTCCCCACGGGCTGACAAACGATGGAGATAGAATTGAGAGTCGGGTCGGAGAACTCCCCCTTCCACCGGTGAGGTAGGCAAGACCTCCCAGCTCTTCACATGAATAGCCTCGAGCCCGTTTAACTGCTTGATTATGCTCTGTTAGGTCGCGGACACATTCCCCACCATCATAAAAAATTAGGTTGACTGGGTGATCACCAAAATCACCTACTTGCGGCAGTGACAGCACCGCAGTTCCTCGCGTCATGGCGACATCCCAGGTGTAACCCCGGGGGAAAAAATCAAATTCTATTTTCTGGTGTTCAAGTCCACTTTCACCCATCGGTACGAGACCGGTGTTCGAGCTAGTCCAGCAATAGGGGTGGCTGCAAAACATTAAGTGGTCCCTGCCGTTTAGGTCAGCAAAGAAAGGGTCCTTGATGTGGATAAATTGTGGGTCATCTGTCTCAAGAATTGTCACTGGACTTGCGTTGGCAAGGTTGTCGATCGAGTCAGCCTGAAGCAGGTCAATGGTCCAAACTCCAGTTCCTGGTTTTAGGTAAGAATCGATCTGTGCGGGATATCCGATTCCGGATTTCTCAGTCGATACAAAGACTTCGACACCCTTCGGAGTGAATCGTATTGCCGCGCCCTCAATCGAAAGCACTTCGCGCTGACCAATGTTCAGTTCACTTTTCTGTAATGCAATGACCTTCTCAAAGGATTTGCCCTCATCCACGGAGCGAAAATGGCGAGTTCTAAACCCCTTTCTCCCATATGGAGACCGGTGCGGGAATCACCATGATTGCGGTACCGTCCCACTAACCAAAGTGTTCCTTCAGAATCCATCGTCATGTTGCCACCACCAAACCAGAAGCCTGTGGAGTTTGCTTTTGGGGCAACCACTTTTTCTGCTAGCAACTGATCAATGAAGAGTTGGCCAATCTTCTCAAGTTTTGCAACTTGAGAAGGATTAAAACTTATGGATTCCATACGCTTGGTGTCGTGGTTTGCTGGGCTTGCTTGTGGCATGAAAAAAATGGAGTTTTAAACTTTAGAGTCGTCACTCACTTTCCTATCAAGGTTTTCCCTTTGGCTTCACTGCATTCTTTTTCTTTTTCGGAGGGTAGGGGATTCCATTGATATAGTTCAGCCTATCGTCAACATCCGCCCCCATGGTTTTAGGATGAAAATCGTCCCGCGTGACAGGATATCTTCCATCATAGAAATCTTTGAACAGGACGACGGCATTCAATGCTTCGGTTGCAACAACAGGATCACCCGTGGTGTTCACGACGTTAATCAGAGTCGGTTGTGGGTTTTTCTTACCCACAATGCCGAGGAATTCTGCTGCTCGAATGCGAACAATTTCCTCCTGATCTTCGAGTAGTTTCTGAGCGAGTTCAGTCAATGCACTCGACTGTGTGCCCATCGCTGCACAGGCCATCATGCTCCAGTAACGGACCATGGAGTTCTCTGAATTCGCGCAGCGAATCAAGATTTGTTCTGCTCTCGTAGATAGTGTGTCTTCGAGTGCGAGGTCTGCAATTCTGATTAACCTCGCGATTTCTTCAGATCGCTTCTCACCAAATTTTGTCGGATTATCCATCGCGTTTTGAACGAGATAGCTCTCCGGGTAGAAGCTGAGGTCGGGTAGCGATTTAAGTTTCTGATTCAGCTTTTCCCGCATCACCTTGAGACGATCTTGGTGCTCTGGTAGCCCGGCGAGATTTTTCACTTGGTGAGGATCCTTAGCGCAGTCATAGAGCGCCTCAATGGGCTTGGGCTGGAAGAAGCTGAGCGGAGCCCCCGTAAGATCACCAGATTCAAACAAGTCACGCCACTGTGCGTACGCGAGATTCTTGTAGCGATAGTTGTTGTTCAGTCCATCAGGCAAGTAGGGCTGGTAGCTGCGGATGTACTGATAATCACCGACATGCAGTGCTCTCACAAAGTCATATTTTTCATCAAAACGATCAGCGTAACTGAAAGCCTCGTTCCTGCGATTGATTTCGGTGTCGGTAATGCCCGTTCCCAAGAAGGGAACGCCATCCATTTGTTCGGGGACAGGTACTCCGGCAAGATTCAATAC
>JAAXIK010000358.1:6099-7099 GCA_012270385.1 Rubripirellula sp. | reverse complement strand
GACCACAATCCCCACAACTCACGAAGCCAGCTAGACGGGAGCCATTGACTGTCGGTGCCAGCTCTTGGAAGTTTTTTGGGACTCGAACAACCAAAGGTACGTGCACACCCGCATCGGTCAGGTAACCTTTGCTCTTGGGAAGGACGCCACCGTGATCTCCGAAGTAAAAAATAAACGTATCTTCCAGTACCCCGTCATCATTCAGCATCTGCACCGTCTCCCCACCAATCTGATCACTCGCTTGCATCCGAGCGAGGTAATACGCATGGGTGTAGCGAAACAGCGGTGTGTCGGGATGATAATCGGCTAGGTCGACCGTGGCCGGATCGGTGTCGGTTTTCGTATTGAGAAAAGTACCTTCGTTGAAATGAAGGGAACCCTCGTGCGATTGTCCGTGCGACTGCATGTGAAAGAAGGGCTGCGAAGGGTTGCTGCGATTACGCCAGCTCGCTTTGCCGGAGGATTGATCCCAGACTCCTTCGCCTTCGATGGCGTTGTAATCTTTTTTGCTGTTATTGGTGGTGTAATAGCCCGCATCGCGAAGCAGACCGGGGAACATCTTGAGTCCCGGTGGCATCGGCGCTAATTGGTATCGTCGATGGAATTGAGTTCCAATGCGAGGACCATAGCAACCCGTTGCTAACGTGGTTCGTGCGACAGAGCAGACAGGGGCATTGGAGTAAGCGTGATCGAAGGTAAGGCCTCTTGCTGCAAGAGCTTCGATATTCGGAGTCACGGCTCCACCGGGGAAGAAATGATTCAAATAGTGAATTGAATTATCTTCGGAAACGATCCAGACAATATTCGGCTGTTTCGCATCGGAGCGATTGCAGTGGAACAGGTGCCAATGGTTAACCACTGCAAGAAAAAACATCAGGGTGGCAAATTGTCTTGGAAATTTCATTTTGGGCGATGATTACGAGGTTGGGGGTGAAAGAGAAGAGTGAGTTACGGTCCACAGCTCCATTCGCTCAGACGAACGTCGATCTACCCGCGGTGT
>JAAXIK010000358.1:0-6089 GCA_012270385.1 Rubripirellula sp. | reverse complement strand
ATCGTCGAGGGAATTTCATTTGGGGAAATTAATAAGAGGTTGGTGGTAATATGAGAAGAGTGAGTAACGGTGCACTTTTACATTCCCACAGACGTACGTCGATCTACCCGCGGTGTCGTGAATACACACTTTTTTGCGGGCGGGTTAGCACTGCTGTGGAGCCTACCGAGCCGGTTTTTAGGAAAAAGAACACCGGCGCATTGATTTCCAGCAACCGACGTATTCGCGGCTTATGGTAGATCGACAGATCGAAGCGTCATGGGGCTATCGTCAGTTTTCTGAATGACCAAAGCGTGGCGGTCATCCAGTTTTGCGAGTTGCACAACACCTTCGAGCGATTCAATCGTTTCATAGCTCTGGCCGGCAACTCCCCCATTAGACACGCGTTCCTTCAGTCCAGTGTTTCCCTCAAGATCTTCTGTGCTGATTTTCATCACGCCACGAGCACTGTTGGACATCAGCAGAAAGTTCTTGCCATGCTGCTCGTAAACCAGCATGTCCAGGGGCCGGTTGCGATTCCCGAGTTCAGCAACGGTTGTTCCCGAAATCTTGTTTTGGTCCTTAATCTTTCCAACCGGGATTTTGACCAGTGGTGTGCAAACATATCCTGCCAAGAGAGTGGGCTCATTGCCGAGGTTGAAGGGAACGAAGGTTTGGATCGGTGCGTAGTCTTCATTGCGACCATGAGCGGCGTGAAAGATCTCTACTCGAAAGCCAGCGCTTTTTTCGGTGAAAGGAAAATCGAATTCCGTTACCGAGCTTGGTGATTCACCGGCAGCAAGTCCCGCTACTAAGACGCGTCCCGCCGTGTACGCCAAGTCGGTAATTGAACTGTCTCGAGGGTTGTTGCGCCGCCGCCCTTGGCTGACGACTTTATCCTCTGGAGCGTTTGGAAGGGAAACCGATGAGAAAGCAATTCCATTCAAATCAAGTTGGGAGACGGACCCATCAACAGCGATACGCACGATGTCCACTTTCCCAGAAGACATTACTGACAGGAAGGCATTACCCGTGATTGGATTTACTGCTAGGTCACCGATCTGCTCCGCATTGGCTTCAGTGCTCGCGGTGATCTTCTCTAGCAGGTTCTCAATCTCATAGCTTTTTGCCCCGTCTATGCCTTGGTCTTCGGTATTGATTGCGTAGATCGTAGCAGCCTTGGCATCGCCACCAAAAAGGATATTGGAGGGTACGAAAGCGAGCGAGCCAGCGGACTTGAGTTCGACATTACCCTTTTTAAGATTGAACAGCTCGGCAGCTGAGGATCGAGTTTCATTGATTGCCACCAAATTCAACAGTAGCGTGAAGGTGAGAAGGGAGTGACGAATCATGTTTGTGTGCCTCGGTGTGTTGCAGCAGTGGAGTGGGGGCTGGTTTACGGCAAGTGTGGATTGCCGTGACTTCGCTAGTTTACGCGATTTGCCATGCTGTGGAAAGAAAACGCATGGGGTGGATTCAGAGAGTGTGGATTCAGCAAAAAAAACCAGTTTACCTTCAGTTTTATTTGCTTCGAATTCCCTCCTACATTGGAGCAATTCTCCGTGATCCCATGTCCGTGGTTAATGTCACGTGCGCGTCGAAGGCTTCACGTATCATTTGGTTTTTTAGGGCTTGGTTGTTCGGGCAATCCCAAAGGTCGACGTGTTCCCAAGGATCGGCTTGAAGGTCGTACAGTTCGCCGAGTTCCTTGTCATGATACATCGAAAGCTTATGTGTCGGTGTTCGGTACATCGTTCCGAAGGTGCCACTGCCGCCAGTGAAATGGGGGTCTAGTGCATCGAAGTACTCACTCCGGACGAAGTCACGAAAATGATTGGGGTCGGCTGAACCGGTCAGAATGGGAAGCAGGCTGCGGCCTTGGAAGTAGTCAGGGATCTCGACGCCACAGAGTTCAAGTAGTGTCGCGCTCATGTCCATTAACTCCACGAGCCCAGACGAGGTGACCGATGGTTCAAAATGATTCGGCCAGCTAAAGATCAAAGGCACACGAACTAGTCCCTCATAGAATCGGCATCCTTTGTACATCAATCCATGATCACCGAGTGCTTCGCCATGATCACTCGTGAACACGATCACGGTGTTTTCCCGCTGACCGGTGGCGTCAAGATAATCGAGTATCCTTTGGAACTGGTCATCAATCTGCGCGATCATTGCGTAGTACCGAGCCTGAGCAGAAAAGGCATCGTGTTCCTCGGGGGTTCTGATTTCGTCCTGAAAATCCAACACCGAAAGTTTCTTTTGTTGCTCCAAATCTGAATCTTTAAAGTGCGGTCCGGGAAGTGACTTCGCATCAAATTGATTGGCGTACGATTTCGGTGGAATGAATGGGGGATGAGGATCGTAGATGTTCAGGTTCAGTAGCCAAGGCTGGCGACTCCGTTCAGGTGCTTGCAGAAACTCCAAGGCTTTTTCAGTCGCCCAAGTGGTTTGATGTAATTCTGTGGGGACGCGATCTTCGTGATCCCTCAATGCATTCAGATCACCTCCTTGGGCACGCACCCAGTCTGCATAATCATGGCCTGTTTCCCAGTCGTCTCTGGGAGCATGACTAAATTTCCAGTACGAAAAGCCGTCGTCAATCCTGGGTTCGGTACGTCGACCTGAGCTCTGAAGATGGAACTTACCAATCATTCCGCAGTCGTAGCCAGCCTCTGAAATCAGTTTGGTGATGACTGGTGGGTAATCTGGGAATGTGTCATTTCCGTTGCGCGTGTTGTGGACTCGCGACGGATACATGCCGGTCATAAAGCTCGACCGACTCGGTGTGCATATTGGACTCTGGCAGTAGGCGTGAGTGAAGGCTACTCCTGACCGCACCAGTGTATCAATGGATGGGGTGATCACATGGGGGTTACCCAACGCACCGATCGTGTCGAATCGTTGCTGGTCGGTGCAGTACCAAAGAATGTTTGGCTGTGTTTGCATTGAGCTTACTTGCATGGTGGTTGGAGTGACGCCGAGTAGTACGAGTGTGTCGTAGTGGCGAGGATCAAGAGGTGTGTCGCTTTTCTAGTGGGAGCGACCTCAATGGCAGGTTCAACCTCAGAGATCAACTGCGGTATCATTGGCTGCTCGATTCTGCTGGTCCCGTAATTGCTTCATCGCTTCAATGATTGCGTGAGCTTGCGACTCAATCGCATGATTCGCGTTCCCTTCAGATACATGCTCTTCACCACGAGCTTGATGTGCGTTGACCGCATCCCATTCCATCAGCCAATTCTGATCCGCAGCGGCCTCTCGAAGTGCTTGTACCGTATCTCCAAGACGCTGATACAGATCTTTCGTTGGACGAGCGTTATAGGATCGGTAGGGGGATTTTGCTTTGGATGGCTTTGCGATGGGTTCAACCTTAATCTCGCCGGATGATTTGCTCCGTGCGATGCATGCCATGCCAATGCCCGCGGTAAAAAGGATGCCGCTGAGGATTAGAAACGGCCATTGCATCACCAGGCCCAAGACTCCCAACAAAACCGCTGAGAAAAAAGCTGCGGCTATCGCTATGCTGAATGATCCAGAAGCACCTGCTCTGGCGGTTGGGGTGGTCCTCTCAGCAACCTGTGGTAGATCCGTGCTGTGATTCTTTTTTACTTCGACAACGGTGACGGTAATGTTATCGGGACCGCCACGAAGATTCGCCAGATCCACGAGTACTTGTGCCGCGTTCTGAGTATTTAAGCAACCGACGATAGTGCCGACTTCCTCGTCATCGACGACTCCGGTCAATCCATCACTGCAAAGAATAAATCGATCACCCTGTTCTAAGGGAAAGGGACCTTCCACATCGATTTCAACCTGGGCATTAGGCCCCAGCGATCTTGTGATCACGTTCTTGGGAATAGGGCCTGACCATGAATCCAATCTCAGTTCGGGGTTAGCTTCAATTTCCCACACCAGCGAATGGTCGAAAGTCAGCTGTTCTAATTGGAAACCGCGTAGGCGGTAGACTCGAGAGTCACCGACATGAGCGATGAATGCTCCTTGGGGTGTGATGGCAAGGCCGCTGGCTGTTGTCCCCATATTCTGGAATTCTGGGTTGCTCTGGCCCTTGCTATGAATCTCACGATTGGCCTCATCAAAAGCAAGCTTGAGAGATTCCTGACTGCCTGCTGGAACACGCAAATAGCTCCGCGAGATTTGATCCGTGGCGATTTGGCTCGCGAGTTCCCCAGCCGCATGTGCACCCATGCCGTCGGCAACCACAAAAAGATGACCATGGGTAGCATATCGGTCTTCCGTCTTGGCAACGACGGAAACGTAAGAGTCCTGGTTATTGAATCGGCGCATACCGATATCCGACAGTTCTGAATAGTCGATGTCAGATAAAGGACTATTTCCCACCGAAAGTGTTTCTCGTTCGAGTAAAAGCTCGTAAAAGGTGAGTTGGCTTACCGATTGGGGCCGTGCAACCTGTCTTCTCCCAACGGAGGACGAACTCAAGTACGACTACCGGATGGCGTCAAAATACCCGTTACCCATCCCACTATGTATCACCTCATGATTCGATTTTGCCCCAGTTTACGTATTTTGCCATGAGTTAAGGGGTTTAAAGTCACGTGCCATCCAAGAAAAAGCACTTTGAGACGTTTTTTCAGGATCGTGCTACTTGTTGGGGTGTTTGCTGTCGTGCCGCCTTTGGAAACCGCAGAACCTATTCTCCTCTCAACCATTCCAGTTGTCACAAGCTCTCAAATAGGACGATTCTTCCTGACGGTAACTGTGTGAAACGAGGTTCTCTGACGGTTGCGGATTCACCTCTGTAACCGGTGATCAAACCATGAGGAGGAGCCTCAACTCCGTTCACTGTATCGCGTATCTGTATCTGAATTCGCAGGGTCAAGCAGATGTTCGTGATCGAGATGCGTTGTGATGTGCATCAGAGAGTTTTCTTTCCGGACGTACCAACCCTCATTTTTATCTTTGGTACAGTACTGACTCCGCATCTCAAGATCACGGTCACCAGAGTTCCAGCTTTTACATCATGACTGATCGCTCATCTGCAACCCTCTCCGTGTCCGAATGGTCCTCTCTGACCAGCGTTGAAAGATGTCGTCGAATCTCGAGGGTTGCATCCGTCGTTGCCGAGTCGGGTGAGCTTTGGGCGGAGCTCTGCCGACGTGATTGGCGGGAAGATCAATTGACCACAATCTCCGGAGAACTCCTTCCGTTTTGTGGGGCACTCAAGTGGATCGGACGTCGAGGAGCGTCCGTTTTAGCCGACCGACGGCTTTCAATATGGAGTCGTCCGATTTGGCTTTGGGGAGTTCAAAATCAGGTCTGCCGCAGACCTCACGGTCAAGTTCTGATCCTGGGCTCCTGGAACTATCCCATCTTGCTCGTTGGTACCCAGATTGCTCAAGCACTCGCAGCGGGTAATCAAGTTCTATTTAAACCGGCTGCTGGCTGTGAGGAGATTGGCGGTGAGCTTGCTTCCGCCTTTTATCAATGCGGGATCCCTCAAGACGCCCTACGTGTTTTGGATTCATCCGCGGAGGCTGCGATTGCAGCAATTGATCAAGGTGTCGATTTGATTGTTTTGACCGGATCGGCAGCGACAGGACGGGCTGTATTTAAGCAAGCTTCTGAATCGCTTACACCGATGATTCTCGAGCTGAGCGGTTGTGATGCTGTGGTCGTATGTCCCACGGCCGATTTTCAACGAGTGAGTGACTGCATCGAATTTGGATTGGCCTTCAACGGTGGTGCGACCTGTATTGGGCCCCGACGCTTGAGCGTGGAAAATCAGGATTCGGAGAAAATCCTTGAGCGTTTAATCCCTGCGCTTGCAAAAATTGCTCCTTTGGCGATTCACCCCGCTTCGATTCCCTCGGTGACCCAGCTGATCCAGCGAGCGTTGGACGAGGGAGCGAATGACTTGACGGGTCGTTTCTCCATGTCGGAATTCCAAAAGACCGGACGGATTCCTCCTCTGGTATTTGGTGGTGTGGATCCCAAAAGTGAGATAGCCAACGCAGATATCTTTGCTCCTGTTCTAAATTTAATGGAAGTCGATGAAATCCAACAGTCCGTGGAGATCGTCAATCAGTGCCAATATCGATTAGCCGCCAGTGTTTTTGGTAGCCTCCCGGAAA
>JAAXIK010000192.1:1143-2490 GCA_012270385.1 Rubripirellula sp. | reverse complement strand
CCACCGTGAGGTGATGTCTCGGCACACCCTTTCTTTCCAACCGGTGATCGTTCGATCTATTCTCATCATGGGAGCGGTGGCGATTTTGACACATGGCTTTATTGATTCAGGTATGACACAAGATACGCCAAAACATTCAACCCAAAGCCTGAACGCGGATCAGCCAGCACTTGCATCGAGGCTCCCAGAAAAACCCGACGATTTCGATCAATTACCCGTATACTCTCAAGACGATCTCGGTGTCACCTATTCACGGGAATCAACCGTTCTCAAACTCTGGGCTCCATCAGCGGCAAAGGTTGTCGTTCAACTCTACCCATCAGGATCATCGAAACCAAATCAACTCCTCCCAATGCGGAGAGACACTCATGGCGTTTGGAAGGTGACTCTGGATGGCAACCTCCATGGAACGGAATACCTCTACCACATCACACATCAAGAGATGTCAACCGGCATTACACTGTCCTACCTCGTCGGTGATCCTTACTCCACTTTATGTTCTGCCAACAGTCATCGCAGTGTCATTTCAGACCTTCGCCAATCCGATCCAGCAGATTGGATGTCTGATGAATTTGTCAAGCTTGAACGGAGCACCGATGCAGTCATTTATGAATTGCACCTAAGAGACTTCACCATTGATCGAGACTCGGGAATTGAGTCAAGCAAAAGTGGAAAATACCTCGGTGCTATCGAGGCAGGATCAAAAAACTCAAGTGGACTAGCTACCGGCATTGACCATCTCACAGAACTTGGGATTACTCACGTTCATCTTCTACCTACCCAAGACTACCCGTTTGGAGATGAAACAGAAAAAGCGGACCAGTATTCATGGTACGACTGGGGCTACGGAACCAAGTTTTTTCAAACTCCAGAAGGATCCTATGCAACGGATCCTAACGGTCAGGCTCGACAAAAAGAACTCAAGCAACTCGTTAAGGAATTACATAAACGAAACATCGGTGTGATCCTTGATGTTGTCTTCAATCACACCGCGGCAACAGGCAGCGATCCCAATTCTATCTTTGATCAAGTCGCACCCTATTACTTTTACCGATTTAATCCTGACGGATCTTACTGCTCTGCGAGTGGATGCGGAAACGATCTTGCTACTGAGCGACCGATGGTCCGAAAGTTCCTCGTTGATACGATCCGATTCTGGATGAATGAATACCATATCGATGGCTTCCGCTTTGACCTCAGGGGCCTGATCGATCGCAAAACAGGCGACGCGTTCGAAGCCGGGAGCGGGACGACATGGCGCGAGGTTTGCGGGTGTCGTCGCCGTCGCCTTCTTCCATGGGGCGGCGTGCGTGAGCCAGGCGACCGTGAGCTGCGATGCGCGTAGAT
>JAAXIK010000192.1:0-1133 GCA_012270385.1 Rubripirellula sp. | reverse complement strand
ATCGATGGCTTCCGCTTTGACCTCATGGGACTGATCGATCGCAAAACGATGGAATCCATCTATGTTGAGGCTAAGAAAATCAACCCTAGCGCACTCATCTACGGAGAAGGCTGGGACATGGAGAGGAACCTTCCCGCAGAACAGATGATGACACAGAGTTATGTGAGAGCAACGGGGATTGCAGCATTCAACGACGGAATCCGCGACAGCATCAAGGGACCGGTTTGGAATCCTAAAAAGCCCGGCTATGTGCAGACTGGTGTTCTTAATCCTGAACGAGAAACTTTTATCAAATACCTCAAAGCTCAATCGACCGCCGATGGAATTCCTGTCGATTCCCCGACCGAGGCAATCCAATACTGTTCAGCTCACGACGATCATTGCCTTTGGGATAAGATCATCCTCTCCTCTCCAGAGGATAACCGTGAAGATCAGGTGAAGATGAATCACCTCGCCGCAGGGATTATTCTTACCTCCCAAGGCATTCCCTTCATCCACGCGGGAGATGAATTCCTACGCTCCAAAAATGGTGTGAAGAACAGCTACAACTCAAATGATCCGCGAGTCAATCCTATTCGCTGGTCCTTGAAAACAGAACATATTGAAACCTATCGTTTTTACGAGGGGCTAATCTCTCTCAGACGCGATCACCCTGCGTTTCGCATGCACTCCAGAGAGCAGGTCAATCAGCACTTTGAAGTCATCGATGGATTGGACAAAAAAACGATCGCATACAAGCTTGTAAACTCTGCAAATGGAGATCCCTGGTCCGAAATCCTCGTGGTTCTCAACGCAAATCGTGATAAACTTAAGCTTGAACTTGAAGGCACTTGGACTATCGCTGTCAATGACAAGCGTGCTGGCACTGAGGTCATCCAAACCTGCACGGACATGATTCCGATTGAGCCAATTTCTATCCTTGTTGCCTATCTCCAACACAATTCATCACCCGATCACGCAAATGAAGTGAATTCCAAACGGCGGCTTCACTCTGAAAGATTGGATCACTGAACTGGTGATGCCTCACTCTCATGACTGTGGCAAGACAACTCTTTTTGTACATGCCCACTAATGAACCCAATATTACAATTTGAAAGCCCGAAAAAAGCTTAACACAAGGAAATTTCAAGCTA
>JAAXIK010000158.1:2113-12575 GCA_012270385.1 Rubripirellula sp. | reverse complement strand
AGTAGAAGATGACAAATTTGCTCGTGGTGAAGGGGGTGTGCTGCTGGACACTTTCTCTACCGCTATCGTATTAAGGCTGACGGATGGTGGGGGTGAGCCCCCTAGGCTTTTGAGGATTTGCGCATGTTCTTGATCTGATTGCAAGGTTTTAAGTAACCATTTGCGTGATAAGTAGCGCTTTCGGGGGTGCCCCATCCCGTCGATGCTCGGTATATTCGCGAGTTTATGTTGACCATCGGTTGCCCGTAGCACGTGCCTAAGCGGTTATCCCTGCAAAGCGAGTAAGCTTTTTTTGACAAATGAGCCGATTACGCGATACTGATAACAGGTGCATTGAATAGTCTCAAAGAGGCCTCCGTTCATGGGACAGGGTTCCACCGGGCAAAGTGAGTTTCAAATAACGGTTTTGACGAAAGTTAACTGATGCAAACCTCTAATACTTCTACCGCTTCTTCAACAGGGGATGGTTGCAGTTCTAGGCCGGATGAAGAGATCATCGCGGAGTACCAAGAAACAAAAGATCGACAGCTTTTTGAGATTCTTATCCGTCGCTACGAGCGTGAGATCTACAGCTATCTCCGCCGATATATCGGGCAGGCGGAACTGGCCGAGGATGCGTTTCAGGGAACCTTTCTGCAGGAACAGCTTAAGTGTTATCAATTTGATTCGGTACTCCGGTTTCGGCCTTGGCTTTACGCAATCGCCACCAACCAGGCGATCGATGCTCAGCGTCGCAACAAACGCCACCGAATGGTCAGCCTCGACCACTCAAGTAGTAGTGACCAAGACGATCGGATGGGGGCTTGGTCGGAAAAGCTTGTCGGGAACGGCGTTGACCCATCAGCAGCCGCATCGCTGCAGGAGAACCGCGATTGGGTCAATTCAGCTGTGAATTCGCTTGGGGAGTCCATGCAGCAGGTACTGCACTTGGTCTATTATCAAGGACTCAAGTACCGAGAAGCGGCAGAGGTCCTTAATATTCCAGTGGGCACGGTCAAAAGTCGATTACATGCCGCCGTGCAGAGATTGGGAATCGTG
Source organism: Rubripirellula sp. (assembly GCA_012270385.1). Lineage (GTDB taxonomy): Bacteria > Planctomycetota > Planctomycetia > Pirellulales > Pirellulaceae > Rubripirellula. The sequence goes on along the minus strand of JAAXIK010000158.1, from coordinate 11,537 downwards.
TGGGACGAACAATTATCCCAAAATGACGACGAAACACGGTGATAATAGCTCCGAACACTGAACCATCCTGCTATTTTCACCATAGAAACTACAGAGTAAATGCGTAGTTTCCCGCTTCTTCCGAACAATATTCCAATCCATGGCGATGCAAGAAGATCTTCTCGGTTACCTTCTAGGAGCGTTGAGCGACGATGAAATGCGTCGTATCGCACGATTGCTTTCTGATAGGCCAGAACTCCGTGATCAGCTTGATGCGCTTAAAGAGAAGACGGACGTATTGGAAAACGCTTACGTCCCCGTTGATCCCCCATCAGTGGACTTAGTTGCTTGCACGCTTAGCCTCATAGACCGGCAATCGTTATCTGTTCCGACAGAGGGTACTAAAGCTTCCAGCGGTGCAGATCTACCAAGTAGGAGCGGATCGATCTATGAGGATTGTGATTCCGTCAAGTTGAGTGTTCCCACGTCACCGATCGCTGCCTCCACGTCGAGTAGGTGGTTGGATTGGATCGGTGTCGCTGCGGCGGTCACAATCTTTTTCGGGATCCTGTTACCCACTTTGACCAATGAACGTTTTGAAGCGAGGAAGGCTGCTTGCCAGGATCAGTTGCGACGCTTGGGGCTAGCACTCACCCAATTCGTTTCACGGTCGCCCGAACAGAGACTCCCAGCAGTAGCAGAATCAGGTCCTGAGGCGTTCGCAGGGGTCTATGCACTCCGATTGAACGAGGCAGGGTTAATGCCGAACTCGGAAGTTCGCTGGTGTCCATCCATCGCATCACCTGATACAAGTGAAAACACTCTTGTCAATTTGGGGGAAATACAGTCGGTCACCACATTGCATCAGGCACCAGTCGATCAGCTGAAACAGATTCAGCGTTATGCGGGTGGGCATTATGCTTACAATCTGGGTGTAATCGATGAAGATCGCTACACTCCTCCGAAATTTGAATCACGAGCCTCATTTGCTGTGATGGCGGACACTCCACTTGTTGGGAATCTCGCTGTAAGCGATCTGGGCCGGAGTGATGAACTTTCAAAATGGCTTGGGCACGACGGCCGCGGAATCAACGTGCTTTATGAAGACGGCCGGGTACGGTTCATCTCGTTGGATTCTTTACAGGCGATGCCTGATCATCCTCTTTTGAACCACCAGGGGAATGTGGAGGCAGGGGTCAACATCGACGACGCCAGTCTAGCTCCGAGCTGGCGTCCACCTTTTACTGACGTCCCGCAACGTTAGGGGCTAGGACTTTTCACCCAGCGTTTTCGAGGCGGGAAGCAACCATTAGTCAGTTAGTGAACTGTCTCTGGCTGGATTGCTCCGCTGTTGGAAAATCTGAGGGAATTGCATCTAGTGTCACCTTCCCGGTTGCAGCCCACTCGGTACCACGAATGAAGGTGGTGATAAAACCGACGCATTCCATCGAGTAATCCGCGTGTCCCATAGGGGTATGGTAGATCCGTCCCTTTCCATAACCAATGGTCATTAGCATCGGCTCGTGTCTGCCTGTACCGCTTTTGTTGGTGTCAGAGTACGCAGTTGCGAGAATGGTCATCTGATCTGCTGGGCCTCGTAATTGCTGATACAGCTCATCTTGAGTGTGCATCCATACCCGCGGCAGTCCCTTGGTAATTGGATGATCCACATCTCGGATGACAATTTGGAATTCATGTTGCGGACCATGAGAACCGCCTCGTCCCGGTGTGTTATCCCGGATCGTCTTACCTTCATCATTCAGATAGACATAAGGTCCGGTTTTCTCGTTTCTGTTTCCCCAGCCTCCTAGACCGATCATTCGATTGTACTGATCCCAGTCTCCAAACGAGTTATCCGCAGCGTGAACAATCACCAATCCACCACCATTTTCTACGAACTCATTAAAAGCCTTTTGAGTGCTATCAGACCAAGGTGCCGCGTTATAGCCAAAGTTGCTAACCACCACATCGTATTGATTAAAGTCAGGACCAAAGGTCGGATCAGGTTTGGGTTGACCTAAGTCCTGATATTTCTTTCCGTCCAGAAGTGGGTATTCCTCAAGTAGCTTTCCACCCTTCCAAGTGAATTGCGTGCGTTGGATATCGACACTGAAACGACCCGTCTTTTCAAGATAAGATTTCATCATCATGGTTGTTTTGGGCCATGCACCGTGGTTGTTTTGACCATCGATAATTAGAGCTTTGAGTTGCTCTTGAGAGTAGCTTGGCAGGCTGAGAGTGATGGCCATCAATAGAAAACAGAGTCGAAGCATGTTGGTTATCCTGATGAAAGATGGGTAGTAGCAAGGGATGGACGGGGGGGAGAGTTCGAAAGTTAGCTTTAGGTCTGTAGATGCGCTAATTGATGCATCGACGTTTTCACTTGGCTGTAGAGTTGTTGATACACGGGGAACAACTGCCGGTAAGTCTTCACTGCCGCACGATTAGGTGGAGTTTGGTTTGCCACCTCGATAGTCGATTTGCAAGCTTGCTCAATCGAACGATAGGAGCCGTTGCCAACAGCGGCAAGGAGAGCTACCCCGTAAGCTGGTCCTTGTTCAACGGCAAGTGTTGTAATTTTTTTACCAAATACATCTGCTTGCATTTGCCGCCAAAGAGGATTTTTACTGCCGCCACCTGAAGCTCGTATCTGTCGGACGGGCACATCGAGTGATTCGATGATTTCGAGGCTATCTTTAAGAGCATAGGTGACTCCTTCCATGACAGCTCGTGTCATATGACCTCGTTGATGAACAAGATTCAAACCCACAAAACTTCCTCGCGCATTGGAGTCCGCATGGGGAGTTCGCTCTCCATTGAGATAGGGAAGGAATAGCAAGCCGTTACTCCCAGCTTGAATTGCTTCCGCCTCAGAAGTTGCCACTTCATACCGATTCTTCTCGGAAACCCCCTTCAGCCCCCGAAGTACAGAATCCACCCACCATTGAAGAGATCCACCACTGGTGAGGTTGACACCCATCATGTGCCATTTACCTCGGACAGCATGGCAAAAAGTATGCAATCTTCCTTCGCTATCGTATTGAGGTGTATCGCTGTGTACGAACATCACACCGCTGGTTCCAATGGAAGTGCTAAGGATCCCACTACGCACTACTCCATTTCCGATGGCTCCGGCAGCGCAGTCACCAGCACCACCAACCACCTTGCATTGGGTGGTGAGTCCCAACAGCTTAGCGGCTTCGGGTGTCAGCGTGCCTGTTACTTCCTCGCTTTCCACAACATCTGGTAGAAGGTCCATGTCTAGTTGGAGGCAGTTCATCAGCTTCTTGGACCACGTTCTCTTCACCACATCTAACAAGAGGGTTCCACTGGCATCGCTTACTTCCGTGACGCAATCACCGGTGAGTCGTCTTCTTATTTCGTCTTTGGGGAGGAGCACTTTCGCCAATCGTGAGAAATTGCGTGGCTCATTGTTTCGCATCCATAGGATCTTGGGTGCCTGAAAGCCGGTTAATGCGGGATTCGCTACCATTTTGATGAGACGCTTTCTCCCACCTGCTGCCGAAGTAATTTCCTCACATTCGTTTGCTGTCCGCTGATCATTCCATAGAAGTGCCTTGCGAATCACTCGATGCTGTCGGTCAAGAAATACGCTCCCATGCATCTGCCCGCTCAATCCAATGGCACCCACTGAATCTGCTGAAACACCCGATTTCTTCATGACGGATCTGACCGTTTTCGCGGTCGCCTTCCACCAATCCTCTGGATCCTGTTCTGTCCATCCGGGTTTAGGTTGATGCAGCGGGTATTCAGCATTGGCTTCTGCATGAACTTTTCCGGTATCATCGATCAAGAGTGTTTTCGTTCCGCTTGTTCCAATGTCGATACCGAGGTAGTAGGTCATGTTTTTCTCTGTTGCGTAGGTTCGGAGTCCGAGCGAATTGTTGATTTGTAGTTTGAGAGATAAGGACTGCTGAAGTCGACTTCACTGGAGATTCAGCTTCAGTAAAACTTCCCCCCCCAGAACGAACTGCCATACATCATAATTCGTAAGACACTCTCAATGTAGTTGGTAATTAGACTACATCGAGGAGTCGCATAATGAGTGGTTTCAATAATCTATAATTTCAGCTCGCCAGAGTGACAATCATACAGCTTCGGTGAAACCCTTTTGCTTTCTTTAAAAAGACACCTCTGTATTACCAGCGTTGCTTCAATTATTTTTCGAGAAATTTTAGATGCTTAAGTTCAATCGTCGACATTTACTTCAATCTTCGATGCTGACCAGTGCCGGGTTCGTTGCGGGCTGTAAGGAATCTGAAACAACAATCGAACCGAGTTCAAACCCCACTCGACCACCTATCGCTCTACGGGTTCTCTACATGGGAGATCCGAATGATGGTGCTTACATTGAGCGGGGTTGGTCTTCCGTAAGCGAGCATCCCATTGAAATTCAGATCTTACCTTTGCGGCGAGACGAAATTTCATCCATCCCTGAAAAGCAAGTCGCGGATGCGTACAAGAAATCGGATGTGGCAATTGTATCTCTAGCAACACTGTCGACCATTTATCGATCAGAGTTAATTGTGCCGTTAGGGGATTCCTTTTCTGACGATTCGGAGTACTTGGGAGATTTCTTACCAGCCGTGCGTAATTCGGCAGCTTCGTACGCTGGAAAAATGATTTGCTTACCCCTGGGTGCGATGCAGCTCTGTCTCGTGTCCTCCGATTCGGTGACGCCTAAGTCCTGGGAAGAATATGACAAGCTGGTTGAGTCTTGGGGAGGTGAAGCTGCGGAACCCACCGCGAAAGGATGGTCTGCTTATAGCTTCCTCTGTCGATGCTCAGGAATACGCCGATGGCTTTTTGAAGGAGAGACTTTGAGGTCATTGCTTGACGAGCAAGAGTATGTGAACTGCTTAGAGCAAATGGTTCGCACTTGCGAGCGGTACCAGAGAAAGAATCTCAGTCCGATGCAGATTTGGAGCTCCGTTTCTGAAGGGGATTTGAGGGGTGGGATTGCATTTCCATCGGGAAAAATGGATTCAAATTCATCGTTGAAAGTCCATTCTCTGCCCGGCTTGGCTGCTGCGGATCGTGTTCTTCTAGACCCTTTCTCTCCAGTAGTTACGCTGTCTTCGGTCTGTAGGCAGACCGCGATCGCACAGCAATTTATGCGTTGGTTAAGTGGTGGCGAGGGTAGTGAGTCTGTGAAGTCACAGGTAGATGGGATGTGTGATGTGAGGATGCCATCGGTCATTGCACAAGCGGTGGATCCTGCACAGCCTGGCGGAGTCTACGAGGATTTCCTTGCTAAGCGACTATCAATCCCGATCACGGTCCCATCTCTCAAGCTTTTGCAGGGTGAGATGTATTATGCGATTCTTGACGAGAAAGTCAGCCTAGCGGTCAGTGGCGAATTATCCCCGGCACAAGGGTTGAAGCAGGTTTGCGAGGAATGGGAGCAGCTCACAGATGAAATCGGTCGCGAGGATCAAATCCGGACTTGGAAGCGTATCAACGGCATGCGGGGTTAATAAAAAATGTATTTAGCCCACTAAAAAAGCCGCGTTGTAATCTACAACGCGGCTCATGTGTATTCACTTGAAGTGATGTTTTCGTATCTGACTTATTGATCTTCGTCAGTAGCAGGCTCTACCTCGGTGGTAGCTTCTGTTTCGGCAGCTGCGGCGACTGTTTCTTGATCCTCCGCTGGTGCTTCTTCCTCAAAAGCAGGCTTTTCTGCTGATCGTTTGACTCGATCATTCTTTCCAACCAGTTCAAGGATTGCCCTTGTACCCGCATCTCCTAATCGGGGAGTTGCCAATCGGAGGATACGAGTGTATCCGCCTGGTCGATCGACATAGCGTTCTGCAATCGTATCAAATAGGATTTTCGCTGCTTCCTTATCGCCGATCAGCTGAACAACTCTCCGGCGAGCAGCGACAACAGGTGCACGGGCGTTGGCCCATTTTTGCCAATCATCACTTTTCCGCCACTGTTTGTACTCATCGCTGTCTCGCTCCGCACTGGTCTCGAATTGCTTCGCTTCTTCTGCGGCTGCTAACGATTTTTTCGCGATGGTGATGCACTTTTCTACCAGCGGTCTCACTTCCTTCGCTTTATGTAGCGTCGTGGTGATACGGCCAGGAGTTTTCGGTGCATTATCATCGAGTGTTGCGTCACGTTCCGTTAGGAATAGTGCGCTGGCTAGGTTTTTAAAGAGTGCCTTGCGATGGCTCGGGCTTCTCCCGAGCGTTCGGCCTCGTCTTCGGTGACGCATGGCATCAAGTCCGTCAAAGTTTAGTCTGTGAAATGGGAAAACGGCACAACTTGCCGTGACGCCAAACTTAAAAAGCTGGCTGGCTTGGGACTCGCATGCCTAGATGCAAGCCATACTGTGAGAGCTTCTCTCTTACTTCGTTGAGTGTGGTATCGCCAAAGTTTCTAACTTCGAGCAGTTGATCTTCGGTGCGTTGCACCAAATCTCGAACCGTTTGAATGTTTTCACTTTCGAGGCAGTTGTTGGCTCGAACTGAAAGTTTGAGATCCGCCAAAGTCATATTGAGTTTGGCTTCGAGCTGTGCTTCTGGCGACCCAGCACCACCCCTCGCAGCTGAGAAAATACTCGGCCCGAGTTCTCTGTATTGAACAAAAGGATTGAGGTGTTTACGCAGAATTTTCGCCGACTCGATGAGTGCAAGCTCGGGATTCACTGAACCATCAGTCCAAATTTCCAAATTGAGCTTGTCGAAGTTGGTTTTCTGTCCAACTCGTGTTTCCTGCACCTCGTAACGAACTCGGGTGATAGGACTGAATACAGCGTCAATCGGAATAATCCCAATCTCGTGATCCACCGTGCTGTGCTCGGTGGATGGCACATAACCACGCCCATTCTCTACGACCATTTCCATCATGAATGGGACGTCGGATGTAAGGGTAGCGATCACGTGGTTTTTGTTGATGACTTCCACATCCGAGTCAGTGATGACATCTCCACCGGTGATCACTCCAGCTTTGTCACTCTCAATGGTGATCACTCGAGTTGCATCGCTGTGGTTGCGAACCACAAGAGATTTTACATTGAGTACGATCTCAGTAATGTCCTCTAAGACACCTGGGATGGTGGTGAATTCGTGCTGTGCACCACGGATTTTAATCTGTGTGACGGCACTACCCATCAAACTGCTAAGCAAGACGCGACGTAGGCTGTTGCCTACACTTGCGCCGAAGCCACGCTCGAAGGGTTCAGCTGAAAATTTGCCATAGGTTTCGGTTAGAGTGTCTCGATCGACTTCTAACGCATTCGGCAATTCCATGCCACGCCAACGAATATGCATCGTGTATTTACCTCAGTTCTGAAACGCAGAGATTGAGAGAGGTTAGTAAATGTTTTTTGGTATCTCGAGCTAATGTTGCCCGCGGATACAACAGTGTTCTCAGATCGACCTGATTTAGCCCAATTCGAGCAGCCAGGCTGGAAGTGTTCTCTAGACGCGACGCTTCTTACGAGGACGGCATCCATTGTGGGGGATCGGCGTAACGTCTTCGATCAACTTGACGTTCAGCCCGGCGGCTTGCAGAGAAGTGATCGCACTTTCACGACCCGAGCCAGGACCTTTGACGCGTACCTCGACATCCCTCATGCCGAATTTGGTAGCTTTCTCGGCTGCCTGTTGAGCGGCGCACTGCCCTGCAAAAGGTGTGCTTTTCCGACTTCCCTTGAAGCCACTCGTCCCCGCACTCGCCCAGCACAACGTGTCACCTTTGGGATCGGTGATCGTCACTGTCGTGTTGTTAAAAGTTGCATGGATGTGCGCGATGCCGTTACTTACGTTTCGACGAACTCTTTTTTTCTTATTGGTCTTTGCCACTGCAAAGTCTCATGATGAGTTAGATGTTTTAGAAATTCAAAATTGGATGAGCCCGACGCTCTAACGAAGATCTTTAACGCCTTTTTTACCGGCGACGGTCTTACGAGGACCTTTTCGAGTCCTTGAATTTGTCTTCGTTCGCTGGCCACGCACGGGAAGACTTGCTCGATGCCGCATTCCTCGATAACTCTTGATTTCTCGAAGACGACTGATGTTTTGGGCCACCTGACGACGCAGGGGACCTTCCACTGTGTAGTCACGTTCCAAAAGTGCCGCGATCCGCCCAAGATCTTCTTCTTGGATGTCACGGGCAGGTCGAGTTGGTTCGATGCCCAATTTTTCGCAAACCTCACGCGAGACGTTCAATCCGACGCCATAGAGGTAAGTGAGTGAATATTGGATCTGCTTATCGTTTGGGATATCGACGCCCATCAAACGGGGCATGGCCTAGCTCCGGTATTAGTTCCGTTTTTCAAAAAAATATGCAAGCAACCCCACTCTGGATCTCTCCCGCAGAAGTAGCTTGGCTCAGGAATCCCGAAATATACACTTCGGCCCCCTTTTTGCTCAATGGGGACGATGGTGCATTTTTATGATCTTTTCTTCCGCCGATACTCAATAAATTCAGTATCGTGATCATCCCGCTCACTAGAGGGGTGTAATGTCCTCGTTTCGACTGAAAAATCTGATAGATCAAGCGCAAGCCGGGTGTCGCCTTGGAGCGTTGCCATCACCCGTGTGAGAAGGATCATCTCGCACATTGGAACCATAAGTCGGTAGATTTCCGCACCGCCTACGACAAAAGTTGCCCGTTTTCCAGCTAATTGGAGCGCTTGTTCTGGGCTGGACGCCGTTGTCACTCCTTCGCACCTCCAATTCGCATCACGAGTGAGAACGATGGTTGATCTGCCGGGGAGTGGTCGTCCTATCGAATCGTAAGTTTTGCGTCCCATGATCAAGACGCCTCCCATGGTCCGATTTTTGAAACGCCGCAAATCGCTGCTTAATCGCCATGGGAGATCACCGTTATCACCGATAATGCCATCTTCCGAGATTGCGAGTAAAGCCGTAAGCGGGGCACCCTGGTAATCATCGCTCACATTTTGTTCCTCTCGCAGTGGTATTGAGTCTACGTTTTCGATTGTTTTGGGGGCCTGTACGTTTGGTTTCTCATTCAAGGTGGTTTAGCTCGACTGTAGAGGCAGGTTGAATGAAGTTTGTGATTGCCGACCAGCCATGTTGTGGCTTTTTTGTCTGTTTTTAGTGAACTAGGCCATGCCAAGTGAAAGTGTCTCGCGAAACTCAAAATGCGGCACGCGAACCTACTGGTGGTCTCGAGTGCAAGTTTAGGCAGTGGGCAATCTGGCCATCAAACGGCCACGGGGGCTTTGATGGTTGGGTGTGGGTCATAGCCATCGAGCACGAAATCTTCGAATTCGTACTCGGCGATCGATGCATGGCTCGTGCGTATCTGCATCTGGGGCAGTGGTCGGGGATGCCGTTTAAGCTGTTCTCGCGCCTGATCAAAATGATTTCGATACAGGTGTAGGTCTCCGAATGTGTGGACGAAATCACCCGGGCGAAGGCCTGTCTGTTTGGCCATCATCATG
>JAAXIK010000158.1:0-2103 GCA_012270385.1 Rubripirellula sp. | reverse complement strand
TCATCATGGTTACTACCGCGTCACTGGCGCTGTCGACGGGGACGCCTAAGAAAACGTCAGCGCTGCGTTGATAGAGTTGGCAAGACAAACGGTCACCCGCTACATAAAATTGAAAGAGCAGGTGACAAGGAGGCAAGGCCATCTCTTGAAGTTGTCCAACGTTCCATGCGGAGACGATCACTCTTCGCGACTGCGGATTTTTTTTGATTTCACTCTCTACGGTTGCGATTTGGTCGATGGTTGACCCATCGGCTATCTGCCATGAACGCCACTGGCGACCGTAGACCGGACCTAAATATCCCTCGGCGTCGGCCCATTCGTCCCAGATGGAAACGCCATTTTCATTCAGCCAACCGATATTGGTTTCACCTCTTAGGAACCAAAGTAGTTCGTAAATGACAGATTTTAAATGAACCCGTTTGGTGGTTAGAAGTGGGAAGCCTTGTGCTAAGTCGAACCTGATTTGGCGTCCAAAAAGTCCTCGAGTCCCGACACCGGTTCGGTCGTCCCGGTCCAGGCCGTGATTTAGCACTTCATCTAATAGCTCGAGGTAGGTTCGCATGGTTACTCAGTTACTCAATAGTTGCGGGTTGAGATCAGTTGAGCTCATCAGTGGAGTTGATTTAGCCTTGATCGGATTCAGGCTTCGTCCAGTCGATCGTCCAGTGCCGATCACTAGACATTTGAACGCGCTTTGTATCGATGCCAAGGCCCCCGCAGATTTTCTGGACTTCGCTGAGGTTAAGCGCTGCATGCAGAGATTGACGGAACAGCTGTTGTGCGAATGTAGACTCCTCACCACAGTACTGCGTAACCAGATCCTCAATTTCGGATTCCGTTTCGGGCCGAGCCAAATCACGAATGAAAATCCTGCCCCCAGCTTTCACTAATCTTACGGCAGTTGCGAGCCCGTTGGCAGGATTATCGAGATGATGAATTAAGCTATTGCTGATCACCGTATCGGCAGCTTCCTCGTCAAGCCAATCAATATCGTTCGCGTCTCCTTGGGCGAGCATCACGCGTTCAAGCAGTCCCGCCGAATCGACTTCCCGTTTTGCCAAGTCGAGCATCTCGGCCTCTTCATCGATCGCCAAGATATCTATGTTTTCGGCTTGATTGCATAGCTCAATTGGAATACCAGCTGGTCCACATCCCAGATCGATGACTCGTGGGCCCACATGCCCTGAAAGCAATTCCTGAACGAATTTTCGATTTACCGCTTCGTGATCCATCGATTGGTATTCAATCGCCTCTTGGTAGGGATCGTCGGGCCTAGGTTCTGGGGTTCTGGTGAGTTTCATCGTCTCAATGCTTTGGGGTATTGATTTTGGAAGCGGATCCCTCGAGGTTGAGCCCCGAGAGGAGCATGGGTTGGGTTGCGGTGTTTTTACATATTGAAACCACTCGGTGACTTGCAGAGAGAATACTCGCTTTCGGACTCCATTATTACACTTCCATTTACTCCGTTGGAATCATAGTGGAGTTAAACGTAGTGCTTCCCAGTTGGACGCTCTTTCGGCCCTAATACGGGGGATGATGGATGGCAGCTTTCGACCATGATATAGTTTGGACCCAGCCTACTGCGGATTGAACTAAGTGCTGGAGTATCTAAGGATCCGTAGGTAGCTTGTTTATCCTAGGTTTTTATTTCGATTGGCTGTTTTTTCGGTCAGTTCAGCACCTTTTGAAAACACAGATCCCACCCAACCCACTACCCTGCCCGTTTTAGATTTGGTTAGTCGTCATTATGCGTAACTTGAAAATAGCTCTTCTGACATCCTGCGTGATTGCGGGCGTCTTTTTGGGAATGAAACGGAGTGATCCACCTGGAAAGCAAATGAAGGTGTTTGCTGATTCGTTTCTCTCTACCCTTGAAGACGAACAAAAGTCCATTGCCCTCATGCCGTATGACTCTCCGAAGCGAGTGGATTGGCACTTCATCCCGAAGAAGAATCGAAAAGGGCTCGTCTTAAGTGACATGAACGAAGCACAGCGAACTGCTGCCTTGCGACTCGTTCGAGCCGCTCTGAGTGAAGCTGGTTACGATAAGACCAGCAAGATCATTATGATTTAAGGTGTATTGAGTTAGATGGAAGGCGAGGG
>JAAXIK010000533.1 GCA_012270385.1 Rubripirellula sp. | reverse complement strand
CCATAAATCAGAGTGGCTCGTGTTTTCAGGAATCGACCGTATTTGGAAATATTGTCTGAGATCTGGAGCGCTAGCTCACGCGTGGGAGATAGAATCAACGCATGAGGGTGTCCGGGTTTAGGGCGTCGACGATGGCTGCCGAGATGGTTAAGTATTGGAAGAACGAAAGCTGCGGTTTTTCCAGTCCCTGTCTGAGCGCATCCAAGGATATCGCGACCCGCTAGGCCATGTGGGATTGCCTGTGCTTGGATCTCGGTAGGCTGGCTATATTCGGCAGCTTTGAGTGCTCGCTGTAAGGCAGGTAGCAGATCAAGTTCATCGAAAGTTGGCACGAGTCAGGGGTCCCAATGTGAGAACGCGGAACGACGAAGTTCCGATGGAATGTAACCGGGCATCCGAGCAGAATGCCCTCAGCGCTCACAATGTGCGGGTCAATACTCCTGGTGCTGCCAAACTGCTGGCATCGAGGCAGAGTAAGGGAGAAACCCCGGAAATACTAGGGGCTTCCTTAAAGATTGGCGAGAGTATTACCTTCCTCGCCGGTAGCTTTTATGGAACCGTTCTGGTTGATTGCGTCCAAAGCCAGCCTTAATCTTTGGTTGATGGTTCTTCTATCAAGGCAATGACAGCCCACGCAGTTCCCCAATCATTGGCTGTTTGAGTCGGTCTACCTTGTGCCGACTTCTTTGTGCCAGGCACCAACCATTTTCCATCCGCTTCTTGCGTTGAGATCAAAAACTTCCTCGCATCGACTGCCGCTTTTTGAATTACCTCGGAACGTTTACTGTCGACTTGAGTGAGGGCATAGAGTGCTAGGCCGGTACCAAGAGCGTCGCTTTGTTGGTCAAGTCTCCATCCCCAGCCACCATCCTCGTTCTGCGAGTTGAGTAGCGAATCGAGAACCTCATCGCGATCAATTTCGGAATAGTGATCAGACAAAAGAATCAGAAGACTGAGGATCTCTGCGGTCTGCACGGTATTCAACGCATCCAATTTCTGAGCGACGCGAGACCTCTGATAATCGTAATCTTCGTTTTCAAGGCAGTTGGCTATCCAGAGTGTGGTTGCCAAGGTGGTCTCTTCAATCTTGCGCTTTTGGGCGGGTAGCTGCCCGCAGGGATTCCAACTGCCATCATCTGCTTGCTGATCAACGAGGTGTTCAGCAAAACGTCCTCTCCAGTCGGAGGCACCGGTGGGTGGAATTGCTAATAAAAGACCGGCCATTGTGTCCAAATTGGCGGTCATCGTCTCTTTCGGATCGCAAGTTGCTTTTTGAGGCGGTTTGACAAAGTTCACGTAATCGGTCGACCATTCCGCCCACTGATCGACCTGAGTGGTTGTCACTCCACCGATGCCGGCGTTCAACGCGAGATTCATCGCCCAAATCATCGGTGGAATCTGATGGCAGGAAACGCATCCGCGCTTTTCTTTCCATCGTTTTCCGCTCTCCTCCAGGTACTGGAGTCCCTTTGAAATACTTTCCTTCGCGCCTTCAGCACGGCATGGCTTCAATCCGCTCAGACCAAAGCAGAGAAGAACAAGGAGTGCGTGCGGTTTGATATAGCGTTTCATTGAGTGAGCTTCATGAGGCTAGGTAGGAACTGGGGTCCCTTCCTTGCACCTCTGCAACAGGAAGGGAAAGTCATGATGGATGTATCGTCTGTCGTGAGAATGACACCTTCTGCCAAAATTTGGGACGGAAGTGTGTCGCGTTGGCGTACCGGCTGATTGTCCAACTGCCAAGATGTTATTCGCTTTCCGGACTCAATGCAAAATCATGATGGATCTGTCCGGACTTGATGAGGCGATATCATCTCTCACAGGGCTAAGGCTGGAATGGATGGTCTAGGTTAGATCATCGAGAAGAACCCATTTCCGTGGTAAATCTGATGACAAGCGATCCAAGCAAGAATTTTGAACAACATCAGCTGGATCGCATCATCATGATGGCTTGGGAAGATCGGACGAGCTTTGATGCCATTAGGACACAGTTCGGCTTAGAACCGGGCGAGGTGATCAAGATCATGAGAAGGGAGCTGAAACCAAATTCCTTTCGGTTGTGGCGAGAACGGACTACAGGCAGAGCTACGAAGCATGAAAAACGGTTTCAGGAAAAGGTGGAGGGTCAACCTCTACGCCACTTTAGGGCGAAATCACAACGGGGTTAGGATGGTTACCGCTCAGTTCAGCCAATTGCATTCATTGAAGATGCTTTTTATTGATATGTTGAGCTACTCCTACTCACCAACACCTGAGTTCGGGTTTTGTTGAACGGCCTTCCAAGCTATTTCGCGGAATTTCTGATCAAGTTCCCGAGTGATCGCCACAGTTGAACGGGGTGGCGTGGCATCAGGAAAAACCGCGGGTGGTGGCTTCTGATAGAGAGTGGAGTAAAACACGTATCCTTCCAGCCACTCTAAGCCCGGTCCCAGGTGTCCCAGCTGATCGCGCGAATTTGAATTTATCTTCCCGCCAATCACGCGTTGGACGC
>JAAXIK010000483.1:6135-12602 GCA_012270385.1 Rubripirellula sp. | reverse complement strand
CCCGAGCCCGCCCATCGGCATCTCCACCACATTGACGAGATGATTGAGGGAGCGACGGGGCTGCCCCAAACCGCAAAGGAACTAGCTCACAAGATCTTCTTGGAAGTTGCCGAAGCAGAAGCAAAAGTGCACGGTTCGACACTGCAGAAAGTGCATTTTCACGAAGTGGGTGCAATCGACTCCATCGCCGATATCGTCGGAACTGCCTTCGCCATGGACTCCCTTGGTATTCAGAAAGTGATTGCCTCACCGGTACCCACCGGCCATGGCAGCATCAAAATCGCCCACGGAACCGTCTCGATTCCAGCTCCCGCAACAGCCGAAATTCTGAAGGATGTACCCATTGCAGCGAGTGATTTGGAGGCGGAGCTCACGACACCGACTGGCGCGGCAATCTTGAAAGCGACAGCGAAGAATTTTGGCCCTTTGCCTGATTTTCAGATTTCCGAAGTCGGTTACGGGGCGGGCACCAAGGATTTCAAGCAACAAGCAAATGTTCTCCGTGTGCTCTTGGGAGAATGCTCGGAAGAACCTGCTTATGACTTCGAATTGGAATCAGATCAAGCCATCATGCTTGAAACCAATTTGGACGACTGTACAGCAGAACAATTAGCGGATTGCGTAGATCGACTCCACCAAGCAGGCGCTCTCGATGTCTATCAGACAGCGTGCATCATGAAAAAGGGACGTATCGGCACCCAACTTTCAGTGCTCACCACAGGGCCGCGGGTCGGCTTGATGGAACAAATTATATTTTGCCACTCTTCGGCGATCGGCGTCCGACGTTTTCCAGTACACCGCCACAAGCTACCAAGACAAATCCGAGTGATCGAAACCCAGTTCGGCCCTGTACGAACGAAAGTGGTAGCGCTGCCAGGAATGAAACGAAGATTAAAAGTAGAGGATGATGACGCAAGAGAAATCGCCAAGAGAGAAGGGGTCAGCACTGAAGATATCCGTCGTCTGGTTGACCGATTGACTGCGGACTTGGATGACGAGTTGAATCCCTAAAGAAGTGCGACTCGAAAGGGCAGTGTGACGATCGCGACCTTTACAAGTTGACTTCTCCTGAGTGGCTGACGTGATCCCTCGAAAGATTCCTGCGAAGATAAGCATCCACTGCTAGGGGAAAGGAGTCGCGAGAATCAGGATAGCTATTGTGCCCCAAGCTAGCTCCTGATCTCGCTCCCCCCCTCGGTCAATCCTCGACCACCTCATCGCAAAATTCCACCCTGTGAAAAGAAGGGAGGAACCAGCGTGCTGAGGTTCACCCGGAGACTTCTTGCCCCATTTGCCTCCGAGATCATCCATGAGGACCTGGGAATTCACTGACCTCGAGTGCCCCCAAACGAGTCGATGATTCCCAGTGATGCCCCTATTTTACCCGGCTGTTTCCATCAAAAACCGGATACTGCGGCACCTACTACCGCGCAGTAGTCCCTACTGCGCTTTACTCAAAGCATGACGTAAAGAAAAAATGGTTTTATTGCCAAATGGATCAGAAGAGAGGACTGGATACTACGGATCAAAGTCGAAGATTGAGCCAGATCCGAAATCAAGTGGATCTGAAAAGGAGGCCGGATTGGCGAAACCCTGACGCTTTTGATGAATGATACAACCCGCTAATCATTTCCCTTCGTTACCGCGGGTGAGATGGCCTGTTCGGCGAATCGCGATCAGCAGCCACATCATGACAGAGAAGCTTCCAAAAACGCCCACGACACCCAATAGGCTAATGTCCTGCCTCCCCAGGACAGCTTCTTGCTGTAAAAGCAATGGGGGCCCTTTCATCGCCATCAGAAGTGAACAGCCAAGGACGACGGCGCTGGCCATCAGTCCCAGCACGAGCCGATTGACCGTTGGACCGATTCGCTGGTGCTCAAGAACCACTCGTAACTCACCCTTTCGAGTCTGTCTCATCAGCGAAACAAGCTCCTCGGGAGCGGACTCCAAGAAGCTTTCCGCCTCATGATAAATTCTTCGAACCTGCCTCAGTCGACGCTCCGGACTAAGCCTTCGCCTCATCACCCGACGCACAAAGTTTCTGACCATATCCATCGAATCGAAACTGGCTCCCATTTCTCGCATCTTGCACTCGAGAGAGATGATCATCTTGAGTAGGAGTGCGGATTGGTTAGGTAATGTGATGGCATGTCGATGCAACAACTCACTCAAACTATTGATCGCGCCAGTCATATCAAATTCACCCAATCGCTGACGCCCAAAGGTGCCAATGAATTCGGCAACATCGATCGCGAGAAGCGACTCATCCAAATCCAGAGGCGCGTCCCCGATCCGTCGAATCAGCCGGGTCAAGCGATACTGATCGCTCTGGGAAATCGCAATCAACATCTCCTCAATGGACTCTCGCAGGTTCTCATCAATCCGCCCCACCATGCCAAAATCGAGAATACCTAATCGACCATCGCTGGCGACAATCAAGTTGCCGGGATGAGGATCAGCGTGAAAGAGTCCCTCGTCGAAGATCATCGCCAAATAGACGTCAGCCAACTTCTCGGCGAGCCGATCTTTTGTGCTAGAACTATCGTTTGCCCGGGATCCATCTATAGCACCCTGTTCACTACTCTGATCCGTCGGATCGGAGAACGCCTGCTGTTGATGGCTCGATTGCTCCTTAGAGTCTCTCAAAAAATCGGACAACGGAGTCCCTGTAATCTCTTCCATCACCAGAACTCTCCGCGTGCAAAGTTCACGGACCGCTCTGGGAATCAAGACCCCGGACTCATGAGAATCAAATACCTCACCAAAGTGTTCAAGATTCTGTCTCTCGCGAGCAAAATCGATTTCTCTTGTGATCATGGGTGCAAGCTGGCGGACCATGTCGGACGGACGCCAAACAGCGAACGCGTCAACGTGCTCAGCCAATTGAGCAAGACCCGTGAGCACTTCCATGCCCTGCCGAACAGTTGGCTCAATTTCCGAGCGAAGAACTTTGATAACCACTGCGTTACCATCCTTCAGTTTCGCTTTATGAACCTGCCCCACGGAAGCGGTGGCCAGAGGCCGCGATTCGATCTTGGTAAAATGCTTCTCGTAGTCCTCACCAAGTTCTTGGCGTAAGGTCTCTCGAACCTGTTCAATAGAATCTGCTGGTACGCTGGCTCGGAGTGACTTCAGTTCCTCTGCTAAGCTCGGCCCCACGAGATCCGGTCTAGCCGCTAAAACTTGACCAAGCTTAATGAAGGTCGGCCCGAGATCGGTTAAGGCCATCTTCACACGTTGTTCACGAGTGTACTTCGAAAGAGGAACGCCACCGGGATCCTTCAGTGCATCCCGAAAAGGCAATTGAAACTGCGTTAACCAATCCGCCAAACCGTAACGCCTCAGCACGGCAAGTATTTCCCGCCATCGCTTCAAGTTTCGGTAGAGCTGCGGAATCGCAGTGATTTTCATATCGTGTCTTCGCTCGCCCGTGACGAATGCAGGTCAATGCATCGAGATTTCAAGCATGTTTCCTTATGTCATGATTCCTCAGCGTAACGGGTTGGAGAGTGAAAAGAAATCGCCCGCCTTCCGGTTTCAGCAGGCATCAGGCTAGAAACCCAGAAATGGTCATTTTTCATCAATCCGAAGTCAATAACCAAGTGCATCGAGTTGGCTTTGAAGGAGGATCAACGAATAAAGCGACCGCATTTTGAGTTGAATCGCTGCTTCGCTAAACTCTCTCTCACCGAGCACCATGAGTTGATGGGTGATGTGGTGGCTTACCGCATCAAGCCTATTGAAGCCCTGATCCCTTGATCACCATGAGGAGACCGCGTGTCGCCCTGGATTCGCCCCACACTGCTGACGTTTGAATTGATGACTTTTGCAGTCATCCTGGCGGGCACGCTGGGGACGCTCGGTGCCTGGGCAGCCTTCATTCTCTCTCGTGGCAACAAAATTCATCAACGATTGAATCAGGTATTCCTTGCAATCCAATTAATGATTGCGGCCTCCCCCATGATTCTGCATGCCGTTTCATGGGAATCCACCGCCGGACAATGGGGCTTGCCCCGGTCGACGCAGACAGGTGCTCGGTGAGGCGCCGGTGCTCCTTACGGTTTCTTTGGAGGGTTACTGGCCACCGGTTGGATTCACGGAATTACGGGAGCATCCATCGTTTGCTTGGCCACCTACCTTGGCACGCAACGATTGCCGAAAAATCTAATGGAGTCCGGTAAACTGGATCAGGGCGAAAACCTTCTTTGGTGGAAAATCCGATTACCCTTGGCCAAGCACTGGTGGATCACATCACTCATGGCGACTGCCATGCTTGCTGCAACGGAGATGACGATCGCAGATCTGTACGGGTTTCGTACTTTGGCAGATGAATTTTACCTACTCTATGCGGCCAATCCTTCCCTCGATTCAGTCATTCGGACCTGCGTCTTACCCCTGGTGCTTTGGGTTGGCGGTACCCTGTGGTGGATGACATCGCGGCAGCGTCCCATAGCGATTCTTGAGCTTGATCATCCTGAGCACATTGCAACCTCGCCAGTTCGATACTCCGCGATGCCGATCAGCAGGCCAGCAAAAGCCAGTCAACTCATCGCCTTGGCTATCCTATTTCTGCTGCTTGCACTAGGTGTCTTTGTGCCCGCCTTCAGCCTGATTGTCAAACTAGGGCAAGAAGCACAAATCATGGATGGAAATCTAGTCACTCAGTGGAGATTATCGCTACTCACCGAACGGATTTTTGAAGCACCGGTCACTTTCAGAGCCGAATACTTCTGGACATTGGTGCTGAGTACATTTAGCGGCGTGATCGCTATCTTGGTCAGCTGGCCCCTCGCAGCTTGGGGGCGAAGCTCTCGAGCGGTGAGGCGTTCAGTCGATCTGCTCACACTCAGTGTGGCAATCATTCCAGGACCCGTCATTGCCATGTTGGTGATCGAGTGCTTTCAACTCTCAGTTCCCGGATTCGCCGTACTCTACGAGCGAAGCATCATCCCCACCTCCTGTGCGCTGATGGCGCGAGGGATCCCGATTTCGTACTGGATCATTCGAATCGGTTACTCCATGATCCCTTCTAATCTATTCGCCTCAGCTTCCATGGAAATGTCTAGCTTTTCAAGACTACTCCAAGTGGATCTGCCCCTACTGCGAACCACACTCCTGCAGGCTTGGCTCATCACCCTACTTTATGCTTCAGGTGACCTACCTGCGTCACTCCCTGTACTCCCACCGGGCATGACAACCGTTGGAAGTCGTTTATTTGGCCTCTTGCACAGTGGTGCTAGATTTCAAGAGGCCGCCTTGGCATTTTGGTACCTGACCGCAGTCGCACTTCTGGGTCTAATACTCTTTGTCACGATAACTCGCCCCACGAAACTTTCGACTCGTGGTGTAAGATGAAGTGGTCATGGGTTCCTCCAATGGAAACCTGTGTAAATCAATGATGCTCAAAAGAGCGAATTACAGAACTCGTTTTGGAACACGATCGATGCCACGGCTGGTTTACCTTTTCGCAGCGATCCTTTTACTTGCCTGCCCTTCGATCGGCAATGCAAGTGAAACGGTTCGATTTAGAGATGCTGAGAGCAAGGAAAGAAAAATCACCGGGACGATCCTGGTGGAAGCTCAGAATGGAGGCATCATGATCCAGGCGGATGACAGTCGCATCTGGATGATCCAGCCGGAAGAAATTCTAGAAAGGCAAGAAAACAGCGAACCTCTCCAGTCGGCATCACCCGAAGCCGTTTCACAACGTCTTCTCGAAGAGCTAGGTTCCGGATTTGCAATTTACCCGACACAACATTATCTCATCGCCTACAACTGCAACGAAGCTTACGTCCAACGAGTAGGAGCCCTTTTTGAGCAACTTCATCGCGGCTTCTTCACTTTCTGGGAGAATCAGCGATGGGAACTCGATGAGCCCGACTATCCATTGGTTGCAGTCGTGATGAGAGATTACGATTCATTCCTCGAATATGCGGAAAATGATATTGGGGAAACCGCAAAAAGTGTGATCGGTTACTATCACCTTTCGAGCAATCGGATGACAACCTTTAATGTTCCCAACTGGGAAAGGAATGTCGCCACAATCATCCACGAGGCAACTCATCAGCTTGCGTATAACACGGGCATGCAGAAGCGTTTTGCTGACAACCCAATGTGGGTCAGCGAGGGGCTGGCAACCTTCTTTGAATCACCGGATATGCGGAACCCTGGCCGATGGCGATCGATAGGACGAGTCAATCAGGTCAATTTGGCGAGGTGGCGTCAATACTTGCGAAACCGTCACCAAGAGTCCCTGACGACGCTGCTGGCGGATGACCAGAGATTTCGAAATGGATCAACAGCGACGAGCGCCTATGCAGAAAGCTGGGCTCTAACCTACTTCCTGATTCGGACGCGAAGAGAAGAATACGTCAACTATCTTCGAGAGCTTAGCCTTGGAAGACCCTTGGCGGAGAGAACAAGACCGGAGCGATTCGAGAAGTTAGAACGAATCATGGGTGCTT
>JAAXIK010000483.1:0-6125 GCA_012270385.1 Rubripirellula sp. | reverse complement strand
TTTTTAATTCATGAAGTACCGAAATATTATCAGGCTTAGCATTGTAAGATACATGTCGTATAGAACAATATCTCAGTTAATCGAGATGTTCGAACGAATCATGGGTGATTCGTTAGTCAATCTGGATAAAGCGTTTTTGACTTACATGAGAAGAGTCAAATAAGTGCTTGATTCACTGATCGGCGTAGACCCGAGTGCTCTCTTCTTTGGTAACTGGAACCGCACTCTGCTCGCTGACCACGACTGCACGAACCAGATGCACTCCAGCTGACAATCCTCTTACACGGATCGTCTGTTTAACCGTTTGATTCGGTTGTAGCTGAGTAATCGGCTGGAATGCGACTAGCCCCTGTCCATCTGTTCCTGCATCGCTACTGGCGCTGAGCAATTCCAATCCTGCGGGAAGCTGAAGCTGAATCTGAACGTTTTTATCCGGCATCGATCCTGTATTGGTCACCGTCACCTCGTACTCGGTTTCGGCCCCCACTTCGATGGGTCCACCGGAGTTACTCACCGCAAAGGTCAGTTCGGCGAAACCTTCGACGCTCATCGTGCGTTGGCCTTGGAAACGAATCCCCAAGTCCCCATCGGCTTCAATCCGGATCGCTTGTTCGCCGATCTCGACCGGCAAAAGCGTCAGTGGCACCATGCCTTGGGCCCCAGCTGGCAGTGAAGCGAGAGACCAAAATACTGCGTGGCGGTTCGGATCGTAATATCCCTCGTTTTCAGTGCTCACAAAGGTAAAACCGCGATCAAGGTGAACCGCGATTTCTAAGTTGGTTGCATCCGCAGTGCCCTGATTCGCAACAAGCAACTGATAGGTTGCAGGCCGCTCCAGGAAACGACGCGAAGGACCGTTGAGCTGAACTTGCAAATCTGGCGAGATCACCTGCACCGCCACAGTATGCTCAGCTTCAAGTCCGTCGTCAGATACAAGCCTGATTGTATTCTCGACAATTCCGGGCGCGACTGCTCTCAGTCGTAAAACTTGTCGACGTACCTCACCAGGAGCTAAATCACCCATCGCATTATCAAGTTGCCTGCCTCGGGGATGCTCCAAACCCTCGGGAACATCTTCTTGCAGCACCACTCCAATTGCGGAACCCGTTCCAGGATTGGACACCTCAATTTCAATTTCCAATTGCTGGCCGATTAATACTCCCTGCTCCGGCACACGCTGAACAATCTTCAGTTCAGGTTTGGTGCTTAGAGTCCGCACCGACGCAGCCGCTTCAAAGCTCACTCTCGCAACGCTTCCGAGTTCACCCTCCTGTTCAGGAACAAGCTGCATGGTGATGGTGCGTTCTTCACCTGCCGCCATCGATCCAAGCTCCCACAGCAATTGCTCTCCGAGTTGTTTAGCTGAGGGAGAAGCCTCCACAAAGCGCATTCCCGCAGGAACCTGATCAAAAACCTGCACGTTCAATGCTTCCACTTGACCAACATTTCGAACATTCACAACAAAGGAGGCGGCTTTACCGACGCGAACCTCAGATGGAGCTCTTTTCTGAATCACAACACTTGGTGTCTGAGCCCCCTCAAGGCGTCTCGCTCCTGGTGAATCCATGGTGGCGACGAGACCGGAACCGAGCGAATTGCCCAACGCATTCGAAGTGACACCTCCTGTAACGGCAGGGCTGACGGCCTCGGCGAAGCTTGGAGCTTGCGTGGCTGGCTCCAAGGCCAAGCTAGTGGAATCTGCTCTCAGACCAGCACCGATGGGGCTCGAAAGACTGGAATCGCTAACGGTAGCTGATGCTGTAGCCGCCCCAGACGAAGTTGCCAGCTCTGTCAATCCAACTGATGGCAAGGTACCAACAGGGCTGGACTCCATGGAACTCGCCGACGTGATCCCTGTTGAAGAAATCTCGGGACTTGGAATCAAATCGCTCCCAGTTCCCACCACAGAGCTGGAAGTATCGAAATCAGACGAACGAAGACCATTACCCACCACTTCATTCAAATCCTGCACATCAGGTAATCGCATGGTTCCGGGTTGAACGGGACTGGGATCAGTCGATGGATCACGAAGAGTTACTCCCGCCAATCCACTGCCAATTCCTGAACTCTCTTCCACTGTCAGGGCGGTGCTCGCATCGGCGGAGGATGCCGAAATCATGGGTTCACCGGAGGATTCATCCGAAAAAGTGAACTCAAGATCCGCTGGATTGCCTTCTGCTCGAAGTGCGTTTCCGTTCCCAAAACCCTCACGTAACTGATTCTCTCCCAAACTCGGCATATCGCCAGTGATTTCAAGGGAGGTAACTGCTGGATTAGGGATCGGGACAGCAACGGAATCGGGTTCCTCCGAGACCCCCATTGAGCCGTCGGCAACCTCCTTTGCGAATGCTCCGGACATATTAGGATCCATTTCTCGCAAAGCGTTACTATCGGTAGCTGCATTATTGGGACCAGCAGGAATGCTAGGAACCGCGAGTATCGTGCCTCCCGCCTCGCTGGGTATCGATGCTTCGGTAGCACCCGTTGCCAACGGCAACTGGAATCCACTGCCGTCCACTGCAGGTACGGAAGGCGATTCGCTCGCTACCGCTGGCGATGCACCAGTTGAATCCGGCAGTAGCCAATCTGAATCGGCAGCAGTACCCTGAGATTCACTGACTTCACTCAAACGACTTGAGCTATTCGTCTGCCCTGATAAACCCGCAGCTGATTCGGAAGTGAAGGCTGTAGAGACGCCGCCATCTTCGGCTTCCTCATCATGCTGAACCAGGCGGACCTGACCTGCGGAGGCCGAGCTCGGCGGTGCAGAAGGTATGAGGGCGTTATCTGCAGCCAAGCTTCTCGCGTTCGGCTGTTCAGAATTCGGAGGGAAGAGGCTGGTGCCTTCTGCAAGGTCCACCTCGGGCGGCTGAAGCCATCCACTGTCCAAGGAATTGGAATCCAATGCAGTCCCTAAAGGGCTTGCAGGTGCTTGATCGAGAGTCGATTCCGCAGTCCATTCTGAGACATTCTCGGTGTCGCCATTTCGCGAAACAATCGCAATATAAGCTGCGAGTACGACTGTGATCGCACCCACCCCAAGTCTTCAACCAAACGATATCATAAGTCGCATTCCTTTGCGCAAAGTATCGCCAATTCTTCTGGCAGCCCTTTCTTTAACAAAAATCATAAAAAAAGGTGAATAGCAAACACCCGAGCACTGAAGATTTCTTCGCTAGCATTCCGCGGCTTCAACAAAAGATCTGGCAAAAAGACAGCTGCCCCCAAAGAATCGCGCATGCCCAAGGATGGAGCAGCCCCCTTCGGAAAGTGTCGATTAACCCCAGAATGCAAACCAGAGCGGTCCAATCAACAGGAGCCACCCACCCGCAGCGACTAACCAACCGGGGCTGGCGGATGCTGAATGCATTCTTATCGTTGCTAGCTCACCCAACTCATCCGGAAACCAAATGCAAGCAAGTGGAAAACTGAGAACCACTGAAAAACCAAGGAGGTTCCCCCATCCACCAGACATTGCCGCCACACCTAAATAGGTCAAAGCGACGAGAAGCGAAGCGAGTCGACCGAGTAAAGCGTATGACATATTCCTTGGATGACTCCCTTTGATTGCGCCCTCACTGGGTGAAGTACATCCCGAGCGAGGAGTGAGTGAGGAGCAATGGAGGACTAATGAGACGGAGGCTCTCGTGAATGGATTACCGATCTAGAGAGATGGCCTCGGCATAGGCCAATTCGCCTGTCTTGCCATCATAGTACTGAAAAACAACCTGTGGATGCGGATAGGCAACCAATCTTTTCCCGCCGAGCTGCTGGGGCATATTGAATACGTTATTAACCTGAACCACACAAAAGTGAGGATAAAGTCGTTCCAGCCGTGGGAGATCTGGAAGGATATAACTGCTCCAGCGGATGTCACACTCTCTTGGCCCAAAAGTGAATTTACCGGTGGCAGGTCGATCGCTCTCATCATTGACGGGCACATGATTGACACTGTTATGTGGGCCGCAGCAAAACTCCCAGACGTCATCGGTGATCTTCACAGCAAAACTATTGTGCAGGTCACCGGTCATAACAAAAACTTTCTTCCCAAGCTGCTCCCATCGCTTGATCAGCAACTCCCGTTCATCGAAGAAACCCGTCCATGCTTCTTCTTTATTGGCGGCATCTGCTTCAAAACCACCGGCACCGCTGTGAGGAATCATAAAGGGGACGGATGAAATGACGAAGAAAAAATCGGCATCACTCGATTCCATCGAACGCAATAGCCACTCGCGCTGCGGCTTACCGAGCATGGAAACACCCGGCTTGGATCGATTCCGGACATCATGCATATCGCGATCACCACGTGTATCGAGAAGATAGAACTCACAATTCGCTACACGGAACTTTCCGTAACTGCGACGACCAATGGAGTAGCTCAGCGAATCATCATCGACCTTGGCTTTCATGTGCAACCTTAGGGTGTGCGCGTCGACCACTTCCACGATGTCATAGACGTAAGAATTCTGATTTCCCTCGTCATTATCAAATCGCATGTCGTTCACACCGGCTTCTGGAGTTCCCCAATGAACATGTAAGTTCAGCATTTAATTAAGAGGAAGTTTCGTGAAGTCGGCTCCAGGATCCAGCAATAGATCGCTACCTCGCTTCATGGAACCTCGCCCAAAATGAATGGGATGCTCATGCTCCATGGGATTGGCCCATCCCAAATAGTTGTGCCACGCGTAAGTCCCAATGTCCCGAAAAACGGTTCTTCGATGTCGCTTGCCCGCTTCAGAAGCTCCCCAAATATCATTCACCAGTTCATGATCATCAAACGTAAAATAGCTGGGTACATTGCGATGCCACTTAGAGAGCTCCTGCCCTCGGCTCAGGTAGAGCTTGTAATTCTCCCAGACACCTACCACGGATGGCATAATTTGAACTGGCAACGGATTCTGCTTGACCCCCTGAACTAAACGCCAAGCCTCAGGCGGATAATCTCTGAGTTCCTCATAGAGCCAGTCTCCATTCATAATATGGAAGTGCACTTTGTCGGCCCAATCTCGATTGAGATGCTCGTAAGCAAGAGCTCGATGGCCACCCCCGTGGAGCGGATTCTGATTCGCACAAGAGCCAATTTCGAATCGAAAATTGAATAAGCCCTCAGGATTGAACTCCGGGTGCAGTGACTCCTCCGCGCTGGGCAAGGTACGAAAGGATCCGGGTAGACCATGTGGCCGCCCGTTCACATGAACTTGATAGTGGTACTCCGTATCTGCTTTCAAGCCTTCCAAAAGAAGGGACCCCGTATTATCACGAGAGATCGCAGTGATACCTGTACTGCTTTCTTGATTCAGCTGATTGGCATCGGTGCCGAATCGCACCATGAACTCTCCCGGATCTGAGGTTCGAGCCCAAACCTTCACCGAATCCGAGGTGATCCCTCCAAGCATCGGCCCGTGTGTCAGACGGATCGGATCACGAGCATCACCCTCAGCAGCCATAAGCTGCCGAACAGCAGATTCAGACACACAGAAAAGTAGTGCTGAGGCGAAGAGCAGAAAGGCAGGCAGCAGCGACAATAAAACAACTCGGTAGGGGTGGGAGGTTCGACTTCAGGTGTTGGGATCTTCTTGGCTCAACATTTTCAGTCGGGGAGTTTAATCATTTCACTCTCGCTGCACCACTATTTTCGTCAACCGGTCTCCGGCAAATCCGAACGAATTACTCAACCTAATCGAAGACGACTCCATAATCGTCATAATTAGCCCGACCTGCAAACGGAACGTGAATCGTAGATTTTCTCAGGTAAAGCTTTGGGGATTCACCTCTTCCAAGTCTGATAACACCCACACAGACAAAGTGATCTACCCGAATCGATCCACTCCATCGGTTGGTCATCGAAAGACGGCCAAACGGTAATGAGTTGGGGCACCAGTCATGACTGGTAAGACAGGACGTCAGAACAAGCCATGCAATCAAAACCCAAGTTTCAAGGACGTTCGATAACGTTGGAAGAAACTGCGTTATTCCTGCATGATTTGGCACGTGAACTCTCCTCGTTTCAAGATCCCGTGCTCTGGCTGCAATCACAAGACTCGGTCTTTCGTGTTGATTCCTCGCCAACCCCACCCTCTCTTCCTCCTGTCAATTATAAAAAACAACGATCCCACCAGACTATG
>JAAXIK010000472.1:1871-2495 GCA_012270385.1 Rubripirellula sp. | reverse complement strand
TTACCGAGTTAAGCCTCCTGAGGTTTTCCGCGAGAGCGATCGAGTGATGATTAAATTCTGCACGATCATCCGCAACACCACTGTTGCTGCGGACGAGATCGTTGATGACGCGTAACGCATCGAGCGCGGTGCACTTGCCGTCACCATTCTGATCGTAAAAATTGCCTCCCCCCTGTGCTAACACAGCAGCGTCAGGCAGTTCGGAGCTCAAGTCGTCGCTATGACGGCGAGTCGCCAATTCGTTAATCACGGTTAACGCATCGATCGCGGTTATGGATTGGTCATTATTAATGTCCGAGGGCCGCACAAAGTTTTTCCACTCGCTACCTTCAACCAGCAGCCGATTAACGCCATCGGTAGCGATTTGTACAAGCCGCCCATTGTTCAGCGCCAATTGTTCGGTGCGCCAAGGCCGATGGGTGACAAACAAGTCTTGGGTAGCGATCTTCTGATTTACCTTTGAGCCGGCTTGTCCCTTGAGTTGCGTCGCCACTTCTTGTGGTTGCGAGTCGTTGATTTTGTGAAACTGCTCACTCGTGGAGCTCGCTACGGGTTTTTCGGGTTGAGTGGCAATTGATGCGACGAGGCTCGCTGCCAGGACTTCGCGTGTGGCGGAGGTTTAGA
>JAAXIK010000472.1:0-1861 GCA_012270385.1 Rubripirellula sp. | reverse complement strand
TGTTGCGTCTTCGGTGGGGGTCATGTTGCGGTACTTGGGCTTCTCGCCCTGTGATTGAGTAGTAAGGCAATCACCGTGCCAAAGAGGGAAATGACGGCAAGAAAAAGTTTTTTTGGCCGTTATTGACGGTGTTTTTGGACACTTTGGCGACAGCGTTGCGGAGCAGGGCGATTCAGGCCGTATCATTCTGAGAATCCGCGTGTCTATTTCTGAGAATCACATCTCTGGTCAGATTCGGGGCTCATTCACCCGTCGGGATAGCGACCGCAGTGAGCAGGGAATACCTCTGGGTCTCACCCGAAGATTTTGTGGATACTGGGTCATTACCGACTCAAATTCATGAAAATAGAATCGTGGAGAATCCACTTCTGGATCATGATCAGTGAGGAAGATTGCGGACGGTGGCAGCCAATCAGAGGGCGACGCACCTGTGACTCTGAAAACCATATCCATCTAGAAGCCAACCTATGAAAACCAGAGATGTAGACCGACTGATTTTCTTTCTTGTGTGCAGCACCTCTCTTTGGTGCACCGCAGTGATCGCGAGTGCGAGCGAAGGGAAGGCAACCCAAGTCATCAAGCTCTGGCCCAAGGATGCAGCCAGTCAAGGCACGCAAGGCATGGGGACCCCCAAGCCCGATCGTGGCGATGGACATATACGCCTCACCAACATTACGACGCCTTCGTTACGCTATTTCCCCGCTCCCGATCGAGAACAACCCGCGCCCGCAGTCATCTTATGTCCGGGAGGAGGATATGTGAGTCTTGTCACAACGAAGATGACCCCGGTTGAACATAGGCTGAATGTTCACGTGATCTCAGAATTTATCCTGATCTACCGAGCCCCAAAAAAACTGCAAGATGCTTTTCAGTATGTTCAGCGAGCCGTCCGGATGGTGCGCTCCCGAGCATCCGAGTGGAACTTAGACCCTGAGCGGATTGGGATCATGGGATCATCAGCGGGAGGACACCTCGCTGCCAGGGTCAGTACTGGTTTTGGAATTCAAACCTATCAGGAAGTCGATGAGCTTGACCGTGTCAGCTGCAAACCCGATTTCACGGTCTTGCTCTACCCGGCCTACATGAACAAGGGGGATTCACTGAGTCAGGAGTTTACGGTTTCCAATGCACTCAGCCCAACGCTGATTGTATCCGCCAAAGATGACAAAGGATTTTTTCCCGGAAGTGTTGTCTATGCCAAAGCGTTGAAAGAAGCCGGTGCATCCGTTCGTGTTCACTTCTTCGAGAAGGGCGGTCACGGATTTACCCTTCGGCCTAAAGAGTACCCGCTTTCCACTTGGCCGGATCTTTGTTTGCAATGGTTCAGAGACAACGACCTGATTCAAGAGGAAGCCAAGCCATAGAATCCACCGGGCTAGTTGTAGCTCGGCCGCAAATCACTCCTTCATGATGAATGAAGTGTTAAACCCTCGCCTTCCTCTTCAAGCACATCCGATTACTTTGTTTTAAACGCGTTGCTTTGAACCAAAGCATGGATGAATTCGGCGACAGCGAATTCTTTCCTTTCGGCCGAATGGATCACACCGCTAGCAAGTTCTTCGTCCGTGAATCCAAACGGCCGACCCAAAGCGTATTCAATGAGGTGTTCGGTGAAGCCGCGAGCAAAATCTTCTTCACGATCGACAATGAGCTCGCGTAGTTCGTAGTAGTCTGCAAAATTGGGTCCGTTGTGCAATGCGCCCGACGCGTCGATGGCCCAAGTCTTGGGTTTGCCAATCCCCCTACCTCTTTGGTCCCTTGCCTGATAGCTGTCTTCTATCCGCCACTTTCCGGCTGCGTTGAAGTATTCCAATCCAAATCCAATGGGGTCAATCTTGCGATGGCAACTTGCGCACTGGGG
>JAAXIK010000061.1 GCA_012270385.1 Rubripirellula sp. | reverse complement strand
AAGATCCTGATGTGGTGCAGCCGATTAGTGCGATTGTCGAACGATTAGCTGACCATGCAAAAATCGACGGGTTGGAGTTTGAACTCCACATCATCGATTCGCCAACCGTGAATGCCTATTGCCTGCCCGGCGGGACGATGGTGGTTTACACCGGATTGATCACTGCCGCCGAGGCACCGGGGCAGCTCGCTGCGGTCATTTCACACGAAATGGCTCATGCCACGCTGCGGCATGGTCTCAGCCGCATCAGCCAGACTCTGGGGTTATCTGCCGCGGTCTCCTTAATCATTGGTGATACGGCAGGAGTATTGGCTGCTGCGGAAGAGTTTTTTCGTAGCGCGTCGATCAACAGCTATTCTCGCCAGCAGGAAACGGATGCGGATCTTGAAGGGGTGCGAATGCTTCATGAAGCGGGGATCGATCCGAGCGGGATGCCCAGTCTTTTTGAACTGTTAAAACACGAGCACGGCGAGGTCCCCGAAGCTTTAGTTTGGATGAGTACCCACCCCGATCATGCTTCGAGGATCGAGGAGACCCAAAAAATGATACAATCGTTACCCAAGAAGTCTTACACCCCGTTAGACCTGGATTGGCGAGCGCTAAAAGCCCTTGTGGGTGATGAAAAATTCAACGAGAACTCAGATGCCGAAGCATCCGATGTCAACCACTTAGAGAATCAGTCTGTAGCGGAAGAGAACCATGGAAGCTGAACTAAGAGATAAGCCTTCGTTCACGAATCTGCACTTGAAGTTATCACCAGGTGATTCGGTGATTGCCGAGGCCGATGCGATGGCGTACATGAGCTCGACGATCAACATGACCACTCAATGGAATGGCGGAATCCTTCAGAGTGTGCTCAAGAGATTCCTTGGTGGCGAGTCCATGTTTGTCAATCGATTTTCAACGGATCAAGGTGGGGAACTCGTGATCACCCAACCCTTTCCCGGAGACATGACTTGCCTCGAATTAAACGGGAACACGATGTTCCTACAGCCGGGTGCCTTCGTTGCCTGCGAGCCGGGGGTCAAACTAGGGCTCGGCTGGGCGGGCTGGAGGATGTTGCTGGGAGGAGAAGGACTTTTCCGGCTTAAAGTCTCTGGGCACGGCCGCGTTTGGTTTGGTGCCTATGGTGGTATCTTCGAACGTGAAATCGAGAGTGAATACATCGTCGACACTGGGCATCTCGTCGCTTACGAGCCTAGTGTTGGCGTAAAAGTGGGAATGGCAGGTGGACTATTCTCCAGCTTCTTCAGCGGTGAAGGATTGGTCACTCGGGTGAACGGACCAGGACGCATTTACCTTCAGTCACGGTCGTTCGGTGGACTCGCGGCCTGGACCAACTCACACCTTTGGTAAGGGTGTAGGTTCTAGGTATTTGGTTTCAATTCAATTGACTTTTTGCATTTCAACTGCTCCTTATTGTGTAATCCCATGCAGCACGAATTAATTGCAAGACCCGCCATGACGGTTGCGAAACTGACGCTCCAAGCTGGCGAGACAGTGACCTGCGAAGTCGGCGCCATGGTCGCCATGAACACCGGTTTTCAGGTAGAGACGACTTCTAAAACTCGAGGAGGTGGTGGAGGTATTCGGAAAGGACTCAAACGGATGTTCTCCGGTGAGAGCTTTTTCCTGAACCACTTCACCGCGACTCAACCTAATCAGATGTTGATGATTGGTCCCTCCATGTTAGGAGATGTCGTGAGCTATCCACTGACCGGTGGTTCACTCGTGGTGCAGGGTTCAAGCTGGATGGCATCGGACACAGGTGTTGAAATTGACACGACGTGGCAAGGACTTGGGAAAGCTTTGTTAAGTGGCGAGTCCATCTTTTGGGTCAAGTGCAGTGGAACCGGCGATGTCCTGATTAATAGTTTCGGTGCGATTCACGAAATTGAGGTCAACGGTGAGTACGTTGTGGATACTGGCCATATCGTTGCCTTCGAAGACACTCTGCAATTCAGCATGGGAAAGGCTGGATCGAGTTGGATCGGAAGTTTTCTTGGAGGCGAAGGCTTGGTTTGTAAATTCAAGGGTCAAGGTAAGCTTTATTGCCAGTCACATAACCCGCCGAGCTTTGGCAAACTGCTCGGTCCAAAATTGCGTCCTAGGTAGTGAGAAGCGATTCGCTCCGAGCGAATCTGGAGTAGTCATGCATTCGAAGTCATTCGCCACAAGCAGCGGATGAATATTCAAAAAAATTTCGATTTACGCCACGCGAGTGGGCATCATTTTCTGTGGATAAAGATATGTCAGATCAATCCCCATCCAACGGATCCAATCCTCATCCAGCTCAATCGGATGAAATCCTCGATGCCGAAATTGTCGACGCCGAAGTCGTTGCAGATGAGGGTTCTGCATTTCAGCCAGTTGGGGGAGAAAGTGCATCCGAGACCATTAAAGGAACTTCACCTGAGCTAAGTTATGAAATCTCGCAACGACCTGACTTTTCACTCCTCACAGTGAACCTTGATCAGGGTAAACGGGTGCTGGCG
>JAAXIK010000502.1:5346-12621 GCA_012270385.1 Rubripirellula sp. | reverse complement strand
TTTGACATGACGATCTTTAGCTGCGTTGAGAGGCTACACCGAATCCACACGGTGAAACAGGATGACCCTGCGTAAACACCATTGTAAATAAGCGTAGCTAAATCCCCGCGCTAAAAGCGAGAGGAATCATCAGTAACCGTCGCGTCACATCCTGCCTACAGATTCTTTTCAGGCTCAACTGGCTTAGTTTCCTCCCAAATAATTTGACTGCCATCTGAGTCAAATTTTCGAGCACTGAACCCATCCGCAGGGGCGTTCGGCTGAGTGTAGGGGTCAAGATACTCCTGACCACACACCGATTCTCCGATACCACGGTAGGTATGCGTCCCAGGAGGACAACCACAAGGATCGTGTGAACCCGTCATGGGCAAGGCCCCACGGTTACAAATTCCACACGGTGCACCTTTACCAAAAATAAAATTTTTCATCCCGCTGCATCCAGTGCCCAGCGGCACAATCGTCACAAACAGGACAATGGTGAATACACGACGATTCATCTTAAATACCTCGATATGCAAAGCGGGCGTTTTCGTCAAACTAAACTGCTCGACCGAACAAAAGTACGTCGTGTTTTGTGATGTGCAAATGCAACGCCGTTTTTTTTCAGCAACAATACAGGGTCGTTCTACTTCGTTGGCCGCATAGGATTGGTAAACACCGATGTCTCAGCGTGCAATTTTTTTCTCGTTTCTCAGGATCCACTCAGTGATCCTCCTTTTGCATCTGTGCATCACTGCGCCGATGCTGCTGGGAAATGAACGCCCTACCCAAGCGAATTACTCAGTTGGCACCAAAAACTCAGAGCAGGATGCCGAAAACTCAGCAAAGGAAGACCGAGTCTGGTTACTGAGCACTCGGCAACTGGTCTCGCGAGCGAGTCAGGTGAATCTCGAGGAACCCCAGTTCAGCGTTTCGTTGCAAACCGGTGAAAATCGCTTCCAGCCGGTCGCGGTCAACGATTTCTTGGATGCACTGCACGAGAGGAAAAAAGCAGTCGTCTATGTGCATGGCAATCGTTTCACCGCAAGTGATGCGATTGAAAGAGGACTGCTGGTCTACGAAAACGTTGCCAAGCACTCGATTCAACAACCGTTGGACTGGATTATCTGGAGCTGGCAGAGTGATAAAAGCGGCATCCTGGCTCACGATGCCAGACTCAAAGCATTGCGGACCGAAGGACAAGGTCTTTACCTTGCGTGGCTTCTGCGTCAACACACAAGTCGAAAGATATCGACAACCCTAGTTGGGTACAGTTTCGGCGGACGCGTGGTAACCGGTGCTCTGCACGCTTTAGCGGGCGGATCACTCGGGGGAGTATCGATGGGTGACAAAACAATTCAAGGCGCACCCATCAACACCGGCCTGATCGCCCCTGCCATAGATAGCCTTTGGCTTGATGACAGAGGTTACCATCGACTTGCAACACAAAACATGAACCGACTCACCCTTCTGTATAACCGGCGAGACGCCATCTTGAAGAGATATTGGTTGATCGATCGAGTACAAGGCAGACTTGCCCTCGGATATACCGGACCACGTAGTTTTGCACCACGAGCAGATGGCAGCACCTTACCGGTGATTTCTCGCGATTGCTCGAATGCGATTGGAGTGAAACATGATGAACTCTATTACTTCCAGAAATCCTGTAATGCGGGAAGGGAAATTGCAAAACTGATCAACGAACAACCCACTTTCGAATGATCTTTAGGTCCCGCTTCGTGGGGCAGACGCGTGTTTAAAAAGTGCGTCCAATTACCCGAAATGGATGAGTCTTATGGAACCAGACAAAAAGAGGATCGGTTACCTCAACGGGCAGTGGATGCCACACACTGAAATGAGTATCGGCATTGACGATACTGGATTTCGACAGTCAATCACCGCGGTAGAACGACTGCGAACTTACCGAGGACGAATTTTTGCTCTCGATGCTCATCTCAGACGCTGGTCCTGGACAACCTCGAAGCTCGCCATTGACAATCTCCCGGATCCTGAAGCGATTGCGTCGCTACTGATGGAACTCATCTCTGAGAACTCTGAGCTTGTCGAAAAAGAGGGAGATGTAGGCCTCACCATGTTTGCAACACCGGGTGAGCCCGCGAAAAACCAACCGACATTGGGGCTCCACATCAATTTCCTCAATCACCAGAGCATCGAAAAACATCGAAACGAGGGGCAACCCTTAATTGTCACCGACGTACAACAACCCGCCACAACCTGCTGGCCAAGATCCATCAAAACGCGGTCCCGTGTCCATTATTACTTGGCAGATCGATTTGCTGCTGAACACCGCCCAGGGTCACTGGGGATCCTGTTGGATCAAGACGGATCGATCACCGAAACCAGCACTTCCAACGTCGCGATCGTTTCCAACGGAGAAATTTACTCACCACCGGGTGATCGAGTACTTTCGGGTGTCACTCAGCTGATGATCGAAATCATTGCTGACGACCTTGGTTTCCCTTGGTTGAAAAGACCTATACATCTAGAAAATCTCATGCAAGCAGATGAGGTTCTGCTCATGGGGACCGACGGTGGTTTGTGGTTCGGCAACTCCGTTAGTAATCAGAATATCAATCAAGGTGAACCAGGTCCTATTTACGGGAAGTTGTGTTCGGAGTTCGACTCGATGACCGGCTTGGGTCGAAACTAAATTGAGCTGAAGGCTTGATGCAGCAAGCCAGCTAACGACTCAGCAAACAAATCCATGCCCCTGAAAAAACGTCGTGGGAAATCGACGTCCCTGACCATCAGCGAGGCCAACTGCTGAAAAACCCCCAACGCCACGGAAAACGTTACACTATTCAGCCCCTTGATTGCTGAGATCGATCTGAACCCGTATTTTTCTCAGCCCTATCCGTCTCATTTCACCACTCAGGTATCCGATGTTCCACCTTTCCAAAAATGAAAACCTAGTCGCGGCCACTGTTGTGGTGGGATTCCTTGCCGTCATGGCCGGTTGCAGTGCAGATAAAGAGACGCCGGCATCCACCTCGCTGGATGGATCGAGCAGTGATGCAGTCAGAATTGCCGTCATTCCCAAGGGGACAAGCCATGAATTTTGGAAGTCCGTTCACTACGGTGCAGAGAAAGCGGCCAAGGAATTAGGGAACGTTGAAATCATCTGGCGTGGCCCTGTTGTTGAAAGTGACACCGGTAGTCAGATCGAAGTCGTGAAAACGATGATTACTAGTCAAGTTGACGGTATTGTCCTTGCTCCTAATCAGAAGGGGGGATTGGTGGATGTCGTGCAAGAATCCATCGAAGAGGGTATCCCCGTTGTCATCTTTGACAGTGGCCTAGACAAAGGGCCAGAGATCGTAAGCTATGTCGCGACGGACAATTACAAGGGCGGTAAAATGGCCGCAGCAGCGATGGCGGAAGCGATTGGCGGCAAGGGTAATGTGATTCTACTTCGCTACATCGCGGGTAGCGAAAGCACAGAGCAACGTGAACAGGGCTTCTTGGACGGGATTGCAGACTATCCGGACATCAAGGTTGTATCCTCCGATCAACGTGGAGGTGATAATGCCACTAGCTCGAAAGCAAAAGTAGATCAGCTACTTCAAGTTCACGAACAGGATCTTGCAGGAATTTTCGCAGTGTGTGAGCCGAATGCAAATGGAACGCTGGAATCATTACGCAACGCAGGAAGGAACGAAAAAATCAAATTGATTGCTTTTGATCCAAGTGATGCATTAATCGAAGCACTTCAAGACGGGTCTTGCAGTGGAATCGTGCTGCAAGATCCCGTTCAAATGGGATACCAGTCGGTGCTTACAATCGTTGACTCTATTAATGGCAAATCCTCCGAGGCATTTATCTCCACGGGAGAGTACATCGCAACTCCTGCAAACATGTCAGAGGATCGCATGCAAGAACTGCTCAAGCCAGCGATAGTTGAATAGCCGGACCGAGGAAGGCGTCATCGCCAAAAGCTCATGACCAATCACCTTCTACGGATGCAGGGCATCTGCAAACGGTTTGGACCAACCATTGCTCTCGATCAAGTAAGCCTGAACGTCAATGCAGGTGAAGTGCTTGCATTAATCGGCGAGAATGGAGCTGGAAAAAGCACACTCCTAAAAGTCCTGAGCGGAGCCCATCGCGCTGACCGGGGCCAGATATCCATCGGAGGCAAACCGTACCAACCACGGGGACCTCTTGATGCCAGAGGCGCTGGCGTTGCGATGATCTACCAAGAGCTGAACCTGGCACCCGACCTGAGTGTTGAAGACAATATTCTTCTAGGACAAGCGGGAACTGGGAAAGGTCTACTTTTTAGAAAGCAACAGCGTCAGAAGATTGAGGAAGCCCTTGAAGCGGTGGGCCTAGGTTCACTCAGCCCTACCGCGATCGTCGGCCAGCAGTCCATCGCAACCCAACAATTGGTTGAAGTCGCTCGAGCTTTAATCAGCAACGCCAAGATTATTCTTTTTGATGAACCCACCAGTTCCTTACCTCAAAAGGATGTAGCTCAGCTATTTGAAATCATTGATCGGCTGAAGAAAAACAATATCGGCATTGTCTACATTAGCCACTTTCTGGAAGAGGTCCGGACGGTTGCCGATGGTTACAGCGTGCTACGAGATGGTAGATCGGTCGGTAGTGGAAGAATGGAGAACGTTTCCGATTCGGAAATCATTTCACTAATGGTCGGTCGCGACGTCAGCGAACTCTATCCAAACATCCCTCATGACTTAGGCGATGTGCGATTGAAAATCAAGTCGATGCGAGGCCAGCATTCACCCCATCCCATCGATCTTTCCATTCGTGCGGGAGAAATCTTCGGGATTGCAGGACTCGTGGGGTCAGGGAGAACAGAGCTCGTTCGAACGCTTTTTGGCCTCGATCACCTTTCCGGAGGTCAAATTGAACTGGACGGAACCAGGATTAAAGGATCCGTGAAAGCCAGAATGAGAGCGGGGCTGGGGATGCTGTCTGAAGACCGAAAACGCGAAGGCCTCGCTCAAGAACTTCCCATCATAGAAAACACAACGATGGGATCATTAAAACGCTACCTTAAATTCACCCTTCTTGATCTTGATAAGCGAGACAACTCAGCGATCGAATTGATGAAAGAGGTGGAGGTAAAGGCTCACTCTGGATATCAGAATGTCGCTGAGCTTTCAGGTGGCAATCAACAGAAAGTAGCAATTGCAAGAATCCTCCATCAAAACGCCAAAGTATTGATTATGGATGAACCCACCAAAGGGATTGATGTCGGGACGAAGGCGGAAATCTACCGGATGATGGGGAAGCTTGCGGCTCAAGGTAAAACCATCCTTTTCATCAGCTCTTACCTTCCTGAACTGCTGTCCGTTTGTGATCGGATCGGAGTGATGGCTCGAGGCCGATTAAGAGAAATTCGCGAAGCCGCCGATTGGACAGAGGATAGCATCATGTCGGTCGCTACCTCTTCAGACCGATAAAGTATTGAGTGACTGAACAGAATCATTCCGACTCTAGTTAAACGAAAAAATGCTGAAAAAGTTGCTTTGGAAATTTGGCCCCCTCTTCGCATTGGTTGCCATACTTGTCTTCTTCGCGGTCGCCGAGAAATACTGGGGACAAGGACAATTCCTCTCCACTCGAAACTTTCGAGTGATGATGAATAGCGCTGCACTCATCGCGGTCCCCGCTTTTGGGATGACGATCATCATCATCTCGGGTGGGATCGATCTATCGGCTGGTACGGCCTTGACTCTTTGTGGAACCGTGCTGGCGGTAATGCTAAAGAACGCGCCGACAGCAGCACCTGATACATTCTTCGGTGACGACGCATTGGCGTTCACTCTGTGGATGTTTTTTGCATTAGTCCTCATGACCTTAACCGGAGCGGGATGCGGATTGATCAATGGCACGATCATCAGCGCGACCAAGGTTGTTCCCTTCATTGTCACCTTGGGAACCATGACGATTTACCTTGGCGTCGGCCAGATACTCTCCAACGAATCGACGGTTTACGCACCCAAGGAGAATGTCCCCGAGTGGCTTAATCTTTGTTACACAGGCCGAATTGCAGAGAACTACCTGATCCCGCCGATCAATCTATTCGGACAAGAGATCGCTTTCAAAATCCCCTCGAGTGTGATCATCACCGTTATCCTCGCAGGGATGGCGGGGATCCTGATGCGTCAAACGGTATTTGGCCGTAACGTTTTTGCGATTGGATCGAGTGAATCCACCGCGAGATTGTGCGGAATTAATGCGCCCCTAACCCTGATGGCCGTGTATACGTTGTCAGGTGTTTTTGTTGCGATTGGAGGTCTGTTGTATTACGCGGATGTCAAGAACGGGAATCCCAGCGATGGACAAGGCAAAGAACTGGAAATCATCGCTGCGGTTGTGCTTGGCGGTGGCAGCTTAAGCGGTGGACGCGGGTCAATCATTGGCACGATGGTAGGTGCCCTGATCATTACCGCGATCCGTAGTGGCTGTGGCCTTCTCTCCATACCGAATACCTATACTTATATCATCATTGGATGCATCATCATTATCGCGGTGGTGGTGGATCAATTAAGGCACGGTTCTCCAGAGTGGTTCTTTCAGATGATCTCAAGAAAGACCAAAACCTCTTGACCAC
The DNA here is from genome assembly GCA_012270385.1 of Rubripirellula sp. GTDB lineage: Bacteria > Planctomycetota > Planctomycetia > Pirellulales > Pirellulaceae > Rubripirellula. Next base: position 6,038 of record JAAXIK010000502.1, on the reverse strand, counting down.
TTCGGGGTTCCCACTCAAGATCGAATCAAAACACAAGATGCACTCAGATACCAGCCTCGATTGAGGTTGGAACGGAATTACATCCCAAAGTATTGATCCCCATGCATTTACCACTTCAACGCATCTTCGGCTTGCTGATTTGGTTAACCATTCTTGCAGCAGCAGCTTTGGGCCCACTTAGAGAGACAATCCAGCTTGCTTCCGACGCATCCGTTATCCATCCTTGGATGACCAACACCTCCGATGTGCAAACAGAGGACCCAGATCAAATACTCGTGCCTCATACTCCCGTTTTTGTGAAGCAGAAGAACGAATGGAAACAAAGCGGATTAGTGCTGGAATCCAGTGACCCAGAAGGAACAAAAAGTCTTATCCGCTGGTACGGTGATGAAGCGATAGCCAGTGAGTATGATTTCGTTGCATATCGCAGTAGCGGTCAGTTGAGCGAGGTTGTCTCCACTTTACTCCCTGAGGAGAAACGCAAGCAGATTACCAATCGACTCAACAACACCTTTCAACTCTATGGACAAGAATTCGTTGATGATTTGATTCCCCTGATCCAACAAACACTCAATCAAGCCGGCCCACAACTCGAAAAAGGCTGTCGTGCATCCATCGCTCGCAACGAACGGGAAATTGCAGCAATGCTGAGCCGTAGGGCGAGCGACATGGTTGAGCGTTTGACTGATCCG
>JAAXIK010000502.1:0-5336 GCA_012270385.1 Rubripirellula sp. | reverse complement strand
TGCTTAACCGTTGGAACACTCAGTATTTTGAACCCGAACTGATTCCCTTGGCAAAGGAAGAACTGCTCCCCATTGTGCGAATTCATGCACAACCGGTGGCGGAATCTATCGGCCGAGAACTTTGGGATCGAGCATCACTATGGAGATTTGGATGGCGAGCTGCCTACGATAAAGTCCCTTTGCCTAAACGTAATCTGGTACAGCAGGAGTGGGACCGTTTCGTGGAGGATGACGCGTTACCGGTCTTTGAAAGCCACACCGATGAGATGGTGACCGCGATACAACGGACCCTCAGCGACATCACCACCAGTCAGACGATTCGAGATCAAGTCGGCGACGGTATCACACGTCTCGCCCAGGACAAGGAGACCCGCAACTTAATCCAGAAGCTGATTCGCGAATCCATCATTGAAAATGAAGCGCTGCGAGTAGCGTTGTCTGATGTTTGGAGTAGTGACCGTGCCGAAGAATGGTTCGAGAAAAATAGTCGTCGACTCGAGCCAGTGATCCGTCAAATTGGAGAAGATCTTTTCGGTTCAGAAACGGAGGGAATTAATCCAGACTTTGCTCGCGTATTGAGAAATCAAATTCTGGGTAAAGACAGGAATTGGGTCATCGCCCTACCTCGCGAAACAGAAAGCCTTCCCCGTGTCAGACGTTCAAAAGAGTCAATGCCCTACCCAGTGATTTACACGACCGCTGACCGGCGATTGGGGGGTAAATCATGAATCAAGAGGAGGATTCAACCAGAGAGCCAGAATCCCGTGTCGCTAGACAAGAATTCATGGACGAACCGTCAAGGCGATCGTCCCCTGATGCATCTTCACCAATGGAACTGAAACTTGATTCAGTCACCATTAGTACACCGAGCAGAAACCTGATCGAGGATGCAAGTGAAACCATTGCAGCTGGCAGGATCACTCTGATCGTCGGACCTAGCGGTGCTGGCAAATCTGTTCTCCTAAGAACCCTGGCGGGACTATTACCTCAATCGGGAGAGTCGCTATCTTGGACTGGAGAGATCAAGTTGTCGAACGACTCGGGCACGCGATTGAATCCGAAGGGAAATGTAGGTGTCGTTTTTCAACAATTTGCTCTGTTTGATGAGCTCTCCTGTACAGCGAATATCCAGTTCGCTATTGACCACCGTTCTACCGGGAAGCGATCAAAGCGAACCAACTCAGCCTATCAAAACAGGAGTGCAACACAGTGGTTGGATCAGCTTGGTGTTCCCGCCAATGTTTCCGTGGGTAATCTCAGTGGTGGCCAAAAACAGCGATTGGCGATCGCACGCACCTTGGCTCGATCACCAGACATCATTCTCTATGATGAACCCACATCGGGTCTCGATGCCGCCAGCGGAAGCAAGGTTGCGGAACTCATCAGGGAAACTCACAGGCTGGCCGGACGCACTAGCGTTATTGTTACCCACGACTACCCAACGCTTATCCCAATTGCTGATGATATCCTGCTCTTCAATACGCAAACCAAGAAGCTGGAGCGGTAGGAGCATGAACAATGGAAACAGGTGCCCGAACGACTACAAGCCTTAACGTCGCCAAGTTCGTCACCCAAACCTAAAAATGAAAATCCACTCACCCAATTCGTGAGCAAGGTGCTCGACACCACCGGAGCGGCAGTAGGCACCGCTTTAATCCTTCCGTTAAGAATGGTTCCCCTTTTCCCACGTTGGAAATGGGGAACTAGATTCATCGCGCATTACTTACGATTGATCGCTGGCCCGTCGGCATGGGTCTACCTGCTGGTCGCTGGATTAATTATCGGATTCACCTCCACTTTCTTCACGTTCCGTTTTCTCCCGTTTCGACTTTACACCCAGCCCCTATTGATCGATGAGTTACTGGCATCCGTTGGCTTTGCTCTCTACCGAATTCTTGTGCCAATTCTTGCGACGATTCTCATTGCCGCGAGGTGTGGTGCAGCGGTGACTGCTGATGTTGGAGTCAAACGCTACGGCGGGCAGACGGATGCTTTGAGCACAATGGGGCTGAGTTCCCATGCCTACTTATTGACCCCGATTTTATTGGCTTTTGCAACCGCCACTCCTCTACTTGAATGGCTCGCATTCGCGGCTGCAAAAGCAACCAGCTTACTCACCTTCTTGTCCTCGCACCCACAAATCGGCGCTCACTTCTGGGATCAACATTTCCATGCGAGGATCTCAGCGAATCACTCTGATGCTTTTTGGCCCGAGGGCTGGCAGTGGGTTTTGAGCAAGAACCTACTTTGCGGGATCGGGACTGCTGCGATCGCTTACTACAAAGGGTTTCGGGAGAAGAATTCCGCGAGCGATGTCAGTTCGTCAGTTACCTCCACTGTGCTCTGGGCGACGCTTTATGTTTTGACGGTCCACTTCGCCATCGCCTTGTTTGAATTTTAAGCCAAACGGATTACCCGCAAGCAGCCGCATTCGTTTACATCGCTCGTTCTACAAAAACCCTAGCTCTTTGCTACAATCCCTCCTGCATGGCTTCGAACTTATTGATCCTTGGCGACTCATCGTCATCTGATCAAACCAAGCAACTGCCTGATTTAGCGGATCAGACGATCAATCTAAAACACATGAAAAAACAATGGATAAAAAAGCAAAGAAACGGCTAGAAGTGATTAATAAGAAACTCAAAACCCTGCGCCCTCGTCTAGCGGGATCGCGCGAGCAGGCGGATGACCTCAACGAGTTAAAACAACTCGAAGATGAGATCCAGAAACTCGAAGCTGAAGCTGCCGAGCTCAAGGCAAAAAAATAGCTCAGCCACTTCAACGGGTAAGAGAATTACAATGAAGCCCAACCCGGCAAGCCAACCTCAAGTTGACTCGGCTCCTTGTGTCTCGGGTGAATGAAGCGTAGAGATTCTGCGTGTAAACACATTGGTCCGTCACTCAAATCCAGAGTCTGACGATTCACTCTCCTTTTGCCGGGTAGATAGGCAGGATCACCAACAATCGGATATCCCATCTCCCACAAGTGGATTCGGATCTGATTGGTTCGTCCCGTTTTGGGCACTGCTTCCACCACGGATGTCCCATCACTCATTCTCGTCATCACTTGAAACTCGGTAATGGCAGGCAAACCCGATTCCTCGATCTCTCGACCACCAGCTAGAACACGACTCCGACCAATCGGAGCATCGCAAACAAAGCGATCTTGTAAGGGATGGCCGATGACACGTGCGATGTACCGCTTTTCCACTCCCCCCAATTCAAACTGGTGCCGTAATGAATCGGAGGCTTCAGCTGACTTGGCTAATAACATCAAGCCGCTGGTATTGGCGTCCAATCGGTGCACAAGTTTGAGCGCACCCTCCCCCAGCACTTGATTGACAAGATAGATCAGTGTGTTGCGATTAAAACGACCGCAGGGATGAACCGGTAGCGGCGCGGGCTGGAATACTCCAACGACAGAATCATCTTCCCAAATCCACCGAACATTCACATTCACATCCGGTTCGACAGTCTTTGGAAAAACGTGGATAAAAGACTCACCACCTCGCACGGTTCGATTGCCTTGAACAGGAACACCATTCTTGCGGATGTGCCCGGCGTCAAACCATGTCTGCCACTGATTGGGTTGGATATGTGGAAATAAACTGACAACCACCTCGAAAAGGTTAACACCGTCATAGCGTCCCGGAATATTCAGGGGGCGTTCATTGTCAAAGTGAGAGGCTCCAGGAAGTGGCATCGTCACCGATGACAATTGCGAGTTCCGTTTCTCCAGTAGATCCTGCATGATTGCACAAAGGACTTTGATTGATGTTTATCGCTGCCATTGAAAGCGTCTTCGACGTCTCGGATTACACCTTAACATCATGAATTGAATCTCGTTAGCAGTATGAGTGACCGGCAGCAGAATAGCTAAATCAATGAGGATGATCTGCATCACAGCAAGACTTGGCGGTCGTCTCTCCTACCCATCTCATTGTTTGAGTCACACTCGAGTTATGCAATATGATTGCGTCGCGACAGGTTGAACGCTCAGCAAATGGGGCAAAATCGCGTTTTCACCCTTGGCAATCTGCGGTCCGCGACAAGCAGAGTTGTCCTTTTTTTCCTACAATGTTAGGTCCAACCGGAAAGCCTCCCAAATCCTGAACCTCTAGATAGACGATTCATGAAAGTCAAGCAGATCCACGAACGGATTCTTTCTCTGGTTTGGCGATCCAGAGGAGATGTGAGGATCCTTTATTACTTGATCTATCTGCTCATTTCCTTGGTCCCCCTGACTAAATCAGCGTCTTCCCAGGACAACATCGATTTTGCACGCGACATTCGCCCAATCCTTTCTGAGAACTGCTCGTTCTGCCACGGTCCAGATGACCAACAACGCCAAGCCGATTTACGGCTGGATACGTCCGAAGGGGCATGGAGCGTTATCGAGCAAGGGGATAGCGAGGAAAGTGAACTCTTTCAACGCTTAATCAGTGAAGACGCTGAGATCCTAATGCCCCCACCGGATTCCAATCGAGAACTTTCAGAGCGTGATATCCAGTTGATCAAGCGATGGATTGAGCAGGGCGCGCAGTGGGAAGAGCATTGGTCATTCAAGCCGATCAAAAAATCACCACTGCCTACACTCTCCGAAAACACATCAACGCCTGTGCGTAACGAGATTGACCTGTTTATCCAAAAGAAACTTCAGGGCTCTTCACTGTCTCCCGCCGAAGAAGCGTCTCGCCAAACACTGATCCGCCGACTCTATCTCGACCTGACTGGCCTACCTCCAACGAGAGAAGAATTACAAGAGTACCTCGATGACACTTCGCCTGATGCCTATGAAAAGTTAGTCGATCGTGTTCTTGAGTCGAAGCACTTTGGACAGCGAATGGCCTGGGACTGGCTAGATGCTGCTAGATACGCTGACACCAACGGATATCAGGGTGATCGTGAGCGAACGATGTGGCCATGGCGGGACTGGGTAGTAAAAGCCTTCAATGACAATCTTCCTTACGACCAATTCACCCGTTGGCAACTTGCTGGTGATCTGTTGCCCAATTCCACGCACGAGCAAAAACTCGCGACGGCATTCAATCGCAATCATATGATCAACGGCGAGGGAGGCCGAATCGCTGAAGAGAATCGCGTCGAGTATGTCATGGACATGACGGAAACCATGGGAACGATATGGTTAGGAATGACGCTGAATTGCTGCCGCTGCCATGACCATAAGTATGACCCAATCCTCAACGACGAATACTATCAACTTTTTGCGTTCTTCAATCAAACAAGTGTCAACGGGGGAGGCGGCAACGCTCAAACTCCCCCGGTTCTTGCATCCCCAACCGACCAGCAACAAGCAACGGTTTCAGAACTGCAGA
>JAAXIK010000239.1:6172-12677 GCA_012270385.1 Rubripirellula sp. | reverse complement strand
ATCACGCTGGGGATATCAAAGGCGTGCGGGGTTGAAAGGTGTCTTCGGTGTCTCGCCGCTGGCATGCTGACGCAGTTTTGTTTGCAAGGTCTTGATGAGGGAAAGCGTTGCCGCATCGGGCGTAATGGCCAGGTTGTGGAATTCACCCGGATCGGTGTGGTGATCGTAAAGTTCTTGCCCCTCGACACCGCCAGCCCATTCGGTGTATCGCCAACGGGAAGTTCTTAGACTACATCCCATTACCGGTTTGGTGAGCCTGGAGTCCGCGGGACGAAGCACCTGAGTGACCGCAAACTCATCCCATTCCAGAAGCGGATCACGCAGAAGTGGCGTTAGATCTCGACCTGCTAAATGTGGTTGCCTCGGAAGCCCTGCGAGAGTCAGGATGGTCGGATAGATATCCACAAACTCAACCACTCGCTGGCATGAATGACCATGGTTCTCCAATTGTGGTGCACGAATCAATAAGGGTGATCGGGCTGACTGCTCGAAAAGTGTTCGTTTCTGCCAAATCCCCTCATGTTCACCCAAGTGATAGCCATGGTCGCTCCAGACCACCACAATCGTGCGGTTGCTTTGGCCTGTCTTCTCAATGGCATCCAGGATTCGTCCAATCTGCGCGTCAATGAATGACACACAGGCGTAGTAGGCTTGGGTCGCTTGAAGCAGAACGGGTTGAGGGAGATTGTAGTTGGGTATCGGACAATTGTGAGCGAAAGCCGCGGTCGGGATGTCTTCGCGATCCCCGGTCGGAGAATAGGGCAGTCGAAGCGTGGTCAGTGGATACTGTTGGAAGTATTTTTTTGGGGCGACGTAGGGAGTGTGTGGTCGGAAAAAACCAACGCCCAGAAACATAGGCTTTTCACGCTTTTTCTTGATCTGTCGTATCGCTTCTGTCGCGATCATCCCGTCCGTTTGTTCGGAGTCGGCACCGTCTGCAGCTAGCCAACTGAGCGCTGCACTGATTTTTCGGTGAGGTTCAGCATTGGTAATCAGCGATTCCTCCGCTTTGTCTCGCCCTTTTGGATTAATGGTTTCGTTCCAAGAGGGTGGATCATCAAATCCATCTGTACCAATCGATGCCGGTACGTTGTAGTGGTAGATCTTTCCAACGCGAATCGCTTCATAGCCCGCCTTCTGAAAGGCTTGGGGTAACGTGACCACATCAGGCACCTCATCTCGGAAATGTCGATCTAAGTCATAGACTTTGATCTGGTCGGGACGTAAACCTGTCATGAGTGAAGCACGGGTTGGATTACAGAGCGGCAACTGATTGTAAGCGCGCTGAAACACGACACCCGATGCAGCGAGTCGATCTAGATTGGGTGTTTGGGCCATTACATCTCCATAGCACCCTAATGTGCATGCAAGATCATCAATGGCAATAAATACGATATTTGGCTTTGTGTTGTCGGTGTCTGTTTCCTGCTGTGCATGACTTCTTTCGCCAAGAAGCACGAACATCAGCAAGAAGTTCAAGAGCATCGGGGTGGCTATTCGATTCATCGCTGGGGGCACCTGCTCTGGATTGTGATTTTCAAAACGGTCGACAAAAAAGACGAGGGGAGAGTTTAATCCATCAAGATCGTCTTCGGGGCAATCCAATTTGGATTTGCTCAGACCAGAACATGATCGCATCTGCTGGATCCTTCTACAGTTCCACTGCTTGGGCTGTTCCACGGGGCCGGCGTGCTTTCAGTAACCTTCTCATCACAATCATTCCCCGTTAATGTATCGATTGAGACTACCAGAAAAAAGAATTCTTGAGATCATCCTGATGAATGCCCCTTTGATTTATGAATCCCATTCCCACACGCCTCTCTGTAAGCACGCTGACGGCTGGCCTGTGGATTACGCGGCGGTTGCTGAGGAGCGAGGTTTAAAGGGTTTGATTGTAACCTGTCATAATCCGATGCCAGACGGTTTTTCATCGGGCGTGCGAATGGCCGAAAGTGAATTTGGTCGGTACTTGGAGATCATCGAAGAAGCTAGAGAAAGCTTCGCCGGTCGAGTCGATGTGAGATTGGGCTTGGAGGCTGACTATTTTGAGGGCATGGAGAGTTTTCTAGAAGATCAGTTGCAGTCCGCTGATTTCAACTTCGTATTGGGATCCGTGCATCCGCAGATTTCTGAGTGGCGTGAAAAGTACTGGCAAGAGGATTTAGTGGAGGTTCAGCGCACGTACTTCAGCCTGCTGGCGAAGGCTGCGGAAAGTCGCTTATTCGATTCGCTAGCACATCCTGATCTCATCAAGAACTTTACCGCTAAAGCCTGGGATCCATTGAAAATCATGCCAGATATTTGCCGGTCTCTTGATCGAATCGCAAAGACTGGTATCGCAATGGAATTGAATACTTCAGGTGTTAATAAAACGATTCAGGAAATGAACCCGATGCCATCGATGCTGCGGGAGATCGCAAAACGCAAAATCCCTGTTACGCTCGGGGCGGATGCGCATATTCCTGATCGTGTCGCAGACGGAGTCGAGGAAGCACTCACCTTGTTGAGAGATGCTGTCTTCGAGCAGGTCAGCTACATTCTAAATCGAAAGCGGTATGAGATCCCGATCGTGGATGCTCTGGCGTCTTTAAAACCGAGAGAGCCAGTGTCGTGACCGGGCACCGTTCATGATGCGTCGCCACGACAGATGGTTTGGGGACTGGGTAGATCTCGCGACATTTCGTCGAGACGGTAGCCAAACCCGTAACCCGACAGCGTTGAGAGATCCAGGTGTCCGTTGCGTCGACGATAAATACCACCGTGAACCTGCGCTTCGGGAAGTGATGCGTCAGGATAGAACTGCATACCGTTGGATTCCACTCCCATGATGGTGCCCGCATGAGCTGCTAACCGAACATGAGGGATTTGAGCGAGCATGGGGTTGGTCAAATCCTGAACCATCAGTGGCATCCCGTGTGCTTTGGCCCAGCACAAACTCAGGATTGCGCCGGATTGAGTTTTGCATGTCTTCAAAGCAACACCCGTCCAACCCAGTGATCGACCCAAGGCAACATACTGCCAGTCGTGTGCACTTTCATCAAGAAATAGAGGTTGGCGTTCTGAGACCGAACTCACGTCGATCTGATTGGCTTTGAGGTCATAGGGGAAGGGTTGTTCAACATAGAGAATGCGTCGATTGATATCTGATCGCTCTGCCGAAAGTCGGTCAAGGATTTTATTGACGTAGGCAGGGTCTTTGACGGTGCAATTGAAGTCAGCGGAAAGATGCTCAACACCCAGTTCAATTGATAAGTCACCCACGCGAATTAATCGGTCGTAATCCCAACCTTGATCATTACCACGAAGCTTGATCTTCAAGCAGTTCAATTGATCCGATGTAATCCAGTCTCGGAGGGTCACTGGATACCCGTCATCAGGTTCATGGCCGGTGCAATCCGCTTGTTCGATTGGATCCAAGCCTCCGACCAAGTGCCAAACCGGTAGCCGTGTTTCTGGAACCAGATTGAGGAAATCACAAGGGTACATTGCTTCAAACGATACCGTCGGATCCTCAGCAGTTAGGAATCGACTCAGGTCAGAGGAGAGATACTCTTGGTTGTAAGTTTGGTAGGTATCGACTTCATGCAGCATCCCGAACGCATCGTGGCAGGCGATGTCAAATGCACTGGCTACGATCAGCCCAGCCAAATGCGGTAGGGGATCCTCGGAGTGGCCGGAATTAAACTCACTCAGTTCCGAGGGAAGGCATTCGGTTTGAAAGAAGTGTCCTATTTCTAATGGGTGTCCCGAGGGGGTCTTTTCCACCCACGCACTTGCGAGCTGTTGGGTCAGATTGACCATTGCTTCGTACCGCTCTGCGTAGGTCAGTGTGTTGCTAGGCCATGCCCAGGTCACCGATAGGGGAGTCTCCCCCCAGCCCGTGGCTCGACGGCCGTCAGCCCCTGTCACCTCCACCGCAACTCGGAGGCAGGTGACCGAGGAAACAGATTCCGGGCCAAACTTTAATGGCATTCTCATGTCGACCGGCAGCAAGTAGTAGTCGACTTTGGTGATTTGGATATCAGTTGCTTTAGACATGTGGGAGCTCTTCTCCGAGGGAAGTAACGCCCAAGTTTGCTAGTTCCGCGTACTGCTCAGAGCCTTGGAGAGCTCGATCAGATTACGCGGGTTTTGACCTAGATCGCCTTTTCCGACTCGAGAGCGACTTTCAGCCTCCACTCGTACTCCGGAGGTGGTCTCGTGAAATTCAATCGTGATGTCGTCAATGAATCGAAAGACGCGAGTGCGTCGGGTCATTTTGAGCGTGATAGTTCCGTTTCTAGTAGATTCCGATACAAAATTCCAGAGACGGTGGTTCTTGGCCCATTCTTTTGTAAGTGAAACTGCTTGCCCGGGTGTGGTGGGTAAGGAGATGGGTCGCAGGAATGGATTCTTCGCAGATTCTTCCAATCTCGCATGATTGATCGATAGGTCTCTTTGCCAGTCATCGAGAAAGAAAATCAGTCCCCTCACGGCCGCGGCGAACAAAACCAACCCGTTGCGAATCTTCGAGTGAAAATGATTCATGCTATTTCGCAAGAGGAGGAAGTTGTTTTCCCGTGTTAGATCTTGCCGCCGCTTCAATAAGCTACTGAAACCTGATGACATGTCGCAATTTCCTGACGCCCGTTGACCCGTGTAACTTCTACCCAACACAGGTTAACAGGACGGCAAGCGATCCCCATGACGCCAAAGCGTTGTATACCGCATTCCCCACGGGCGACCCTGGGATTCGCTCGCCATATTTCAGTGGCTGTTTCAAAAAGGTTGGACCAGCGGAAGGGCCGGCCGGGAAGACAAACCACAAAGTTCAAAACGGTTTTGTCAAATCGAACGAGGGTTGCCCAGCGTGGTTGCGCCCTTGGTTTTGCCTCAACGTCGTTGCCTCTAGGAGCTCTCTTCTTCGAGTTGGTCCCTGAAGGTATCTCGTTCTCGACGCGTGGCTTCCAGGTCGAAGATGAGGTATTTCATATCGAGTCGCAATTGAGCCAATGCCTCCTGAACCATGCTAAGAATTCGCCGCCTACGAATGCTGCTATTGATGACTTTCTGCATGGCTGGGGCAATGGTGTCGCGAAACTCCAAGGGAAGATCCTGCAGAGCAACTGCGAGCTGCTGGATCTCAGTTGGGCTTTCTTCTACTTTGCTGAAGGTTCCAATGGTGTTGGGCATTCCGGTGGGCTCAATTATTTCGAATTAGCGGGTTGTAACAGTTGAGCATCCGGTGCAGCTAAAGTGCCAAAGAGGTTGGCGAGCTTCCGTTCCGTGGTCGCAAGTGATTGCATGGTATGGGTTTGCGTCATTCTGGGTGAATGGAATGTTATTCCGTAGTGTTGAAAAAAAACAACAGTGATTCACCTTGGCTTATTGCGTTAAATCATGTTATCCCTTGAGTTTAGGGGACTGTTCGTGTCTTTCCTGCTGGTCATGGTGGGCAAGCAACGCGTGATGTGGATTTGCAACACACTTGACTGGTTCTCCGGAGCGGCCCGATCCAGTGATCACCTTGAGGGGTGTTCTGACTTGAAGGAGGAAGCTTCAGTGACGCTCAAATGCACGGTAAGCACAGGCTGGCAAGAACACGTTTGACCTGCTCCATCGACCTGTTGATGGGATTGTTCCGCTCAACTGCCCGAGGGTCAAACAAACTACGTTGAAGACGGCATGACTAATTCTGTAACGAAGACAGATGCGACGACTTGGCAAAGATTGCGAGTTACTTTGTGGCTGATGGCCTTAACGAGTGTCTGCATTGGATCACCTTGTTTTGCTCAGCTCTACGATCCGCTGGATACCTATCCGCCGCGTTGGTATTTGGGACGTACCGATTGCGATGCCAAGATCGTTGAGCAGAAGCATCTCCTCGATGGAGGAGTTGCGGGGGGTAGCTGTGAAGTCATTAACTTCGCCGCTGCTAACGGTAGCGAGGCTCAGCTGGTTTATCCGATTGAACCGGTGCTCCCGTTGGATGATCTGACTGACAGCGTTAAGTTGATGAGTGCCAAACCTGGGGCTACCATCGGCTTTCGAGTTAGATTCCCTTACGTCAAAGACCCGACTACCAAAAAGGTCGTTGCCGTCACTCTGTACGGCGCAGACTACAAAGCACCGGGTGAATTCGCTTTGCTGGGAATTGGATCGATTGAGAAGTCTTTGCGGCTAAAGCATGTCGCATTACGTGGCGAATATGGGCCCGGTGTGGATCTGGCTGACCCTTACGTGGATTAAATATTAAGCAATGCTAATTAGTGATCGGGTCCGACAGCGAATAAATCGTAACAATTATTTGATCTATAATATAGCCCATTGACTATCTGATCGGTTTCATACTTTCTCTCAGGAAACTTTTTCATCATGGTTGTAAATACTTCTCTTTTAACCAACATCATTCCTGTGGCTGCTTCGTTTACTCTAAAAAATCCGTTTTCTCCTTGTAGGTCAGTAGGATTATCAAAATTTACATTGTAGCCTAAGGCTCTCGCCTCCATTTCATCAGCACTAATAT
>JAAXIK010000239.1:0-6162 GCA_012270385.1 Rubripirellula sp. | reverse complement strand
GTTCCGGGGGGAACGAAAGACCCCAGTCGATCTGGACTTCTAGCCGAGCAAGGTCCGGTCTTCCCTGCTGAAACGGTAACGCGAATTTTGCAATATAACGGTGAGCCGCTGGGATGGGTCAGATCCCTTGGTTTCGACGCAATCCTTACCAATGAAATGCCAGATGCCGATCTGCTTCGAGCTGCTATTCAAAATCGACTTCAAATTTATTCACCGCCGCCGTCGAGGATTGATCCGGTTTTAGAATCCCTCCTGGAACCCGTAGCAGGCTGGTTTTTGGGGAGCTCAGATGTTTTGGATACCTCAACGTTGGATCAGACCGAGAAAGCGGTGCAGCGTCTGCGTTCCTTTCCTGAACGATGGCAGCGACCGATGATCGGTGCACCCACCGAGTCGTGGAGTTCTTACTCTGCGTTCCTGGATGGGCTGATCCAGGACTTGCCACCGAGAGAACGTTCTTTGAGTGCCGATGAGGCAGTCAAGGAATTGAATCGTAGGCTGAGCCGTTTAGGAAACGATGACGGGCAGGGTGTAGCTGTGACCTCCCTGGCGGCGGAGTCATTTTTGAGACCGGCAGATTCCATCGCTGAGGCCGTCGGTGTTCCGCCCCCAAGTAGTTTTCATTGGCATGCGATGTGGCTACAGACCATGCGTTCCTTAGAATGCGTTCCCTCACCGGTTCTCTACCGGTCGACTCGCAGTCTGGCGTCGGGTCAACCGATGGACACTCAACGGGCAGTGGCGTTGAGTTATGTGAATCGGATGATTGCGATGATCTCCCCTGGGGTGGTCACCGCGGTCATCGAGGTTCCGCCATCCATTGCGGCGGGTAGTTATCGCTGCAGTCGGTTGGGGAACGAGAATGCCGATTTACTGATTCATACTTCCACTGCATCCCGAGGTTCAGAAACTCTCGCAGGAGATGGGGGAGCGATCCAGTTGCAGCTAACTCCCGGGGATGTGAATCAAACGGTATGGCGTTTGACTCATTTCACCGCCGAACGCTTGGTTCCAGAAATGACGGAGACAGGACCAAGATTGGAGATCGTCTCTCCCGATGTAGTGGAATTAATTATTTTAAGTAGTGATCCATCGGTGGGAGGACAGATTGCTGCGTCGGCCGGACAGTTCGCTAGAAAGGCCACCACCGACCGGTGGCAACTTGTCAGTGATGCGGTGATGCGGACCGAGAGTCGTTGGATAGCGGCCGAGTCGATGAGTCGCATACCTCAGCAACGGTCCTCGAATCTGGTTCAGGCCGCGAAACGCACCATGGGAGATGCTGAGCCCATCTTCCGGAGCGGTGACTTCGGATCCGCTCTGCGAATGGCTCGAAGAGCCGATGCTTGGTTGCTACGGAGCGAATGGCAATTATCGGAGCGACTGATGCCGGATTGGCCGAAGCCAACCAGTAGCCCCCCGGTGGTGATGGGGGCGGCCGAGTTGCAGATTTTTTGGCGTCCATTGATGGATGAACGCGGGGGGGGTCGCAACCGGTTAACCAGTGGCTCGTTGGATGAACTAGAGTTTTTTAGTCAGGGAAGATTGACTGTAGGCAAGCGTTTGATGGATCGCGCAGAGTCCAATGTGTCTCGCGAGACCTTAGGGGCATTCTCTGGTCCAGGTGCGCTTCGCGCAAGTGTCGTATCTTTAACCGACGATCCGCTTCCCGGCGGATATGAAGGAACGGTTGTGCAAATTAAGAGTCCATCGGTTCGGCTTGCAGCGGGTAGCGGAGTTCGCATTGATGCTTGGGTGAGAACGATTGGTTTTGGTGGACCTCACCAAGGCTTGCTAATGTATGATTCCATCGTCGGTCCGGATCTGGGGATTCTCGTACGCAATCAACCTGCATGGACGCCCGTCCGGCTCTATCGTCAGACCGAACGCGACGGTGAGCTTCACGTGATCTTCGAGGTCCTCGGAGCCGGCGAAATCATGGTGGATGAGGTCGAAATCAGGGTTTGGGAACCAGGTCAGAAGATAGATTTGCCGGTGAAACCCGTGCTCCCACCTCGATAGATTCGCTGTGTGGGGAAGTCCTCAAATGATGTGCATAATCGTGCGTAGAGTAAAGGGATTCATCCATTCGGGAGCAGCGAGCCGCGTTACCGTCTCATTCCACTGTTGATGACCATCCCGTCTAAGGTGCGACAATCTTTCCAACTTGGGATAGTATTCACTTTGTCAGCCTCTAAGGGCGGGGAATTGTTTTTTCTGGAGATCAGAGTGAACTTTCCGAGCCGTCGCTGCGTCCTGACTATTGCGTGACCCAAGATTTCTCTTGCTGTCGCCATTGGCATCGGAGATACTCGGGTTGTCGTGTCGTGATGACGCATCGCGACGGACCGTTTCTGTGTGGTCTCCTATCCATTCTGGTTGGCAACCGGATTGGAGAACACCGAACCTATTTGAAAGGAGGTGAGCAAGTGGAAATTAGCTGTACTAGCCAACGGGGTGGTAACCCGTAGCACTGTCGGCGGGCTGCTGCTTCGGCACAGCCACCCCACTCGCCATCTTAAGATTGCGAGCAAACAGCCCCGTTTGTCGGGATGACCTTGGTCTCGGCAAACGGGTTTTTTATGCGCTCTCCCTAAGGCACAGGCTCAGACTGCTCCAGCCTTCCTCCAGCTCACCGATCCATCTTTAGTGGGCATAGTCAGGATGAATTCCTACATCACTCTCTATCCGAGGTTACCGAGAAGCTAACGCAGAATGTCCCGGCATGGTTGCATCGCTACCTCGCCATGCGTCATGATGTTGCTCCGCTAATCACTACATCAGGACTCCGTTTTCTCTGGCGTTACCCATGTTGAATCCTAGGTCAGATCTTACTGCGACTTTGCAAAAAAAAATATGGACACTGTTTCTCGGTGCAAGTCTTCTTGTGTGCGGGGATCTCATAAGCATGCCATTAATTCAAGGACAAACTAAAGTGTCTCAGGCTCGAGCGAAGACAGAATTGGTGGATATCTGGCTGGGCACAGGGAGAGCAAAGGTTAGCAAGGGTATTTACCACTGCCTGCTAAATACCAAGACTGGAAAATTGACAGATCCAGAGTTGATGGCAGAGGTTTCGGGCCCAGGGTTTCTGGCGATGCACCCGAACGGCGAGCGTCTCTATGCTGTCGGTACTTTAAATGAAGTGCCTTCGGTGATCGCTTACGAGATCCGAAAAGACGGATCGAAAGTGGCTCTTCAATACGAGAATTCCGTTCCAATTGGTGACGGGGGTGCCGCTCACGTGGCGGTCAACCGTTCTGGAAGCGTGCTTTTGACAGCGCAGTATGGAGGCGGTTCCGTTGCGATTTACCGATTGGATCAAGAAGGTAGCCTGCTGGAGCAACCGGGGCTGATTCCGCATGAGGGTGGCAGTGGGGGCGTGGAGAATCGACAGACGGCTCCTCATGCTCACTGGGTGGGATTCTCACCCGACCAGCATTTCGCTTTTGTTCCTGATCTGGGACTCGATCAGGTCGTGATCTACAAGGTAGATGAAGACCAGGGCAGCCTTGCTCCGCATGGAGTCGCAAACGTGCCACCGGGCGGCGGTCCTCGTCACATGAAATTTCATCCCAACGGCCGTTGGATCTATGTTCTGAACGAACTTGCCCTAAGTGTCACTGTCTTTGATTACGATTCGCAAAGCGGGCAGATGACAGCCAAGCAGACCCTCGCAAGTGTGCCGGCCGAACAACTCGTAAGAGAAAAATTCGCGAGTGCCTCAGAGGTTCGAGTGCACCCCAATGGAAGGTTTCTTTACTCTGCCAATCGTGGGCACGATACCATTACCGTCTACCAAATTCATCAAGAAACCGGTGAATTGACGGTGGTAGAACGAGAGCACATTCGCGGAGCGACACCCCGAAACTTCAACCTTGATCCGACAGCAACGTGGCTGATCGCAGCTGGTCAGGATTCAAACACGCTGGCTAGCTTTGAGGTCGACCAAGCTGACGGTCGACTGATCTACAATCGTAGCTGCGTCAACGCTCCTAATCCGATTTGCGTTTTGTTCGGTCATGAGTGAAGTCGATTTGACGCAGGTCAGAGCCTTAAGTTTATCAGTGCACAGGACTCAACAGTTCAGCCTCAATCGAATCAATCTTCATCGGCCCGCAGGGTGAAGCTCCCGAAATGGATACCGGCGGGTTCGTCGTAGGCGAAGGTCCCGGAGGGCGCGAAGTACTTTTCGAATTTTTCAAAATCGGGTAATTGATTTTGCTCTAGCATCGAAACAATCCGCCCCGCAAACGGTGCGTTCTCAGATGCTTGTCGAAGCATACCACGCGTCCCAGGAGCTTTGGCGAGATCGTAAACCTGTTTCATGTATTCGGCGCCCCGGAGGAAAGAAACCAAGAAAGGTTTTTCGCCATCAAGTTTGCCTCCGAGCTCACTCGTCACTAATTCAAATTCGAGAACATTGATCAATCGAGGTAGCGATTCTTGGTTAGCTCGTGTGATGCGAGTGAACATCTCGCGACTGTCACTGTAAATCAACCATTTACCCAAAACCATGAGTCCAGGTTCAGGAATTCGGAAGTTCTCGGGAAGTTGACCTTCACCGGGGCTCCGTGCAAAGTAAACCACTGCTCCACCGATCGTTTCAACGGTTAGATCGTTGGGGCGACGCTCCCTAAATTTTGCGATTAGATTTTTAGCTTTCAAGCTATCGTTCAATTCCATCGCATGAACCGCCACTCGACTATTGAGTTTGGCTGAAGGTTCGACCCAACCGCAATTCACGTAGCGTCCCGTCAGGTTCTCCAATAGATCTTCGCGAATGGAGACTCCAAATTGTTGCATAGCCGGATCCTCAACAAAGCGCTTCATCGGCCCTTCGCCCTGGAATTGAGCGATGACCTTATCGATATTCTCGTAGGTCGTTTCGAAGTCCCACTTCATCGAGGTGTAGGAGGCAACGTTGGCAGGGACCCATTTCGGAGGAGCAGACTCTACCACCTCAGGACGTAGGACACCCAATCCACCGTCACGAGGTGGATCAATCAGAATGTGCATGTGTGCGATGGATTCAAAAACTTCCCCACCTGAGAATGAACTTCCACCAATGCCTCTTAGTTTGGGAAGTCCGAGCTGTTCAATGATGGGCCACACAAATGCTGCAGCGCCACCGCTCTTCACCACTCGTTCTGCAATACGATAAGGGTCAACGAAGAAGGTGACCTGTGGACGCGTGGATTCAGCGCCAACACATCGCGACATGATCGAAACAAAATCGCTGCGGTCCGCGAGGGTCTCATCTTCGCTATTGTCCGACCAGTGTTCCAGAACTTTCCCGGCGGTGTCATACCCGATGCCGAGGACAACGGTCCCTTCTTTCTCAAAGAACTCAATCTCAGGTCGGCCTTGTCGTGGCGGCAGAAGTTTAACCATTTCGGTGCCTTCGACTTTTGTTGTCCTTCGGATGTACCCACCACTGATGACTGCTTGCTCCATCTTGTCCATCAAGCCCATGAGGGTGTCTACATTTTTGTCGGCTTCCATGATGAAGACTCCAGAAACGGCATTCTGTTGACGCCGTTTTCTGGCGATACGACGACGGATCGCTTCGGGTGATTCATCGTCTTCCTCTTCCTCAGCGAGTTCCTGCTGGTACTCGGAAAGGTTCGCTGGCATGACGGCAACCGCAACCTGCCCTTGTGGGATCGCGAGAAGTTCATCCAGCGAGACCCCCAAGACATTTCCCACCTGTTGGAAGAGTTCGGCGAGAATCTGATACACTTCACCCGATAGCGGTTTCAATGCTGGGTCATTCAACATTTGACCAACTGAGGATTCAGTGAAATCTTTGCGGAACTGTTCAGCGCTATCGAGGCGAACGTAAGCCAGCGTGTCCGAGGGGATGAGCCGCGGTGCACCAGGAATGTCCTTGTCTTCACCGCTCGCTGAAGAAACCAAAGAGAATGCGATCAGCAACTGGAATCCAGTCAGCCGAAGTGTCTCTAACCATCTCTTGCTCTGTCGTTCCGCGGTCGCATTGCTCATCAAAAAATCTCATTCCAGCTGGTGAGAAGAAAAAAGTCCGACGCGTCTAGTCTCGCCGTTATTGTCCGATTATCCGTCAAAACGCCTGCATCAGCCCTGATTCTACCCGGTTTGGCCAAAAAAAAATAATGTGGGTAGTGAATCGTCAATATACGG
>JAAXIK010000422.1 GCA_012270385.1 Rubripirellula sp. | reverse complement strand
AACAGGAACAAGCTTAACCATGTCAACAGTGATAATAGCGGCCCTGCAATCGTCATTATCTTTTTCATGAAAGCAACTCCGTTGAAGAGAGATCAGAGAGAGTCTGACTTTGGATTCAAGGTTTAAGTATACGGAGCTTAAGATAGGCAAGTGCATACGCTGGGGAAGAACCGGCGCATCATGGAGAGACGACGCAGGGCAAAGTGCGTCCCCCACCGAGTCGGTCAGTTTAACGAAAGGCATGGCGGAATGACACGATTCACCACGATCCGAGACCCAGCCAAAAGTGAAAGTAATCAGGAACTTCCGTAGGGGCGAGAACTGATTACCCCTTCCTCTGGACTACTTGCAGTAGCGTAGAGACGCCTAGGAATGCGACCGGCCAGGTAAGCTTCTCGTCCAGCCAGAGCAGCATGATGCATGGCTCTAGCCATCATCACCGGATCTTTCGCATGTGCGATTGCGGTATTTAAAAGCACACCGTCTGCACCGAGTTCAAAAGCGGAACTGACGTCGCTGGCGGTGCCCACACCGGCATCAATAATGACCGGATAATCAGGGTCATCCTCTTTCAGGTACTCCAGAATGATTCTCAAATTATTGGGATTCAGTAAACCTTGGCCGCTACCAATCGGACTGCCGGCAGGCATCACACTAGCCGCACCGGCTTCTTTCAGACGTTTCGCGGTTACCGGGCAATCACTTGTGTAGCAGAGGACACTAAAGCCATCGGCAACCAACTCTTTGCAAGCGACAACCGTCTCAGCAGGATCGGGTAATAAGGTTCGACTATCACCTAGCACCTCAAGCTTTACCCAATCTGCTCCAGGATTTCCTAGGGTTCGGAGGATCTCACGTCCGAGCTTTGCGGCTCGAACAGCATCCTTCGCGGTGTAACAACCTGCAGTATTGGGAAGAAGGGTGTAACGGTTCAGATCGAGAAAATCGAGGATATTCTTTCCTTCACGATCGTACAGCTTCTCACGTCGAACCGCGACGGTCACACAATCACTCCCAGAGTGATGCAGAGAATCACGCATCTGCTGCATGCTGTCGTATCGTCCCGTCCCCACAATCAATCGGCTTTGAAGTTGATGGGAACCCACCACTAGGGGTCGCTCAATCAACTCTCGATTCAAACTCGATTCGGTAGGAGCCTTCTCATCGTCAGATGTCACGTTTTGCTCTTTTCTCGCAAGCACACAAAATCAAACCGGTCTGTCAAACCCAAACCCTCCCCGGACTCACTTTGCTGTTCGTCTCGCACCACCATAGACTCCATTGCAGCAATTCGACAAACGGATCCATTCGGCAGGCGTGATTAGCCACCACCCACTAGGGTCACTACTTCCAGATCATCTTGTTCCTGAATAATTAGCGATGAATGTTCTTCGCGTGGAACGACTTCGGCGTTAACTTCAACAGCGAGGTAATTGGGAGGGACATCAACGATTTCCAAAACATCCTTTAGGCTTGTCTTTTCTGGAATCGAAACTAGCTCGCCATTCACGGTGATCTCAATCACTGGATCATCTCAAGTTTAATAAAAAAAACTTTCTAGTTAGCAAGAGCTTCAAGGAAAGTTGTGGCATATCAAGCTGCGGAAGCGGACATCGCACCCGCTGATGTTTCTCTATGATCGCGATTCTCTCTCGATTCTGGAAGCACCCAAGTCAATCGAATTGGAAAACATCCCATTATTCGATGGCAAAAACGGTCGGCCAGGCGAAGCAGCACCAATGAAAAACCTTCTACATCATCCAATGCAGAAGGTTTCCAGTGGTTATCAGAGGGGGAACTCGATCAAGTCATCCGTTTCAAACGCCTGCTTGATGCCGCGGGATCATCGGACGACGACCAGCTCAAAGCGTGCAAACCGTGATCGGTTGCCGCAAGCGAGCAGATCCTTAATTACCTTCGTCAAACGCGGCATCGAATGCGCGATTGCTTGGGGAAAAGTCGAGACGTTTGGTGAACTCACAAGCCTCTCGCGCACCAAAGGTTCGCTCCATCCCGCTATCTTCCCACTCGATGGACAAAGGCCCTTCATACCCGATGTCATTAAGTGCTCGGATAATTTCTTCAAAGTTCACGCCACCGCGTCCGGGACTGCGGAAATCCCATCCGCGACGATGATCACCAAAATTGATGTGACTCGCAAGGATACCGCTTGTTCCATTGAGCTTCACAATCGCATCTTTGATGTGCACGTGATAAATGCGGTCAGGAAAGGCACGAATAAACTCGACGGGGTCCACTCCCTGCCAAATGAGATGACTTGGATCGAAATTAAACCCAAATTCGGGACGGTGATCCAATGCTTCGAGAGCTCGTTGAGCTGTATGAATATCAAAAGCGATCTCGGTCGGATGCACTTCGAGGGCAAACCTCACTCCGCACTCACCAAAGACATCGAGAAGGGGATTGCCCCGTTCCGCCAAGCGATCAAAACCTGCATCAATCATGCTCGGAGGAACGGGCGGAAAGGAATACAGAAGATGCCAGATGCTACTGCCGGTGAAACCATTGACAACGTCGACGCCAAACTTCTGGGCTGCACGAGCCGTATTCATCAACTCTTCGATGGCTCGCTGGTTGACCCCAGCAGGATCTCCGTCACCCCAAACGTAAGGTGGCAGGATGGCTTCATGTCTTTCATCAATGTTATCCAGTACTGCTTGCCCAACCAGATGAGCACTGATGGCGTGGCACTGAAGACCCGCATCATCGAGTTGCTTTCGTTTGTTCTCGCAATAATCTTCCTCGGCGATCGCTCGATCCACTTCGAAGTGATCACCCCAGCAGGCTAACTCAATGCCGTCGTAACCGAACTCCGCGGTCATTCGAGCCATTTCTTCGATGGGAAGATCAGCCCACTGGCCAGTAAAAAGGGTGACGGGACGTGCCATGGAGGCCTCCAAAAGATGATCGAGGAATCGGATTTCAGAACTTCGGAGAAGTATTTTGCGCTGTGCCATGCCACCCCTGCAACATGGCTGACGTCATGCACCGCCTTTTCCGCCAAATCCGCTGTGGTTTGCCCCAATCTTGGCTTCCTTGGAAACTTGCGGGAAATCTCGCAGTTTGAATCCTTCCTCAAAAGGCGACATCTTTCTGCTAACGATTGATTCAGAAGTAGTGCGGGGGAGGGCAGATCGCGATAGAATAAGGCGGAAACACCGGTCCTTCGACTTCCACACTCCATTACCCGCTGTAACCTCAGCGGTCGGAGATCCGAATCCGTCGGAAAGCCGTCAGAGCCGTTCTCAGATCCTCGGGTCGAACCGAGTGAACTGGACTGTTTTGAACGGATCCACGCAATCCTCTATTTGGATGAGTAAAAGCATGTCAACTCGAACTCTATCCCTACTACTACTCGGCGTTATTACCATCACCTTCGCTGCGACATGGGTGACGAAAGAAGTGGTAGCCCAAGAACCAAGTCAAGCCGTCACTCAAGCCGAGATTAGCCGCGCGGCGGACCGAGGGATCGAATTTCTTAGACAGAGGGGTCAGGCCGATGGGGGAGCCTTCAGCCCTGAGACAGGTGCGGCAGTCACTGGCCTTTGTGTTCGGGCGATCTTGGAGCATCGTCCTAAGGCAATCAACGACCCTGTCGTTAAGAATGCATTGCGTTTTTTAGAGTCAAAAATTCAAAGCGATGGCGGAATCTACAGCAAGGGATCCAAGCATAGGAATTATGAAACGTCCGTTGCGGTCGGTGCTTTGATTCGAGCCAATGAAAAGGGTCAATATGACAGCACGCTGGATAGAGCAGAACTCTTTCTCAAGGGATTACAGTGGGACGAGGATGAGGGTGCCAGCCCCAAAGATGCAGCATATGGTGGAGCTGGATATGGCAGCCATGAACGCCCCGATCTCTCGAATACGACTTTCTTGATCGATGCACTTCGCGAACTAGGGAATGACGCGGAAGACGAGGCAATCCAGAAAGCCCTATTGTTTGTGAAGAGAACTCAGAATCTTCCGGGTCATGGCAATGACACACCGCACGCCGATGCGGTGGGTGATGGCGGCTTTTATTACACACCCGCAGCCGGTGGCCAAAGTCAGGCTGGTGAGACTGATGGTGGCGGACTGCGGAGCTACGGGTCCATGACCTATCCCGGACTCAAAAGAATGATCTACGATTGTTTATCAGCTGATGAGCCACGAGTGATGGCAGCAATGGAGTTCATTCGTAAGAACTATAGCCTCACCGAAAACCCCGGAATGGGACATGCGGGCCAATTCTATTATTACCACACCTTTGCAAAATCACTGAAGGTGGCGGGGGTTGAGATTCTTGATGATGATTCCGGGAAGCCACACGACTGGAAAATGGAACTCGGAGAACAGCTCATCCAGATGCAACAGGAAGATGGTTCTTGGGTGAATCAGCAGAATGACAGATGGATGGAAGGCGATCGGCAGCTGGTTACTGCCTACGCGCTCCTGGCATTAGCTCAATGCAAATAAATTCAATCGTTGACCTTCGCTTGTTGCGGAGAAGGCAATGCGACACGTCAAATCGGATCACAACATGAAGCAGCTACTTCGAGCAGCCGTCATCACATCGCTTTCTGCATGCATATTGGCCCAAGTCCATAGCGAAGAAGCTGGTCCAAAGGACAAGCAGCAGAGTCAGTGGATTACATCCATCACTCAATTGGGCAGTCAAGATACGTTCATCGCATCGACAGCGAATGGACTCTTGATGCAGCCTGCATCCGTTGAATCTTTCACGGCCCAAGATACCAAGTCTCGGACCTTGCTCTATACACACCCGGCTGCGGTATGGGCGGTGGCAGCCAGTCCGGATGGCAGCCTGATCGCAAGCGTGGACTACCGCGGCAATCTTGGGACTTACAACGTTGCGAACTCCAAAGCGACAGTGCATGAGAAGGTTTTTGAGCGTTGGTGCCAGAGCCTTATCATGGATCCATCAGGCAAATCTGTGGTGGCTGGCAACGAAGCCGGGAAAATCATGGTTTGGAACTGGGAGGAAGCCAAGATAGCTAGTTCAACAGAACTCGATGGCCACGCGGTCACCGGTTTAGCCATTTCTCCAGATCAACAACAATTGGCAGCCAGTGACGGTAGCGGCCATGTCCACTTGCTCAAATGGCCGAGCCTTGAATCGATTGGCAAGATGAAAGTTAGTGATTCAACGGCGTGGTGTATCGCTTTTTCCCAATCTGGTGACCAGATCTTCGTTGGATGCGCCGACAACCATCTTTATCAAATAGCGAGCCAAGCTGATTCCGAGCCGCAGGTTTTAATGAGCGGAAAGGACTGGATCACTAAGTTAGCCGTTTCAAGTAGCGGAGAGATTGCTGCAGGTGAAGTTTCGGGCGGCATCCACATCATTTCTGATTTCCAATCCCCAGCTTCGATAACGAAGTCATTTCGTGGCGACAGTGGGATTTGGTCCTTATATTGGAATGGGCAAGAAGAGCTTCTGGTCGGCTCGAGGAAACACGGTGTTGCGAGGATTGGAAGGTCATGGGATTGGATCTCCGAGAAAACTTCAGAGCAAGAAACATCGGCGGGTCAAGACGTGGCAAGCCCAACAGAACCCGAGCCTGAGACGGAAGCGACTGAAACAGATTCGGAGCCTGAGACAGAACCGGAGACCGAAGCAAAGTGAATTGGGCTCGCTGGCTCGTGACTCACCTTCTGCTTTTAACGACAATTCCCAAACTTCCCGTAGCATCCAGGAAACCATCAGTATGAAATCGCCACTGCAAGCAATGCGAGATCTACTTCATGATGACAAACGCTACAAGGTTGAAGCGTATCAGTTTATTCGTGAAGCATTACAGTACGCTCACGAACATGTTCTCGAATCTTCAGATACTTCTGCTGGTGATCAAGGCCCCCGCCACATCACAGGGCAACAGCTTTGTGAAGCATGCCGACTCTACGCGATCGATCAGTATGGTTATCTGTCAAAAATGGTGCTTGCGAATTGGGGTGTTCACTCCACCAGTGACTTCGGGGAAATCGTTTACAACCTGATTCGGATTGAGCAGATGAGAAAAAGTGAATCCGATGAACGAGAAGATTTCGACAACTTGTACACCTTTGATGACGCCTTTGAACCAACATTTGAGCTTGCCTCCCATGACCAAGAGTAATCAAGACGATCTTCGAAACGGCTGTTCAGGTCTCAACCAAGTTGACCATGCTTGGATGAGTGTCTTGTGCCGCCAGTTCAGCTACCTCTTTCTGATGTGCTTGCTTTGCATCAGCCTGCTGAGCTCCTCTGGTCGATCACAAGGGAACCTTTCTGACGCCACCAGCGATCAGTCTGTGGATGAAGCAGCGGAACGAGACTCGGATTCAAAGTCATCCGAACGGGTTGAACACCCGCGACCTGAGGAGGACGCCAGACGAACTTATCTCGGACGCATCCTTGCTCAGCCCATGTCGCATCTGGGTGCCAACTGGCTGATCCGTCCTGAACGTGATCAGGAAGAGAACGCAAGTCTTTCCTTTCAGCAACTCCAGCTCAAGGAAGGCATGACCGTATGTGATTTCGGCTGTGGAAACGGTTACTGGACTCTACCGATGGCCAGAGAGGTGGGAAGTACGGGAAAGGTCCTCGCCGTGGACATCCAAGCTGAGATGCTCCAAAAGCTTCGACAGAGGTCAGCCAAATTCAATTACACACACATCGAACCCATTCGCAGCACGGTGAGTGATCCAAAACTCCCGGCAAACGAAGTGGATTTGCTACTCATGGTGGATGTCTACCATGAATTTTCGCATCCCGAATCCATGCTCTGGGGAATTCGAAGATCGTTGAAACCTAATGGAGTGGTTGCGTTGTTGGAGTATCGCGAGGAGGATCCACGAGTACCGATTAAACCACTTCACAAAATGTCAAAAAATCAGATCCTGAAGGAGTACCAACAGAATGGATTCAAATTGGTACGCGAATTTAATGATTTACCTTGGCAACACCTGATGTTCTTTGCTCGGGATGATAGCCCGCTTCCAGAAATCAAAGCAAAGCCCACACAACAGGTACTCGAAGAACTCGAGTAGAATCTCGTCGGGGTTGGCTTACGCAACTCCAATTCTGATAGCCTTCCTCACCGGAATGACGATCAGAGCAACACTCCGTACTTATCCGTTACACACTCAAATGGTGCGCCATGCCGGTTCGATTTCGTCTCAATATCATGATGTTCCTCCAATTCTTTATTTGGGGAGTTTTCTTTGTAACCATGGGTGGTTACTTGGCAAAACTATTCGAAAACGAAGAGGGAGTGAATTCAATCATTGGAAGATGCTACGCCACGCAAACTTGGGCCGCGTTATTTGCCCCACTTATCGTTGGCTATATCGGCGACAGGTTGATGAACAAAGAAAAACTCAATGGAATCCTGCATCTCGCTGGTGCGGGCTTACTCTTTTGGGTGAGCACCATCACGGATCCGGACATGATGTTCTGGGGATTGTTGGCATTTTTCATCTGCTACATGCCCACCCTCGCACTGGTCAATACGATTACCTTCCAAAATGTACGTGACATTGAAGGGGATTTCCCAAAAGTGCGTCTATGGGGAACGATTGGCTGGATCATCGCAGGCCTCACCGTATCCCAATCTTTTTTCGGTCTGAGTGACTTTCCTATCCTTCCCGGAATCGAAGACGCTGGGGGAACCGCGGTCCAGTTTCAGTTGGCTGCAGTCGTCAGTGCTATCTACGGAGTCTTTAGCTTTACACTTCCTGCCAGCCCACCGGAGGGCCGCGGCAAATCCGTTAACCTGATCAAGGTTCTTGGTTTTGATGCACTCAGCCTTCTGCTCAATCCCTCTTACTTGGTCTTTGCAATCAGTTCCTTCCTGATTTGTATCCCTCTTGCCTTTTACTATGCAAGGACCGGAGATTTCGTGAATGTCGTTCACTTTGGTGAAAGCACCGGTGGTGTCATGGCACTCGGACAAGTCAGCGAAATCTTCTTTATGGCTCTCGTACCTTTCTTTTTAGTGAGGCTGGGAGTGAAAAAAATGCTCTTGGTTGGCATGCTCTGCTGGGCTTTGCGTTACGCTTTGTTCGGCCTTATGCCATCCTCAGCCGCATTAGTGGTGTTAGGAATTGCAGTGCACGGGATCTGTTACGACTTCTTCTTTGTGACGGGACAACTTTACACGGACCGCGTTGCACCGAAAGACATGCGAACCAGCGCCCAAGCACTCGTTGGGCTTCTCACCTACGGGGCTGGCATGTTGGTGGGCAATTATGTTGCCGGCTGGTGGGGAGATAAAATTAAGCTAGATCCCACCAAAGAGGGCTGGTTAGCCGCAGCGCAGGATTTCTGGCTGATGCCAGCGATGTTTGCCGTGGCCGTAGCCGTTCTGTTCTTCCTGCTGTTCCGAGACAACTCGCAAGACGATGAGTCAGTGGAAGGTGCCGATGGGATGAACTCTCACCTCAATCAAGCAGCGATGGACTAGAGCATCGCCATTGAGCGTCTTGCAAAACCGAAAAGGCTGGGCACCGTGTTGTGACTCAGCCTGTTTTGTTGGTTGGGCTATGATTAAGCAACATTTGCGGAACGCTGCTGATCATGATCAATCACTTCTCTAGGTGAAAGATTTCTGAGACTATCGGTCACGAAAGCGGGTGCAGACATGGACGGTGTTAAGGATTCCCATTGCTTGATCGACTCTAGGATCACGTCCGAACCCATTCGATCAAAGAAACTGGACCAAGATCGATTGGAGTCAAAACCCAATCCACCACGCATTGCGGAATCAAGCTCTGAACTTGACTGGATCACACCATCGAGCTTCGCCATCACAGCCTCGATCCACATCGGTACAGCAAGCAGTCTAAGTACCTGTTGTTCATCCAAATCCATCTGGCTTGACTGATAGGTTTCGATAATTCGAGCTGCTTGATCGGAAAGATGAATCGAACGCTGGCCTCCCGAATAGCTATAGAAACCGCCACCATTGAATCGTCCATTTCTCTGATGTTTGATCAATGCGGGCAACAGCGGAGAAGGGGAGAGTCGCCGTGGGAACGATCGCCAAAATGCCCTTCCCGCATCAAATGCCGTTCGCGAACCAATCCAATCAATCAACTCCAGCGGTGAAATAGGCATCCCGTATTGTTTGGCAGCTTTCTCGATGACACGAGCAGAAACACCACGGCACAAAAGCAACATGGACTCATTGAGATAAGGTGCCAATAACCGATTGACTATAAATCCCGGTGAATCTCCAACCCGAATTGGCTGCTTTCTCAGCCGCATCACATGGGAAACAGCTTGGAAAAGGGTCTCCGGATCACTGGCAGGACTGCTCGCCACTTCCACTGCATGTCGGTCATGCACGGGCATAAAAAAATGCATGCCACATAGCCTTCCAGGGTACGGCAAGCCATCAGAGATCTGCTGGATCTGCAGATTGGATGTATTGGTGCAATAGACCGCACGACTACCCAAAATCGATTGAATGCGTCTGAAAAAATCTTGCTTAATTTCGAGTCGCTCAGAGATAGACTCAATCACCAGCGGTATGTCCGGTTGTGCCGGTGAGTTCATCGTGCGAGGAACAAATTGAATTCGGGGACCCAGTCGATCAAGTGTTTCAGGATCCTCGAAGCAGAGCGGAGAGGGATACACGACTGAATCCGTCGACTCTTGCGAAGACAATTTTAAGGACGGCCGGATGGTTCGCGGTCGTGCAAGATGATCCTCCCCAGCCCCCTGATAGCTCCAAGACCAGAGCTCGTCCGTCCCAGTCTTTGCCACTAACTCTTCCAGTGCAAACTCTAAACACTCTCGGTCCTGGTCAATCAGCAAGAAAGGCAAGCCCGCGTCCAGATGACTGCGTGCAATGGCTCTACCTACAACCCCCGCGCCTACCAACACGGTTGTGGTTCCCTCGCTAGTTTGCTTTTCAGACACCGAAGATTCCTTCATCAAAGTGCTGAGTGTATTGCCAGTGTGTTTCGCCGCGTGCATCACGCAGCTTGACTACTTCGATCCGGAAGTGATTCACCGACGTTTATCATGTCGTCTTGTGATTCTAACCAATAAATAGGGACAGAACCGTAAAATGAAGCCCAACCGGTAAAAGTACTGGGTGGACCCACCAACAAATCCACTTGCGCGAGAGAGTAGAGGTCATCCATCACATCACGCTTCTCACAGGAAACATTTAATCCCTGGAAATCCTCAACAGAGAACTCACCGTTGCCGCATACCAGAAAAGCCACTCGACTGGGCGAGTAATGATCGGCAATCTGCCTCATCAATTGAGAGTACTGACTGGTGGGGTAATAATATTTTCCGCCAAGATAGGTCGCGTAATCACCCTGTCGAATATGTATTCCAACAATCATATCAGCCTGTTCCCGTAACTTCGAAAGACGGGACTGAATCTTGTCTTGAAGTGAAAAATCGATCGCAAGATGTGATTTCACCTTCTCTGCGTGCTTATTCAACAAATACTCGCTACGGAACAGCCAACCTTGAAGCAACACATCCTGACTGAGGACCTGAGAAGCGAATGAATCGCTCGCCAGATCACACTGTTCACCCGTTCTCAACCGGATGACTTTCAAGCCTCGAATCTCGCCACCCAAGTAATGGATTCCGCGACCACTCCACTCAACGGTCTTGGAAACCAGATTTCGCTTCCATCGACTTGGTGAGCCAGTGCGTGGTGAGCCAGCGGAAGCCTCCAATTCGGGATAGTGACACCACAAATCGGATCGAGTTCGGGGGAAGCGTTCCGCGTATTCTGCAAAAGCGGGATTCATCAGCTTGACACCATATTCCTCAGCCGCAGCGATTAAATGCGCATAAAGGAACAGTCGATTACCAAGTTGCCCATATTTTTTTCCAATGATCATCATCGAAAGTGTCACTCCGGCCTGAATCCAGCTATTCGCCAACAAAGGCTATTGCGATCCATGATAAACAACAAGAGCGGTTCAGCGTAAACCTGCGTCTGACCAAATCATGGTTGATAGCATTCTTTAATACACCAATAATTTGGCTTTCAGTGCCCCGTTCGATGGACCATGGGATGAGCAGCTTGGTCCATAGTCGCTAAACTGGGCAATGTGATGAGCGAGTGCAATCTTTGAGTCTGAGTCGACGCGAAAGAGACAGCATTCCGACCCTGTGATCCAGAAGCCAGTTGAAGCCAGGTATCGAGAAGATGAATAAGATTCGTGTCGGGATTGTGGGTGCCACGGGCTATACCGCATTAGAATCCATCCGATTGTTACTGCAGCATCCACAGGCAAAGGTAGTGGCAGCCACCAGCCGCAAAGATGCCGGAAAACCACTTTCGGAGGTTCACCCCTCTCTGAGTGGTCGCTTGGACGTGCAGGTCACCGAGCTCAATATCAAGCAACTCTGCTCGGATTGCGATGTGGTTTTCTGCTGTTTGCCCCACGGGGCATCCGCGAAAACGGTCAAGGAGTTGATTGAGGGCGGCACGAGGGTTATCGATTTCAGTGCAGATTTTCGATTGTCCAACGTGGAAACCTATGAACAGTGGTACGGAGTCGAGCATCCTTTGCCAGAAAGTATAGGTTCGGTCGTCTACGTGATGCCGGAGTTTTTCGCTGAGGAGATTCGAGGTGCTGATGTAGTTGCCAATCCAGGTTGCTATCCCACCTCGGCAATTCTCCCGTTAGCACCACTGATTGAATCCTCCATGATCGATCCGACAGATATCATCATCGATAGTAAAAGCGGAGTGAGTGGGGCAGGAAGAAGCGCGAAGGTGGCCACCCTGTACTGTGAGACCAATGAATCCATCGCTGCCTATGCGGTGGGTTCCCATCGGCACCAACCGGAGATCGACGACCTCGTCCACCGAATTGGCGGGAGGGAAATCCAAAGCTTGTTTACACCGCATCTGACCCCCATGGACCGTGGGATACTCTCCACGATCTACGTTCGATCGGAACATGATGCAACGGAAATCCTCAATCGCTGGAGAGATCGCTATGCGGACTCTACCTTTGTTCAGACAGTCGATCATCTACCAGCAACTAAACATGTTGCGGGAACCAATTATGTTCAAATGACTGCCAGGAATGCAGGTTCACGACGGGTCTTGGTGACTGCGATTGATAACCTGGCTAAAGGTGCAAGCGGCGCTGCAGTCCAAAACCTGAACGTCATGTTTGGTTTACCAGAAAACGCTGGGTTGATTTAGCTTTGAGAGTACTTGCTGTCCATAAAATGGATTAAACTCCAAACATCAGTGATTCGCATCCGTCTTTTCTTTTCCACAAAGCGAACCTATGTCAGATGAATCGAGCGAGTTTCCGGAAGATTATCGCCCCGGTTCAGAAGCTTCAGAAGAAAATCAAACCTACGAATCCGACACCCATCTCGAACCCCCGTCTGACGCCCCCCTGATGGCGGAACTGGTTTCGGATACCTCATCAGGCGGATCCTCCCCGAGGAGTGATGTTGAGGGGTTCCATTCGCCCCATGGAGGCAACGCTTCCTTCATTCAAGATAGCCCTCGGCAAGCGGATCAGAACACACGACTTCGATGGTGGTCACCCTTGTTGATGGTTCTTATCTCATTGGCATCCTATTTGGCGGTAAGCGGGGTGATGTCCGCCGAAGAAGTAGTGGTGGTCACTGGGGACTGATCACAAGAGCTGTTTAAAGAACCAAATTCACAAGAATATGAATAGGTTGA
>JAAXIK010000439.1:10977-12708 GCA_012270385.1 Rubripirellula sp. | reverse complement strand
ACCCTGAGGACCTGCTCCTTCTGGAAGAGGAGTTCCCCCCGGGCACGCCGGACGTCGATCCGAATCACCACCCCGCTGCCCCATCATTGGACGTAACTCTTCTCCGGCTAGCTTACCGTCGCGATTACGATCCAGTTTCCTCAAAGCGGCCGAAGCGTTATCGATTTCAGCTGCTGAGATCACTCCATCCTTATCCGCATCCAAAGCAGCCAAAACAGGAATCATTCTTGTCATCATGTCGAAACCCATTTCAGGTCTGCCATTCTGTGGATTGAATCCACCCCGAGCTCCCTGTGGTCCACCGGGACCACCGAAGCCACCCGGACCACGACGTTGTGGCATGAAACCCTCAGGCCCCGCATCCCTCGGACCGGCATCTCCGGGCCCGCGTCGGCCGAGATCGCCCTGCTCGGGTCCGCGTTGACCTGGGCCGCGTTGACCTGGGCCGCGATTTTCCACTCCGCCCCCTCGTGGTCCACGTTCTACTCGATCACCACCACGTGGTCCGCGTTGAGGAGGTCCATCCTGTGCGAAAACTGAAGTCGATCCACTCAGTAAGGCTGCTATGACGACAGCATGTCGAGCACTCCAAATCTGTCGACTGCAAAACAAAAAGAATGGTTTCATCTGAAGTACCTTCCTAAAGGAAATGGGAGTGTTACACGCTGCAATCATTTCGCTCCAAATCCTTACTCCGCAGAAGTTTGAAAGAGGATCAGTCGGTATAGGATTGATCAATCAACCTGCAGGACAGTGACTAAAGGAGGCGAGATGAGTGCAAAAAAATCTAGCAATGGATCTGGCCCGTGCGAGCATCGACTCGCGTGGCGTATTTGCCAACACATTGAAACAGGCTGACGGATTGCATCAACCATGGGCAGATAAACACCAGCGAAAACACAAAGGTTTCGCGAATTCCGGGGCATTTTCCATCGGATTTCCACTACGCATGGCAAAACAGCATGCATAACCCCGAAGTCTGACCCCTTTGCATGAGCCCAATTTGCTCAGCCAAATTTGCACGAACCCCGTTGCACTCAGGGAACATCGCGGGGCATTGTCCCATCTAGAGAACAGGACAAACGTCAAACCACTCACGCCCTTGCTCCTGCATCCAATCATTGATTTCTGCAGGGCCCCACAACCCGGTAGGGTAACTGTGCAGTTCTGGAGCAGCAGGACTATCCCACGCAGCAATGATCGGATCAATGATCCCCCAAGCTAACTCCACCTCATCACTGCGAGCAAATAAACTTGCATCGCCATTGATTGCATCCAGCAGCAAACGCTGATAGGCGTCGGGTAAATCAATATCTCCTTGGTGATCCTGGAAACTGAAATCCAAAGTACTGGTTCGAGTCTTCATATCCGAGTCAGGCACTTTGGTCTCGAAGTGTAATTGAATACCTTCTGCTGGCTGCACTTGAATCACTAAACGGTTACCGAGAGGCTCACGAGTCTTCCGCCCAAATAAAATATGTGGAACTTGTTTGAATTGGATCACAATTTGAGTGGTTCGGCACGACATTCCTTTGCCACTTCGCAGGTAGAAAGGGACGTCTTTCCAACGCCAATTATCACAGTACAACTTGATCGCGGCGTAAGTAGCCGTCTGGCTATCCTCAGGCACACCCTCCTCACTCCGATAACCTGCGTACTGCCCTCGCACGGTCTGCGAGGCGAACTCACCGCCAGCCATTTAACGAAGACAGTAGAGACAATTTACCTTAT
>JAAXIK010000439.1:4947-10967 GCA_012270385.1 Rubripirellula sp. | reverse complement strand
ACGTTTACGAATCCAGCCGAGAACTTTTACCTATACATCTCGGACCAGGATTGCACCATACCCAGCCGGGGGTACCATCGCAGGGATCATCAGCAACTGCAGTAGGTGATTCTGAAACATATCTCGGAGAATTCCGGACTCGTCGTAGTAGCCACCCCGCCGCCCAACAAGCACCTCTTCGGCCACTGTGATTTGAACATGATCCACGTATCTCCGATTCCATAACGGCTCGAAAATACTATTCGCAAACCTCAGTGCGAAAATATTCTGAACCGTTTCTTTTCCAAGATAGTGATCGATCCGATAGATCTGATCCTCGCGAAAAACTTGGTGAATGGATTCGTTGAGCCTCTGAGCGGTCTTGGTATCGGTACCGAAGGGCTTTTCAATAATCACTCGACGAGATCCATTTTTGTCATCTGCCAGTCCAGCCTCACCGAGCCGCTGAATTGCCTCAGAATAGAGCTGTGGCATCGTCGATAGATAATAAATCCGAGACACATTCGGCTTGGCCTCAATTTCCGATAACAATTCACCTAGGGAAATAAAAGAATCGAGATCCTTAATATCCCCCGGATGATAAAAAACTCGCTTTGCAAAGTCTGTCCACGATGCAGCGTCAAAATGCGTTGATAGATAGTTTTCCGTCGACACTGCTAACATCTCTCGCCACTTCTCATGGGAGAACGTGCTCCTGGAGACTCCCACAATCCTCGCGTCCTCTGGTAAACGCCCCTTGAGAAAAAGTTGGTAAAGAGCGGGGATCAACTTGCGACTGGTCAGATCACCGGAGGCTCCAAAAATAACGATTGTGTCTGACATATCCATCTCCTGATGCAACGAGCTAACGGACGCGGGGCGAGGGACTCGGCGACTGCTTCAGAAACCTCACTCTGGCTTATGCCATCCTAGAGCAACCTCGCTAATCAGACGAGGGCAGGTGTCAAGCCACTTGCGAGTCAAGCAACATGCTTGTTGAGCAGAGTAGGAATTCCAAAAGGTTTACGACACGCTTGGTCAGACATACCTCAGATTGAAACACGCTTGTGCGAACAGACTTGGCACAACCAGATGCGTCAGAGCGATGCTCATCGGATCCATACTTGGCAGATACCCTCAAGCTCAGTCCTGAGTGGTTTGTTCGCGATGAAACCTTGCATCCTTCGCGAGCAAATTGGCTTGGGAACATCTGAATTTAGAACACCCGCTCATGAGGATCCCCTGAGAACGGTTCGATTCCACGGCATTTTAGCAAGAAGCATTCCCATGGCGCACGAATCCGTAATCCCAGCTACGATGAGCCCAACACCAACGAACGCAGATAGCCCAAAGAAGGCCAGATTTAATGTTGAGCCGAGCAAGACTCCCAACAGGATAAATATCCCTGCAGCAATCCTTACCTGTCTTTCTAGTGAAACTGCTTTCTTGCCTCGAACCAGCGGGAGTCCGGCAGCTTCCCAAGCCAAAACTCCACCGTGAATCATGCAAACCTTTTCAAACCCTTGGTCAATCAACTTCTCGCACGCCTTCGTTGCACGCACACCCGAACGACAAATAAAGTAAATCGGATCCGTATCCTCTCCCTTCCGAGTGGCTGACAGTCGACTGAAGTCCAAGGAATCAAGCGGAATATTGCGAGCCCCTTCCACATGAAGCTCGTGGTATTCCATCGGGGTCCGTACATCGATCAGCTCAACAAGCTGATGCTGTAACCTTTCACTGACTAATTCTGGTGAAATTTCTTGCATCTTACTTCTACTCTTCAACTCACCTAGGTCAGGTCAATTCGTTGCTGTTATCAAGAAAACGTCCCGCAATGCATGCCAGCAGTTGCTCCAAGAGTGGTTCGCCCACATGGTAGTAGACGCGGCGCCCGTTACGCGCACTGCCCACAAAACCACACCTCTGCAAGAGTCGAAGATGCTCCGAAGCAACGTTGTCGAGTACTTCGCAATCCGCGGCAATCTCTCCGACGGTATAGCGTCCGTTGAGTAACAAGTGCACTATCCGCAGTCGCACAGGGTGCGCTAAAGTTTTTAAGCAGTCTGCAGCTTCAATGAAGTCTTCAACGCGACCTTCAGGTTTACCGCCTGGATTGTTTTCAACGTGATCTTGCATTGACTGTTTTTATCCAAATTATTTTCTCTAACTTGCGAATAGAACCAATATATCGAGAAGTATCGACATGTCAATGTCTATTCGTTTTTTCATTCCTGGACCTCAAGCGAAGCGGAATATGACTCAAATAACGTACGCAAGCTCCGGTCTAGCTTAGAAATTGCTTCAAAATGGTCCTGAAATCCCAGCTTCCTCCATTCACTTCGACACTTCGAGACCTGCATGACACTACTTACGAGTCGAGGGTGTTGGATTCCCTAATCCACCGAAGTGCATTCACGACATTGGGTAACTCGCAGACCAACGTCACTCCAAGCATACCCCTCCTCGACTCGTCGTATTCACTGAGTGAAACTCTGGAAGAATCAAGCACTCAGCCCAAAGAGACTTCAAGTCACTGATCCGCGTCTCCTTTGCCCACCCATCGCTTTGTATCCTCAGAACAGCTCCAAATGCTAAAAAAAACATACCCCTACTACTTAGCCGGTGAAGCGACTCACTCCGCGGAACAATCACCCGTCACGGATAAATACACTCAAGAGGTGGTGACCACGGTTTCCATTGCGAACCAGAGTGCTATTGATCAAGCATTGAGCGCTGCGGCAGACGCAAAAGAAGCAATGAGGAGACTTGCGCCATTCCAGCGCAAAGAGATTCTGAATTATTGCGTGGCACGATTCAAGGAAAGGTTTGATGAACTGGCAAACTCACTTTGCATCGAAGCGGGTAAACCGATTCGAGATGCAAGAGGCGAAGTGACGAGACTGATCGATACTTTTGAGATTGCCGCTGAAGAATCCGTTCGCCTAAATGGCGAAGTGATGAACCTAGAGATTTCCCCGCGGGCAAAAGGTTATCGTGGTATCTACCAACGAGTTCCCGTCGGGGTCTGCTCCTTGATCACTCCGTTCAACTTCCCCTTGAACCTCGTGGCGCACAAAATCGCTCCGGCGATTGCGACGGGCTGTCCTTTCATTCTCAAGCCAGCTACGAAAACACCACTTGGCGCTCTTTTAATTGGTGAAGTACTCGCCGAGTGCGATCTGCCGCGCGGTTCATTTTCCATTTTGCCCTGTGATCGTCGTTCGGCGGCTTCTTTCACAACCGATGAACGCATACAGATGGTTAGCTTCACTGGATCGCCAAATGTTGGCTGGAAACTGAAACAACAATCAGGCAAGAAAAAAGTCACCCTGGAACTCGGGGGCAATGCCGCTTGCATCATTGATCACGATGCTGACATTCAGGATGCAACGGCCCGGTTGATCATTGGCGCGTTCTATCAATCAGGCCAGAGTTGTATCGGGGTCCAACGAATCATCGCACATCAAGATATCTATCCCCAACTCAAAGCGAGCCTCGTGGAAGCAACAACAAAGCTGATTTGCGGTGACCCAAAGCAAGAATCCACTTTTGTTGGCCCGATGATTTCAGAGAGCGAAGCGGAACGCTTGCATCACTGGATCAAGCAAGCTGAGCAATTAGGTGGAAAGATTCTATGTGGTGGAGAAAGATCAGATGCAATGCTCCAACCCACATTGCTTGAAAATGTCCCTCGTGAAGCGCAGATTTATTGCGAGGAAGCATTCGGCCCTGTTGCTGTATTGAGCACGTTCAATGATTTCGACGATGCCATTGATGAAGTGAACGACAGCGTATTTGGCCTACAAGCTGGCATCTTCACAAGAGATCTGTACAAAGCACAGAAAGCGTGGGACGAACTGGAGGTGGGTGGCGTGATCATCGGTGACGTTCCATCATGGAGAGTCGATAACATGCCCTACGGAGGCGTGAAGAACAGTGGCCTGGGAAGGGAAGGGGTCCGATTTGCGATGGAAGAAATGACGGAAATCCGAACTCTGATCACTCGCACACCAAAGTAAAATCTAAGGCGATCGTTCCCTAAACTGGCAATCAGCCATAACACTAGATCGGCCGTTTCACTCGTCTTGCAGAAACCAACAGTTCCCCCGTCAATCTACGTGATGTCATCTGGCTACCAGTACTGGGCAAACAGGACTACCATGACGCGATGCCCATTCGTTGATATAAAAATCGAATCGACAACCCATTGTACTCAGGTGAATTCTTCAGCATTCAAGCGGAATAGTGGGCCGGGGAGGCCCACAGCCCTTCGCGGACAGACATAATGTTGCCCAGTGTTTCATCTCAGTGACAGAACTGGATCTAATCCTCCTCTCTGTCTTTAGAGCGATTCGAAGAACCCTCATCAATTAGACTTTGGCACAACGCCTCCAAACCAAGACAATCAATGCTAAGCCCAAAACTCTATGAAGACAGCCACAAGTATGACTTGTTCATGCGAGTGTTCGGCTTTGAAGCTAGCGTTGAACGATTCTTGAAAAGGTGCAAAATCCCGGCGATTCAGGATGGGCAAATACTCGACAATGGGTGCGGATCTGGAACCATTGGCATTCACTTTTTGGAAGCATCCAACAACTCCACTCTACTTTCAACCGACCTCGAACCCAACTTCTTGGATGCAGCTCAAAAGAAAGCACAACGCCGAGGAATCGTTGAGGGCACGATGCAAGTGGGTATCGCGAACATCTCAAACCCCGAACAAGTCACCACATTAGATCAATCTGAACTGAAACTTTCACCCAATACATTCCAACTCATCTGCCTCGGAGCTGTTTTGGGATATGCAGAGAATCCAGAGTCCAGCCTGAGAACTCTTGTTCACCTGCTCCAACCCGGCGGATACCTTTTGAATTTAGAAATGAGTGAAACCATGCTGGGTAGATATGTGAGCCAGCGTTACCACTACAAAAACATTAGCCTGGATGAGATGGAAGAAATCCTCAAAG
The DNA here is from genome assembly GCA_012270385.1 of Rubripirellula sp. GTDB lineage: Bacteria > Planctomycetota > Planctomycetia > Pirellulales > Pirellulaceae > Rubripirellula. The sequence goes on along the minus strand of JAAXIK010000439.1, from coordinate 6,018 downwards.
GAGAAGGATGCTCCGTAGAGCAGAGAACCATGGGATGGAGCCAATTCCCCGCATGCATGACCCGCACATCGCTGATCGCTCGTAAAAAGAATACGTAATCGATCTCGCCGTAACGGAAGACGCTAAATGTCTCACGCCCCATTGCGATGACGGAGAAAAATGGAAGTACAAAAGAATGTGAACAGGAGCCTAGGACTTATTCTTATCCAACTCCTGATCTTCATGACTCAGGAAGCAGAACCATCATCCGCTCAGACGTCTCAACTTACATCCGTAAAGGCTACCCAAACCCAAGCAATCATCAGCTTGAGACTGGAAACGGGGAAACAAGTTTTCTTGGACGAGTCGCTCTCTGAACCCAGAGGGCAAGCTTGCGTGAACTGCCATCAACCCGAGTATGCATTTGCGGACCCCCGCTCCGTTTCCACAGGTGCGGTAAGCGAACGCATGGGCACACGCAACGCGCCATCTCTGCTCTACGCCGCATTGATCCCTTCTTTTGCTTACGAAGATTTCTTGACGCCTGATGGCGAAGAGGTCTATGCCCATGAGGGCGGGCTGTTCTGGGATGGAAGGGCAAGGGATCTGTTTGAGCAGGTACAACAACCCTTCTTCAATCACAAGGAAATGAATCTTTCTAGCGAAAGCGAGTTGGCACATCGGCTACGGCGTTCAAGCTACTCCCATCAACTCAAAAAGCTGGTTGGGCAACGATACTGGGGTGACGATGGCTTGGTCACCTACCACGCTTACCTCTGCTTAGTTGAATTTCTTAGAAGCCCAGTTTTCAGACCATTTAATTCAAAATTCGACGCCTACAGACGAGGCGATCAAGCCATTTTAAATGAACAAGAACTGAGAGGAATGAAGGTATACATTGAAAAAGGAAAATGCGACGATTGCCATCCACTTTCTGCAACGAATTGGGACCCGCCGCTTCTGAGCGACTTTGGGTTCGACAACCTTGGTGTTCCTTCTTCTGGTAAACCAGACTTGGGACTCGGCACGCACACGGGGAACCCAGGGGAGCTCGGACACTTCCGCGCCCGCTCGCTCCGCACTGTAGGTCGT
>JAAXIK010000439.1:0-4937 GCA_012270385.1 Rubripirellula sp. | reverse complement strand
GCCGTTTTTGGGTTTTAATTGATTGTTGTTATTTATTCTTTTTTTCATGTGTGGGGACGCGTGAATGAGACGGGGAACCCAGGGGAACTCGGAAAATTCCGATCACCATCGCTCCGCAATGTAGGTCTTACTGCCCCCTACATGCATAACGGTTCACTCAAAACACTGAAAGAAGTGGTTGAATTCTACAATCTTCGTGACACACCTGACGGTCGGTGGAAAACAACTGACTTCCCCAATACCGTCAATCGAACCGATCTAGGGAATCTACAATTGAGCCAAAAGGAAACAGATGACCTTGTCGCTTTCTTGCACTGTTTTACTGATCGCCATTTGAACACCAATGCTTCGCATGAGTCATTGAACATCGACCCTGAGCACGCTAAATCCAATCATTCTCAATCGCTTTTATTCCCCGGCTGGACGCATCGCTTGCATCGCGGTTTTGCGGCACAGAAATCAGATAATTAAAGGTCGAAGTGAACGAGTGTCGCGAGATTCAAAATCATGACCAAGCTCCCGACAACCCCAAAACTGGCAATCACAAAGTGGTCTCGAAAAGACTGCGGACGAGTGTCAAAACAAAAAATTTCCGCAGGCATTAACGCGTGGCTACCTTTCTCGATTTATACTGACTTGGCTTGAGGTCAGCATCTAGAATTAGGCATTGCCGCCCATCCGATGAATCGCTGCGATACCACGCTGACCCTGAATCCCCCACAAGAAATATGAGGCGAATGATGAATATCCATAAGCAGCAACCCAACCGACGACAATTCCTGAAAAACAGTAGCCTCGCTTGTGCAGGGATGAGTCTTGCTACCAGATCATCCGCAGGGGCAAACGGACTGTTCCGGAATGAAAACCAGCCCTTCGAAATTTCTCTAGCTCAATGGACACTGGTCAGAGAATTAAGAAGCGGCAAAATTGATAACCTTGATTTCGCAAAGGTGGCCCATGAACATGGAATTCAAGCGATCGAATATGTCAATCAATTCTTCATGGACAAAGCGCAGGACTCAGCCTACCTGTCACAGATGAAACAACGGGCCGAAGATGAGGGAGTAGTCAGTGTACTGATCATGTGCGACAACGAGGGCAATCTGGGGGATCCCGATCAAAAAAGAAGAGATCTGGCAGTCGATAACCATCGCAAATGGATTGACGCGGCAAACGCATTGGGCTGTCATTCAATCCGAGTGAACGCTCGAAGCAATGGTTCCTGGCAAGAACAAGTAAAACTTGCATCCGATGGATTAAGAAAACTGAGTGAGATTGGTCAGAAAAACAAGATCGATGTGATCGTTGAAAATCATGGTGGCCTGTCAAGTAATGCCGATTGGTTGTCCGAAGTGATGATTGCCGTGGATCATCCCAGTTGCGGAACGCTTCCCGACACCGGGAACTTCCGCATCAGCAACGGAGAAACCTATGACTCCTATCTCGGCGTTGAAAAATTAATGCCATGGGCTAAAGGAGTTTCCATTAAAGACAAGGTCTGGGACGGCGATGGGAATCAAAGTGATTTGGATTTCACTCGCATGATGCAAATTGTTGTTGACGCCGGCTACCATGGTTACTGCGGGATTGAGTTCGGCGGATTTGAAGGCCTGATCGCCTCACGTGAGTCGCTTGAGACCGCCCGAAATGAAATCAGCGTGGAGAAAACCGGCAATCTTCTTGGCCGAGCCCTGAGACGACTAAAGGACAATCGTAAACCGTAAGACCGACTTGAGACTCTGCAAATAGGACAAGGATGTCCGTCTCATAAATTTCAGGCTAGGAGGAGAGATTGTCCCCTTCTTCAAGACGCGGTGGCTATCACCTCCTGGCTGCTCAATGTCATCTATACGGCACCTCTATCTCAATTGGATCAGCATGCTTTCACCCCTAATGAAGATGATTGCACTAACCCTCCTCTTCGTCTCTCACCTTCAAGTTATCAATGCAGAGGAAACGAGTGCAACTCAGGAAATCGCACGCTTCATCTCATCACCTGATGAAAACTATCAATGGACACACCTCAAATCGACTTCACGGCCTGAAGGAACGATTCATGAGCTACGCCTTACCTCGCAAGTCTGGAAGAACACCACGTGGGAACATGCCGTCGAAGTTTACGAACCTAAGGTCATCCAGCATCAAAGCAGCGCTCTTTTATTTGTAACCGGAGGTAGCGAACCGTCAGCACCTGCTGACCCTGAAATCCAACGCGGTCTTGGTCTCGCGTCTCAGTGCGGTGCTCCTGTTGTCATGTTGCATCAGGTTCCCAACCAGCCGCTCCTCGGTGGTCGAAAAGAAGATGATTTGATCTCTGAGACTTGGCTTCGATACCTCGAGACCGGCGATCCGAGTTGGCCACTACTTTTCCCAATGGTGAAGAGTGCCGTCCGAGCCATGGACATGGTTGAAGATTTCTCGGTGAAAATCCTGAAAAACCCTATCCATCAATTCCTAATCACCGGCGCCTCCAAACGGGGATGGACAAGTTGGCTCACGCCGGTAGTTGATGATCGGGTCATGGGAACGGCCCCGATCGTGATTGATATCCTTGATTTCAAAAAACAAATGTCCCATCAGTTGGATACTTGGGGCAGTTTCAGCCTCCAAATCCAAGACTACACCCGTAAAGGACTCGTGAAACGTCCAGGCGAATCGGAGTCGGCTCGCGAAATGCGATTGCGCACCATGATGGACCCTTTTTCGTATCGAGATCAACTCACTCTTCCCAAGCTTCTCATTGTTGGAACGAATGATCCTTACTGGACCGTTGATGCAATGAATCTCTACTGGGATCAGCTACAGGGCCAAAAATTGATCAGCCAGCACGCCAATGCTGGACACGGACTCGAAGGGTCACAGCAGGAAGCCATGCGCACTCTGGCAGTATTTTTCAACCTCGTTGTCTCGAAGAAAGAACTGCCAAAGATCCACTGGGAAACTCAGGCATCGGAAGAATCGATTGAAATGCAGATTTCGAGTGACCTCTTGGCCACCTCTGCCCAAATCTGGCACGCCTCTTCTGAAGACGGTGATTTCCGTGATGAGGATTGGTCGAGTCAACCCGCGGTGAAATCTGAGACGGGTTGGACGGGAAAAATCCAAACCCAAAGCACGGGTCAACAAGCGATCTTTGGTGAGATCTTCTTTTCGTACCAAGGGGAGCCCTGGTCTCTCACTACGCTGGTCCACCGCTTTGAGAGCGACAAGTGAGCGACAGTATAGTGCGAGTGCCTCTTACAGCCAGCTCGCATTGCATTAACGAAGACGATGCCCGAGCGTCTAAGGTATCGACCACCAGGTTATCGTTCTAAACCTTGGCAGCTTTCATTGCTCTTCGAGCAACCTTTACGCATTGACGAATGTCCTCAATCGGATCCTTTGGATTCTCTTCATATTCCAGAGAAATCGCACCATTACTCGGGAATCCCACAGCCTGGAGACCGCGGAAAACCCCTTCAACATCAAGATGCCCTTTTCCAAGAATGACTCCGTGAGTCTTATCCTTCATCTCCGCAAAGTCTTTCAGGTGAATCCCATACAGACGTCCCTTCAATAACCGAATCACCTCAGTTGCCCCCTGACCGCTACGAATGTAATGACCGAGATCCGCACAGGCCCCGATCCGTTCATCGTACTTATCAATTGCGGTCAGAACATCCACCGCTTTGTTGTACCTATGCCTCGGTCCATGATTGTGGATCGCCACACGAATATCGAACTCTTTCACCAAACCATTTAGGCTTTCAAAGGCATCAGGATCCGGGTCGGCGGTAAGAGTTGGGATCCCCAATAATTTGGCGAATTCAAAGATCTGGCGATTCGCTTTCGCATCCTTGGTGAATCGATTAACACCGTGTGCAGAAATCGACATTCCCAAATCAGCAACCTGCTTCTGGATCGCCTGAACATCCTCTTTTGATGAAGAGGTTGCTAACATTCCACCGTAGAACTCAACCTGCTGAAATCCCAGCTTTGCCGCGTGATTCAAAGCGGTGGTGACATCAAAACCGCGTAATGAATACAACTGGATTCCCAATTGATAACCAGAAACTTCAGCAGCCCGGACAGTGTCACTCAACGCAGCTGAAGCGAACAGTGCAGAAGAAGCAGACAGAAATTGCCGTCGATTATTTTGAATCATTGCAATACACCAATATTAATTTGATTGGTAAGGGATCGATGCAGCCTAAGCACCGTGGGTCACAAGTTGAAACCGAGCACTTACTGCTGAAAAGCATAGTCTACTAAGAGTCAACTCGTTGAGGGTGGTCCGATTTCTTCTTTTCACCCATCGTCGAAGCGAAACATAGAAGTTTCACTCCTATCGGCTGCCCGAGAGGCGCCTAAAGATCGAGTGAGGGTGCTGGGACTCGAACCCAGGACCAACGGATTAAAAGTCCGTTGCTCTACCGACTGAGCTACACCCTCCCGCGGTGCAAGACCGTGCTAATTCGCACGGAGTAACGCCACGAAATCAGTATATCGCTTTTAGGAAAAACGATAAGACCCGCTTCACAAGAAACTGTGAGCGAGTGAGCGGGGCGGACAGGATTTGAACCTGCGGAACCGGTTTCCCGGTTCACCGATTTAGCAAACCGGCGCTTTCGACCACTCAGCCACCACCCCAAATCAATAACCTGCCCAAGGAACTGACGCTCGGTAGACAGAGCTATTTCTCTCTTCCCGCGAATTATCGGCAAAGATTTCGTGTAAATCCAATTGAATTTCACGCGATCTGCAGATGCAATCTCGGGTCACCAGATAACCGCAACGAACGGCCCAAAGATCATCTTGGGGCTGAGAATTGAGTTCACTGGAGAGCGGCAATTGTGTGAAATCAGTGCGACTTCCGCAACCCTCAGCAGAAAAACAATCGCATTCAAGGAAAGTTAAGCGGAAAAAAGAAGTCGATATGCGTCGCTACTCTGATGTAT
>JAAXIK010000342.1 GCA_012270385.1 Rubripirellula sp. | reverse complement strand
GAATCGACACATAGCTGCATGACGATGAGGGGTGTGATGAAGCCAGGGAGCATGTGTCTTACAAGTGCCATGCGAGGGATTTTCAGAGACGATCCAAAATCCAGAGCTGAAGTGCTTGGGTTGATTAACCGCGGTTCGTGAGTGTAGCGTCACTGAGCATGGTGATGGCGTTAGGCTTGGTGATTAAAATGCAACGGATGCTAGACCGGCTAAGCTTCACCGCTGATCTTCTTTTGACATCTGCAGGGTCTGGACATCTATGTTGGGTGCAATATTACACCCGCACCTAATTGCGAGAAACTTTAGAATTATGTGCGTAAGTACTACGCTCACGTTACCCGCCTTGAGCTGAGTGTTTCTTGAGCAACGCCATGCCTGCATGCCTCGTCTCATGATTCTCCCAAGAGCCCATCCGCATGAGCGGGCCAATCAACTTCTCCTCCAATTCTAAGGGGCATCTGGGGACGCCGCTGGTGTACAATGTCGAGCGGCCCTTCTCGCAGTTTCGATCAAACTGCCAAAAGAGCTTTTTGAGGATCAAGATGTGACGCGAGAGCAGATCCTCGTTGCTAATAAAGAGCTTTGAGAAGTTCGATGGAAATAGAGAGACAACGTGTACAAGATGATCTTCGAGGGATTGTCGCAGGCGAAGTTTACTGCGATCCGCTGATGACTCAGCTTTACGCTTCGGATGCGAGTATCTATCAGCTTCAGCCGTTGGGAGTTGTTCGCCCACGTTCAACGCAGGATGTGCTGTCTGTAGTGCAGTATGCTGCAGAACACGAAATCTCGATACATCCCCGAGGTGCGGGAACCGGTGTTTCTGGTGAATCCCTTGGCCGTGGGATCGTTATTGATTTCTCGCAATCGATGCGAAGGATTGAATCGGATCCTGATGATCTGTGTGTCAAGGTTCAGAGCGGCGCTGCCCTCGCTGTATTGAACCGGAATCTGAGCGTGAGAGGTCGGTGGTACGGGCCGGATCCTGTTACCCGGAGTGTCACCACTATCGGTGGAGTTCTCTCCACGAATGCTTCGGGGAGCCACTACCTGCGAAGTGGATCGGCACGAGATACGGTGGAGTCGTTGAGTGTCGTGACTGTTGATGGCGAGTTGGTGGAATGTTCAAAGCACCATCCCGAGGAGGGCGGACCTCAAGGCAGGTTCGCTCGCGGATTGACTGAAATTAATCATCAATTCAAAGGATTGATTGAGGGAAGGAAAAATGCTCCTCAGTCCAGAGGCGGATACCGGTTTGATGGGATCATCGATGCAGATGGCTCTGTGGACCTAGCAAAATTTATGGTCGGTACTCAAGGCACACTCGGTATCATCGTGGACGCTAAGTTGCGGACCGAGAAGATTCCTCGACACCGTGGTGTGATCCTGTTGTTTTTTCACCGATTGGACTCGGCCGCGAGATCTGGAGTGAATGCGATTCAGTACGGTCCGGTTGAGTGCGATTTGATGGATCGGCGTTTGTTTCAAATTGCTCGGGAAACCAGTCCGGAGTTGGCTGACGTGCTGCCCCGTGAGGCTGAAGCCATGCTCTTGGTCGAACTTCAAGGTGAATCACTTGCAGAGTTAACGAGTCGCTTAAACCGGGTTAAAGATGCACTGTCTCGTGGAACAGAGGGGGCCTTCGCCGGTTTGATCACTACTGAGAGAGAGGAGCGAAACCGTTATTGGGCTCTGTCTCGTCGTGTAATTCCCAGGTTGCATCGTGTGAAGGGAAATGCAGTACCGGTTCCATTCACAGAGGATGTATGCGTAACTCCGGAGAGTTTACCTGATCTGATTACAGCGATTCAGGATACGCTTAAGCGAAATCAGGCGACCGCTACCATCTTCTCGCACGTCGGACACGGTCAGTTGCATCTTCGCCCGTTTTTAAATCTTGGCGAGCAAAAGGACAGGGATCGGTTGCGTCCTTTGAGCGAGCAGATTGCGGAAGTGGTCTGGAAGCATGGAGGTGAAATTAGTGTTGAGCACCCTGCTGGTCTCAGTCGATCTTATCTACTACCGAAGCAGTACGGAGATCTATGGCAAGCGATCGGGCAAGTCAAACGATTATTTGATCCCAATCAAAGGCTGAATCCTGGAAAGTTATTTGCGGCCGAGGCTCAAAAGCCGGACGAGAATCTTAGGCCCGCTAACTCGACGATTGAGATCGTTTCGGGGAATCGTGTTTTGGTGCAAGCGGATGCAAACACTCTAAGTCAATCTCGAAAGATGGGGCAAACTGCTCCGCAGTTGCAGGTGCTTCAGCAATGGCCTGCTGGAAAACTGATCACGGATGTTACGAGGAGTTGTAATGGATGTGCGAGGTGTCGCACCACTTCTGCCAGTGATCGGCAGTGTCCTGTGTTTCGAGCAACGGCTCGAGAGGAAGCGACTCCGCGAGCAAAAGCAAACCTATTGCGAGGTGTGCTCAGTGGCCAATTGTCGGTGGATGACCTCACCGGCGATCGCGCTAAATCCATCTCTGATCTTTGTTTTCAATGTCATCAATGTCGATTAGAGTGCCCAGCCTCTGTGGATATCCCGAAAATTGTTAGTGAACTCCGAGCTCAATATGTAGCGACCAACGGCCTGCCACTCTCGGACGCGTTGATTGCAAGAATTGATAATCTCGCTTCGGTTTTCTCCGCCATACCATGGATTTCCAATCGGCTGATGCGAAGCCCATTTGTTCGTTGGATGGCTGAGAGTTTGTTTGATTTTTCTGCAGCAAGAGAGTTACCGCGATTCGCACCGAAGACCTTTTTAAGGTACGCGAGTGCGAGACGCTGGAATCGTCCTCAAGCACAAGGCGATCAGAAGGTCGCCTACTTCGTCGATCTTTATGCGAATCATTTTGACACGGATGTAGGAAGAGCTTTGGGTGAAGTGCTTCAGCAAAATGGGATAGGTCTCTATGTCCCATCCTCGCAGTCCGCGAGTGGGATTTCGCGATTGAACAGTGGAGATGTGAGGAATGCCAGAAAGATTGCTCGAAAGAATGTGCGATTACTAGCGGATGCTGTTCGGCAGGGATACCACATTGTCGCTACGGAACCCTCTGCTCTGTTATGCCTAAAGCACGAGTATCCAAATCTTTTGGATGATGAGGATGCTCACCTTGTTGCAGAGCACTCATCGGAAGCATGTGCTTACTTGTGGGACTTACATCAGTCAAAGCAATTGAATCTTGATTTTTCGCGTGTGGATTGCAGGATTGCTTACCATCAGCCATGCCATTTGCGCGTTCTGGATCCAGAGTGTTGTGCTACGAAACTCTTGTCATTGATACCCGGTATCGAAGTTGAGAATATTGACGCAGGTTGCTCTGGAATGGCCGGTACGTGGGGGCTTCAGCGTAAAAACTATCGCAGCAGTCTGAGAATTGGTTGGCCAGTGATCTCAAAAATGAGGTCGGCTCGTGTCTCCATTGCTACGACCGAGTGCAGTGCATGTAAAATGCAAATCGAGCATGGGAGTGATCGCACGACACTGCATCCTTTAAAGCTTGTCGCTCACGCTTATGGACGGATGCCGAAGATCCAGTCACAATTGTCAGGCTGAGCGAGTCGCTCTGCTTGCCTTGTTTGAGTGATTCTGCAATCTCTTTTCGATTTTATCTTTGGATTGGTGTTAGCCGGCGCGAGTGGCCATGATGGCGATGCGATGATAACAGCCTTCAATGAATACTTCGCAAGTGTGGTGAAGAGTAGGCTGTCCTTTTTATCCACCTGGTAAAATGATCGCGTATTTCACTGTGTTAGGAATAGTGTGTTGAAGAAAAACGTATTACTCTTCGCGAGTGCGAAGGAAAGGGTGGGGTCAACAGAAGTGAGTTTGGAATTGACAGCCGAAGGGGAAACGCAGACTGTTACCGCTGGTTACGTGATGGAACGCTTGGGCATGGAGTATCCTTGCTTGCTAGATTTACTGCCCAGTTGCCGTCTTGCTGTGAACTGTGAGTATGTTTCTGAAGCATCTCTTGTCCCCCTTGTGGATAGTGAATTCGCCCTCATTCCGCCGGTTAGTGGCGGGTGAAAGGAATGACATGCCGAGTAACGAGATTGCCCGAGACATTTTTTTCCACGCGCTAGTGCTATTTGAACTTACGTTTGACATGTTGTCTGATGACTGGCGCGCGAGCACGACTCGAATCCTTTAGGCGAAGCCATCAGTCAATCCGTGTGGAGCCACTCCCCTTCAAGCAGATTTGCTATGTTCGAACCCAAAATCACCGTTGAACTTGTTGATCTCGAAATCAATCGCGAGATTTATGAGCGAGAGATAGCGCATGACGATGTCGGAGCTCACGCATGGTTCTTAGGAGTGACACGCCGCGTTACGGGAGATCAGGTCACCAAGGCATTGCACTACGAAGCACATCGAGAGATGGCAATTCAGCAGATGTTGAAGATTGCTGAAGAGGCCGCAAGGAAATTTTCTCTAGCGGCAGTTGTTCTTGTGCATCGTCTTGGAACGGTGCCTGTAGGCGAAGCCAGTGTTCTTGTGGGTTGTTCCAGTGCGCACCGACCCGAGTCTTTCTCGGCCTTGCCATGGATCATGGAGGTTCTGAAGCGAGATGTTCCCGTTTGGAAGCAGGATCTTGATGTGAACGGCGCTGCAAACTGGATTCATCCAGCGGAATCGAACCACGCAGCCGAATCATAGAAACAAGTAATTTAGGGATCTCGTGTTACCATGAGTGATCGTACACGTATTTACCTTGATCATGCTGCAACGTCTTGGCCGAAGTCGCAGTCTGTTCTTCATGCTATGTTGGATTTCGCTAAGAACTGCGGGGTCGCTGCAGGTCGCGGTGGATACAGATCTGCTGTCGACGCGGAGCGGATCGTAACGGGAGTTCGGAAAGAGATTGCAAAGCTGATTGAAGCTAGTCAGTCAGATACCATCAGTTTTCATGCCAATGGAACAGCGGCTCTTAATGCTGCAATCCATGGGGTTGTACGCGATGGTGACCATGTGGTTGCCTCCGCTGCGGAGCACAATAGCGTTTTGCGTCCATTGGACAATTTGTCTCGCGAAGGACGGATCCAGCTCACGGTCGTTCCCGTCGGCACAGACGGTTGCGTGAACTCGGACGCTTTCTTACGTGCAATTCAAACCAATACAAGATTAGCGGTTTTGACGCATGCAAGTAATGTTACCGGTGCAATTCAGCCGGTTGCAGAAGTGGGTAAAGCATTGCGTGATCGTCGAACTCTTTTGCTTTGTGACGCAGCCCAGTCATTCGGTGCGATTCCTGTTTCTGTGCAAGATTTCCATGTAGATCTTCTTGCCGCGCCAGGTCACAAATCATCAGGTGGACCGTTGGGTACCGCTTTCCTTTACGTCGCTCCTGAGTTGCATGATGAGTTTCAGCCGTGGATGATGGGAGGCACCGGCAGTCAAAGTGAATCCTTGGAAATGCCAAACTCCATGCCCGCCAAGCTAGAGGCAGGCAATCTAAACGTTCCAGCACTTGCAGGCTGGAGCAAGGCCTTGTTCGAACTTGGAGACATGCAGGAGAGAATGCATCAGCACCGTAGGGTCGCTGAGATTTTGCTATCTGGTTTGAAGGCCATTCCCAATCTCAAGTGTTACTCATCTGAGGGCCCTCTACCGATTGTCAGTGTTAACTGTGATGGGTTGGCTCCCACTGATTTTGCGGCAATCTTAGACTCGGAGTTTGGCATCGAAGCAAGAGCGGGTTTGCACTGTGCAGCGTTGATTCATGATTGTATCGGAACAGGCAATGAGGGGACCTTGCGACTAAGTGCTAGTGCATCAACAAGTGAAAAAGATATTCATTACGCGGTCGAAGCGGTGGCTCAGATCGTTGGCGAAATGACAGATAGCTGATCTAATCAGGTTTCCCGCAAAGCATGTGCTGAGGCTAAACTGGGTCGGCGGACTCACTTCTTCTACTTCCTTTTAATCTTGTTGGGGCTCTGCTCACAAAATGAATCGCTCGGAAAACGACTCAAAGCAGAACAAGAAGCCATGGTATTCCGATGGTTTGGCTTTTACTTGCACGCAATGTGGTGAATGTTGTAGCGGTGAACCAGGATTTGTGTGGGTTGAGCAAAGTGAAATTGATGCGATGGCCCTGGAGATGGGGCTCTCCCCAGAGTCATTTGAGAAGCGTTTTGTTAGACAGGTTGGCGCAGATCGGAGTTTGACCGAGTATCCGGACGGTGATTGTATTCTGCTCGATCCAGAGACACGTAAGTGTTCCGTTTACAAATCCCGCCCTATTCAGTGTCGAACATGGCCTTTCTGGGATTCCAATCTAAAAACGAAGAAGGATTGGAAGGAAACTTGCGAAGTCTGTCCGGGGGCTGGGGTCGGCCGACTTTATTCACTGCAAGAGATTGAAGCATCGAGAAAAGAGAAGTCAGTCTAGCTCCACCCAAGGGCTGATTCCGCATCCTATGCTCATGCTACTGCGACGCAATGTTGGCGAGGTTGCTGGAGAACCGTGTTTGACGATAGCGGTGTGATGCTCGAATTTAAATAGGTGATTCGATTCCCCAGCCCAGTTTCTTTGATGCGAGGTAGTCCTCAAAGCGATCTTCCTCAATCGCCCTCCTCGCTTCAGCCATGATCTTCTGATAATAGGTCAGATTATGGAGTGTCAGCAGAATGGGGCCGAGCATTTCGTTTGCGTTGAACAAATGCCTGAGATAGCCGCGACTGTGTCGACAGGCCAGGCAGGGGCAAGCGGGATCAATGGGATTAGTGTCTTCACGGTGCACGGCATTGCGAAGCTTGAGATGACCTTGGTCCGTAAAGGCTAGGCCATTTCGGCCATTTCGCGTCGGCATCACGCAGTCAAAAAGATCGACGCCTCGAGCAACACTTTCCAATAGATCTACAGGACGCCCCACACCCATTAGGTATCTCGGTTTGTCTTCCGGTAGCGCGGGAGTTGTTGCTGCCGTAATCCGATACATTTCGGACGGAGCTTCGCCGACACTCAAGCCTCCCACCGCGTAGCCAGTGAAATTCATTGCTGAGAGTTCTTTTGCGCACTGCACTCGCAGTGTTTCATTGAGCCCTCCCTGGACAATTGCAAAGAGAGCTTGCTGGGGACGCGTCGCGGCTTCGAGGCAACGCTTCGCCCAGCGGATGGATCTTGCCATCGCATCCTCCACTTGCTGGTCTTCTGCAGGCAGAGCAACCACATGGTCCAAGACCATCGCAACATCACTTCCGAGTGCTTCCTGGATTTCAATGGAGTGTTCAGGGGTGAGGCGAATAATGGATCCATCAATATGGCTCCGGAACGTCGCAGCCTCCTCCGTCACTTGATTGATGGCATCCAAGCTAAAGATTTGAAATCCTCCACTGTCCGTGAGGATGGGGCCCTCCCAGCCACTCATGGCGTGGAGTCCCCCCAGCTTTCGCACCGTTTCGTGTCCAGGGCGAAGAGCGAGATGGTAGGTGTTGCCCAAGATCATGTCGGCACCCGTAGATGCGACTTGGTCAATCGTGAGGCCTTTGACGGTCCCCTGCGTCCCTACGGGCATAAAGCCCGGGGTCTGCACAGGACCATGTGGAGTCAAAAAAACACCGCGACGCGCCATGCTGGACGTGTCACGGTGTTGAAGTTCAAATTTGAAGGGGCTCATGCAGCCACTACTATCAAGTTGGGCGTGGAATCTCATCCGGTTTGTATGGATTCAACCGTGGATGAAGTTTCCTTGATCAATCAGTCACCACGCATCTTTAATCCAAGATCGGTTAGCTTTTCCCGAACTTCGTTCAGACTTGTGACTCCGAAGTTTTTGCACTCCAGCATTTCATCGCCGGTTTTACGGATCAATTCACCAATGATGTTAATTTGCAGACGTGCCATGCACTTGCGAGCACGAACAGAGAGGTTTAGATCTGAAATGGGGCGATCAAGCAAAGCTTGTTCATCCGGAGACATGTGGCTGGTATCGATCGGAGGATCGTTCTGTTTCTTCTCATGTGCAAACTGACCGAGTGACAGGCCCTTGCTGGAGAGAATCTCTCGTATCTCGTAAAGGCTCGTTTCTCCAAAGTTCTTGCTGCTCAGGAGCTCAGCTTCAGAGGTGCGAGTGAGATCGCCAATGGTTTCAATGCCCATTTTTTGCAGGCAATTACGACTTCGAACACTCAACTCAAAGTTCGTCACCGGCATATTGAGGGTTTGTGCCAAGCGATCGTTGCGTCGCTGAGCTTCTTCGTCGTAGAGCATATTGCCCGTGGCAGCAGCGTCCTTCATATACAAACGCGTTCGCGGGTGATCGGGATAGCAATCCAGAATCCGCTTGTAGCACATTTGGGCTTTGTCAAATTGATTGTTGTCTTCGTAGATCAGACCCAAGTTGATCAAGACACCAATACCCGTTGGAAAGGCTTTGGCTGCCTGTTCGTAGAGTCGCAGGCATTCTTCGTCGTTACCGAGGCGATCATTCTCAAGTGCAAGACCGAACAAAGCGCCTGCCTGATTTTCGTCCGTGCGGACCGCACGTTGGTACAGGGCGATGGCTTCGTCCATGCGTCCCCCTACCGCGGCGACTGTGGCAGCACGTTGATACATGTAATTGGCTGTCTGCTCGGTAGGGCCAAAAATGTCATCCAGTAAGACTAATGCTTGTTCGACTCGGCCTGCGTAGCGGTGTGCTTCGGCAATACCGATTTTACACTGATCCGTGTCATACCCCGAGGTTTGAGCTTGCTCGTAGGCAGTAATCGACTCGTCGTACTGCCCTAATTCAAACATGCCCGCTGCCTGATAGAAGAACGCCATCGCGCTTCCGTCAGCATTTTGGAGCGTCTCGATCGCATCAGCAAATCGACCTAACAGAAACTGGCAGACGCCCATTTTGGATCGACCCGCTGGGCTCAGCGTATCGTCCTCTTCCATCTCGGAGACTGCATCACGCAATTCACCGAAGTGTCCATAGTTTTCGGAAACTGCTTTTCGAATCGCAGTCACATCGGAAGGGCCGAAGGAATTGTTTGCCAGAACTACTTCCTTCAAGTCGAGCACATCGAGTTCGACTTCAGTCATCGAGACGAATCTCCCGCCCTATATGGGCTGAAAAGAATGCATAATTTGAAATATCACGAGTCGTAAGACTTATCTATGAACTGGTTTAAAGCTCTCTCACAACTCTCCACAAACGAACCCCAGAATTATCGGAGAGGGATCTCTTCAACAATACTGCGACTCAAAAGCCAGCGGTGGGATTTGAACCCACAACCCCCGCATTACGAATGCGATGCTCTGCCAATTGAAGCTACGCTGGCGTTTTTGCGCGGGGATGCTGGTGGGCTTTCGGTATGGACTTCGATGCTCTTTGCCTCATCCACCTCGCGGTCAATGAAACCATTACCTTGCCAACGGCAATCCAAAGAACTTAGTCCAACCTATCTCGTCACAATCGAACGAATCCCACACCAAACTACCGTGCCAAAACGCAATCCAATCCCAGAAAATACGCTGAAAACCTGCATTTCGTCAAGAGGCGGCAAATGAGTTCAGGGCACACCATACCCCAAGCATCCTTTTCGGATACCCCTCAACAGCCAGCAGGCAGGATTTTTTGCAACCTTTGGTCCTGCGGGGGGGTGTGGTTATTTGAGTACTGTGGCTTTTTTGATCACGATTGGTTCTTCGGGAACGTCTCGCATCGGAATACACCGGGGGCTAGTTTTCACGCCTGTTTTGGTGACCTCAATTTTGTCTACGACGTCTTTGCCTTCAACAACTGTACCGAATACGGCATATCCAAATCCGTCCTGTGATTTTTCTCGATCAAGGAAGAGATTGTCGTTGGAGTTAATGAAAAACTGGCTTGTCGCGCTATCTGGATTGGGTGTGCGAGCCATCGCGATAGTGTATTTCTTGTTGCTCAGCCCATTGCCACCTTCGTTGACGACGGGAGGTTTGGTTGGCTTTTCCTTCAAGTCAGCGTCCATACCGCCGCCTTGGATCATGAAGCCTTTGATGACACGGTGAAAGACGGTGCCTGCATAGTGGTCGCTTTCAACATATTGCAGGAAATTGGCAACGGTCTTCGGTGCTTTTTCGTCATTCAATTCAAGGACAATCGTACCAGCCGAGGTCTCGAGCTGAACCTTTGTTGATTCCGCCTTCACCTGGGCGATGCTGAAACTGACGGTGCAGAGGGTCGCTACGATAAAGCGAATTGCTTGGCGTTCTACGGTGGACATCACGTTGTGTTGCTCCTTTTGTGTACTTTTGGCCTATCGTGCCATGACGAGTCTTGCATGTGGCAGTGCTACCTTCCGTTTTTCAGGAGATCAGCTCCTAACGGTCGCACGCCCTCCACATTGTAGGCGCAAAGGGAGCCACGTTCATCCGGCCTCCCTCATGAAACGCTCATTTTATGTTGGGTTCGGCCTTGGATATTCTTCTGCAGTGGAGAGTTGCCGTTTGTTCTGTGCGCTGTTTTCTAGCATTTGTCCCGTAGGCAGCTGATCCGACTGAGGCAATGCGTTATGGTTCTCATCTGATTGAGATGGATGATTATCTATTTCCAATTTCCGAATCTCCCTTCCGAGGAAAGATACATGCAAATCGCAGATCGAAGATTTGTTCGCAAGCCCTGGTGTGTTCTTCAAGCTTTGTTGGAATCAAAGTACGTTCTTCCTGTTTTGGTTTGCTTATCGTTCCTTGTGCTACCGTCTTCGGCGAGAGCCGCGGATCGCCCGAATATTTTATTCGTATTGGTCGACGATCAATCGCCGTTTGATCTAAAGGTTTATGACCCTAGCTCCAAACTCGACTCTCCAGTGATCGATCAACTTGCAAAGCGTGGGATGGTGATCGATGGTGCGCGTCACATGGGAGCTTGGGTCGGGGCGGTTTGTACGCCCTCTCGCCATATGATTATGTCCGGTCGATCGGTTTGGCATATTCCTAATCGGGGGAAGCAGGACCGGAATCCTAACGCTTCTAATCCCAAGCTTGTTCCTCCTGGTCTTCAGCATTCTTCGTTGCCGGCAGTCTTCAATCGAGCTGGATACCAAACCATGCGAACCTGCAAAAATGGTAACAGTTATGATGCTGCCAACGCCTTATTTACTGTGAGTCATACTGCCACGAAGCGAGGGGGTACAAAGGAAACGGGAAGCGCATGGCATGCTGATCGTGTCTTGGAGTACCTCAAACAACGGGAGCAAGATCGGGTTGATGACCCGTTCTTTATTTATCTGGGTTTCTCTCATCCACACGACACACGTGATGGGACGAATGAGCTTCTTGAAAAATACGGCTCCGTCAATCATGAGGATCCAAAGTCGTTGCCACTGTCCAATGACCGGCAACCGCAATTGCCGGTGAATTATCTTCCCGAGCACCCGTTTCATCATGGACATCCCAACCTTCGTGATGAAGTCGCAGTAAGCGGTGTTTGGGATCGGCGAGATCCTCAGACGATTCGAAATGAATTAGGCCGCGAGATGGCTTGCAGTGAGAACATAGACCGTCAGCTTGGGCGTGTTTTGGATCGCTTAGAGCAAATGGGTGAGCTTGAGAACACGTATGTGTTCTATACATCTGACCATGGCATGGCGATTGGCCGTCATGGGCTCCAAGGGAAGCAAAATCTATACGAGCATACTTGGAGAGTGCCTATGATTGTCATGGGGCCAGGCGTCAAAGCAGGTTCACGTGCTGTCGGGAATATCTACTTGATGGACCTTTTGGCCACCTTCTGTGATTTGGCGAAAATCGATGCCCCCGAGACGAATGAAGGTATGAGCTTCCGTGACGTACTTTTCGGTGATCGCCAAGTGGTCCGCGATGTCTTGTATGGAGTTTATTGCGGGGGGACATTGCCCGGAATGCGTTGTGTAAAGAGAGGTGATTGGAAGTTAATCAAATACGATGTTCTTGATGGTGAGGTGCGAGAAACCCAACTTTTTAACCTTGCCAATAATCCGAACGAATTTATCGCCGAGCATCACGAGAGTGAAGTAAAAGAGATAACGGGCATCCAGCCAATGCCCCATCAGCGTAACTTGGCCAATGATCCGAAACATGCGGTAATGCGAGCAGAGATGGAGGCCTTGCTGCTCGAGCAACAGCGTCTTCTTGATGATCCATATCGATTGTGGGATCAGAAGTGAACCCGTTCGATGGATCAACTGCTGGATAACATTTCGGATTTTTTGTCTCTGGATTATTGAGGGTACCGTGCACGCATTATCGTTTCGGCTGCATCATCTGTTCTGCTTTCTTTTTGTTTTTTTGTCCTCGGTCAGCCTAGGTTTTATTCCCGCGTTGCGGGCCGTTGAGAAAGCTAAGCCAAATCTTGTTTTTATTTTGGCAGATGATCTCGGGTATGGTGATTTAGGTTGCTTTGGTCAACGGGAGATTGCCACCCCCAGTCTTGATCAGATGGCCAGTCAGGGGATGCTTTTTACTCAGTTCTATTCGGGTAATACCGTGTGCGCACCAAGCCGTAGCGTTCTGATGACAGGGAAGCACATGGGACACACTCATGTAAGAGGTAACGCAGGAGGTGGGGATATGCTGATCCAGAGCCTCCGAGAGCAGGATGTGACCGTAGCCGAATTGCTTGGCAGTTCGGGGTATGCCACGGGATTAATAGGTAAATGGGGATTGGGAGAGTTGGATCCCCCCGGATCACCCTTAAAGAAGGGGTTCGATCGTGTCTTCGGGTATACCACTCAAGTGCAGGCTCATAACTATT
>JAAXIK010000073.1:654-2523 GCA_012270385.1 Rubripirellula sp. | reverse complement strand
CCCTTGGGGAGTGGTAGTCTTTTTGCTTCGTCGAGCATGCTTTTACGTGAGTTGCTGAACTCCACATCGCGAATGAGCTCAAGCTAGAAAAAGAGCCGACACACTCGCTTGGTGAGTCGGCTCTAAGTTTTCACATACCAAAAGGCGGAGCGGATTTTTCACGGTTAACGGATCACTTACCGCGTCCGAGGATCACTCACCTCGTTCTTCAGCATAAGTGTAAGTGCGGAACATATGCTGATCCGTCACCTCATCCGCAACTTTCAATTCGCCCGACTGATCGAATAACAGCATCATGCTGGGGGCAGTCAGATCCTTCGTGATGGCCAAAGGTGTGCCACCTTCGAGGTCGACGATTGTAGTGCCGCTGACCAGTTCAGCATCTGTCATCTTTTTCACGGCCAATGTGATTGGGTCTACCACATCGGCGGTTTCCGCTTTTTGACTTAGGACTGTTCCCTCAGTCGCTTCGATCTGCATAGGAATCCTAGCACCCGTTTTGAGATCATACTGCGATGCGAGAATTTTCGCCTTTGGCTCATCTCGTGCATACTCGACGTCCTTGCCAGCCACTTTCCAAGTGTTAATGGATCCTCTTTCTACTGGGCCCGCAAAGTATTGCTCAAGGCTCGGTAGACCGATGGGTTCAGTTGCTGTGCTCCAGTCACTCCAGCGACGGAAAGTACGTTTACCATCCTTGAGTGCGGAAGCCATCAGTTCCTGAACTCGCGTTGCCACGTCCGGTGCCATGCTACTGACTTTCGGTTGAAGCGTTTCGGCGAAGGGGAAGTTGGGGTCGTTCACCGCATAGCGAACCCTGTAAACGTATTTCCGCCCAAATTGCGGTGAGTTCTTGAAGCCGGCAAAGTCATAGAATCGGATCAATTTGTAGTCGACAGGATCTTCTTCGAGAGCGCCACGGCCCATCATCGCCATGCCCATGCCCATCATCAATCCGCCTTCCATGCCCATGCCCATATCCATGCCCATGTCCATTCCCATATCCATACCCATGTCCATGCCACCTTCACCACCCATGCCACCGGTAGCTCTTTGTCCTGGTGCGACTAACTCGGTGTCATCTTCCATTTCCATCGAGAATTGCTTGACTTCTTCGTCCTCAACGACATTACCTTGTTCCCGTTTGATTGCCGCTTGAGACATTTCAGGAATTAAAGGATGTCGAGCAATGGAACGGTAGTCGTCCAACAGAACAGGAGGGATCCACATCGTCAAAGCTTCATCACGATAATCATTGGGCACGATTTCCGGGGCGAATCCAGACCAGTTGTAGGCAGCTAGTTTTGTGTAGAGGGTTCGATCCCAAACCTTCACCCAGTCCGCTTCCACCAATTGATCGGCCGATTTGTCGGTCACATCCGCTCTTTGCACCTGCAGGTCATAGTAGAACGGAGTATCACGTCTTGGATCGTACTGATCCGCGTCTTGGAGTGCTTGTTTATAGGCTTCGTACAGTTCACGATGAGGAACGACTGCACTTCCTGCAATGAACCAGCCCACAGCAGGTTCAGGATTTGCATTATCCAGAGTCGCGGTGGGACGCATACCGAGATCATTCTCTGAGTTGAACAATCGCCCGGAGCCACTTGCTGCCGTTTCACCGGTGCCACCCATGTCCATCATCATGTCTTCCATCATGGACATCTCTTCACCACCGCCCATCATGTCTTCCATCATCATCATCTCTTCGCCGCCCTGATTCCGGCCACGACTTCGTCGCTCTCTTCGCTTGGGCTTCTCTACTTTTTCAACAGGATCCGCATCTTCCAGAGCAGCGAGTGCGTAGGCATCCGCTTCGGTTCGGCTACCTCGAATCGCAATGGAGGTGACAACCGATTGTACGACCAG
>JAAXIK010000073.1:0-644 GCA_012270385.1 Rubripirellula sp. | reverse complement strand
TACGACCAGTGATTCAGGCGGAAGTAGTTTTGGATCCAATCGCCTGACCTTGGAGTTGTGTGATTTTCCTGTCCATGTCTTGGGTAAGGAATAATCCAATGGATCCACTGCGGTGTCGAGTTCAGCCGTCCGCCCGACAATGTCGAAGGTGGGCTGACGATCAGGGATGATCGCATCGTTATGATTCAGATCGATATCTGATTTCACAGTGTTGGCACTATTTGCCAGTTGCTCCGGTTGCTTGGTGTCTAAAAAGTTAGGTTTCTGTGAGCCGGCATAAATCAGATAGCCTGACCCTAGAATCACCAAGGTCAGAATCATTTTCTCGCAATGGTTCAGAAAGAAGTTTTTGATCTTATCGGCATCCATTGGACTGTCCCTTCTAAAGTGTCACCAAATTGCTTTGATGATCAGGGTTCAACTGTAAAGTGAGTGATCGCTGAAAACGGGAAACGTAAACACTTCCGGAGATCCTAAGTGGATGCAAGGGAGTGTCAAAAATCGGAGGTCAATTGGTTGTCGCAGCAACCGGAGGTGACGCTGCCCCGGCATTCGGATCGCCGCCCGGTGCCGGAGCTGTACCGGGTGCCGGAGCTGTACCGGGTGCCGGAGCTGTACCGGGTGCTGGGGGCGTTCCCGGTGGT
>JAAXIK010000214.1 GCA_012270385.1 Rubripirellula sp. | reverse complement strand
CCAAAGCATCACCTGGCAGCAAGGCTTCAGTCGCAGGAGTGCCCTGCTCGGCAATAAATACCTGAAAGGTGCGTGTCACCTCCTCACCCGGCCCAATCGCGTCCAACACTAGATCGGGAAGAACCTCTACCTCTCCACTAATAGCGAGTGCCGGTTCTGTCTGCATGGGCTCATCAGGATAACGAATCATGCGGATGGTCAGTGGAACATTTTTCACTTCTCGGATACCGTAATTCTTGACCGCCACCCGCATCATGACGGGTACCCCAGCAACCCAGACATCAGGAGTCGGCGTCAACTGGGTGATGGCAAGATTCCCCTTCGCTTCGGCGGCACAGTCCACCAATCGTATGGGAACGGTCTCCTCGAGCCGACGGAGGGATTCGCTGATTCGATCGGCGGCTCCCCAGCTTCTCTCCCGAAAATCACTGAGGATGTAGAAAAACTTTTCATCCGCCGGAGTGGATCGCAACAATTCAGAGGCCAAATCGATTGCGGGTACGAGATCCGCCTCAGTGGAAGATTCGGAAGTTGCCATCAATCGATTAATCAGCCGAGCTTCTGGACCGACAGTCTGTGACGATAGGTCGGCTGCTGAATCACCTGTTCCACTTCCTGCTCTAACTGACATCAGTGCGCGACTGGCGCGCATCACCGTCACTTGGTGTTCGCCATCCTGATTGGCGAGGTAGCGTGTCAGGTCTTGCAGCGTCGATAATGCTCGCGAGTAGGCGGTTACAGAACCCGACCGGGACGAAACATCTCCATCTTCAGATAGCGACGAACTCCCGCTCGCCCCGCCTCTTGAATCTAGACTTTGGTCACCCATGGAGTAACTATCATCGAGCACGATCACATGATGTGTGACGTTCCCTCCGAGCACATCGATGATCTTCCTACCCCCTGACCAACCACAGAGCAACGCGATCAGCAGCAAAGCGATTGCCAATCTGGAAAGCAACAAGAGAATTTGACGAAGATGAATCCACTTCTTTTGCTTGCGGTAACTGGCAAGCAAAAAGTCCATAGCCGCCCAACGTTGCCGGCGATGTCGCAGCATGTTAATCAGGTGCACAAGGAGCGGCACGCCGACAAACAGAAAACCAAGCGTTAGGACGGGGTAGAGGAACAAAATGGAATACCGTGTATTGAAATATTAATGTGCCGAGGTGTTCTTAAGGATGTAAGAAGGTCTGTAGCTTCGAGGATCACATTCGAGTAGTCGGTTTACGAAACCTTTAGCTACCTCTTCATTTTTGGCATCGACTGACGTGTGGCCAGGAATTTGGCGAGGACTGCATCAAGAGGATCACTGGTGCGTACCGCCATGTATTCAATGGATAATCTGCCACAGGCCTTTCGAGTCTGTTCGAGAAACTCTGTCAGGGCCTCGAGATAACCTTCACGAAGCGCACGTGGATTGCAATTGAGAAAGGACTCCGTCTCCAGCCCCTCAAAGCGGGTTGCTCCGCTGAACTCAAAATCGAGTTCGTGGTCGTGCAATACATGGAATATCGCCACATCATGCCCCCGTTGCCTGAGCACCCGGAGTCCTTCCACCAGACGATCTACGCCTAATAGATCGGAGAACAAAACCACCAAACCACGGCGAGGGATCGACTGAGCAACCTCCTTCGCAACGTGGAGGAGATCCGTTCGGCCATCCGTTCCCAAGCTCTCCAAAACGGTTAGCAGACGTGATAACTGGTGCTGATTGCTGCGAGAGGCAATCGACCGGTGCACCGCATCATCGAAGGCGTACAAGGAAACCGCATCTTTCTGACGCAGCGCGAGATAAGCCAATGAAGCAGAAAGAGAACTGGCGTAATCGAACTTATTGGATTCGCCCTCGCCGTAAGCCATGCTTCCGGAACGATCAACCAACAGAGTCAACCTGAGATTCGTTTCTTCCTCGTATTGCTTGATATGCAGTCGATCTTGGCGTGCATAAACCTTCCAATCGATATGTCGGATCTCGTCACCGGCCGTGTACTGACGGTGCTGAAGAAACTCGATCGATTGTCCGCTGTATGGGCTACGATGCATCCCAGAAAGGAAGCCTTCCACGACTCGTCGAGCCGTAAGTTCCAGCCGACGAATCCGAGAGGTTACCTCAGGACGCAAATATCTTTTGGAATCGGGCATCTCGAGTCAGCTCGTCCTCAGTCGTTGGGGTTGCATCAATGAGTCGGTCAATCACATCGTCACTGGTGACGCCGTCACTTTCAGCAGCGAAATTAACGACCATCCTGTGTCGTAGTACGGGCTTAGCGAGAGCCTGAATGTCCTCGACCTGAACGTGAAAACGCCCTTCCAGCAAGGCTCTCGCCTTCCCTCCGAGTATGAGGAATTGGACTGCTCGTGGACCGGCGCCCCAGCCCACCAAATCTTCCACAAATTCAGGTACACCCTCTTCTCCCACTCGGGTTTGCCGAACGAGCGACAACGCGTAGCGCACCACATGGTCGCTCACTGGCACTTGCCTGACCAGCTCCTGAAGATGCAGGATCTCTTCCCCGGACAAAACCGGTTCGACCTTTCCCGCTTTGGTTCCTGTCGTCCGCCTGGCAACTTCGAATTCCTCATCGAAACTGGGGTAGTCAACAAAAATTTTGAACATGAACCGATACTGCTGTGCCTCGGGCAGCGGATAAGTTCCTTCCTGTTCGATGGGATTCTGCGTTGCAAGTACAAAGAAGGGAGCGGGCAGTTGATGCTGCTCTCGGCCCACCGTTACCTGACCTTCCTGCATCGCTTCCAGCAGTGCCGCCTGCGTCTTCGGGGGCGTTCGGTTGATTTCGTCCGCGAGAAGGACGTTTGCAAACAACGGTCCTTTCATGAAACGGAATGCCCGCTGGCCAGAAGACCGATCTTCTTCGATGATCTCCGTACCGGTGACGTCTCCGGGCATCAGGTCGGGAGTGAACTGGATGCGACTGAAGCTCTGATCCAATGTCTGAGCAAGGGTACTGATCATGAGTGTCTTCGCGAGCCCGGGCACCCCTTCCAGCATCACGTGCCCGCGACTGAAGAGACAGATGAGGATCTCGTCAATGACGGACTCCTGACCGACGATGATTTTTCCAAGCTCTTCTAAGATACGACTTCGAGCCTCGTGTAACCGCTTTGCGTCGGCTTCACTCAGTGGTGACTCCAGCACCGGGGACGATCCGTTTTCCTGCTCCAATGACGACATGCATCATCCTTTCATCTTCATTTGCTATCGACGCCAGACTGCAAGGTTCGACATTTGCATCGATTCCGCGGCCCCACGCATGCTCTGACTACTAGGCTATGATAGCGATCCGATAAGGTTTGCGTGATCGCGAGGAGGTCAAACCGGCGATTTTGCGTCGATTGCTAAGCAAGGATCATCCCGGACAACGCTCAGGTGATCGCTATCCTGCACGCCAAAGAGCAAGTCAAAGTCCGGGGAGGCATCGGGTTATTCTGCCGCAGCCGAAGCGGAATCCGTATGATCTTGGTGCTGCCCTGATTCCTCCAAGCTTGTCCGCACTTCATCATTGGCCGTCCAATAAAAAATGGTCCCGATCACGGCGATCACTAGCCGAACGATCTCGAAAACCAGTGCAACAAGAAAGCCAGATGCCTGAGTAGGCACAGAAGGAACCCACTGATAGAGGGATTCGATCGCCGCCTCCAGCACACCAATGCCAGCGAAGGTTAACGGAAGGGCTGCCGCGAGCATCCCGACCGGAACGATCACGTAATGCTCGATCAGTGTGGGGGCATCAGCGAAAAGTGACTTCGCAATCATGTAGATGCTAATGGGGAACGCGCCTTGCACCGCCAGACTCATCGCGATCGATGCGGCGAAGGCATAGGGGTGGGCGTGGAACATCCGAAGCGGCGGCGCAATCCGTCCAAGAGCTGCACCGAGAAAGCCACGATCAGCAAACCGAGGAATGAGTCGCTCCACCCTCCGCCCGCCGAATCCCAATGCCGAGAGAACCATTGTTCCCAAAGCCACTAAAAAATAGGTAACGCTACGAATCTTCTCTAATTCGCTACCCGACTGAGCTTCGCCGGGGTCACCTGAACGAGGCTCCAGAAAAATCAGCCCGACAGCGACGATCAACATCAGTGCGAACAACCCACATCCGCGATCCACTACCACACTGGCAACGGCAGCCAACCGCTTACCGGGACGACGCTTGGCTAAAAACGCAGCCTTGAAGACATCTCCGCCAACGCTACCGGCAGAAATGAAGCTCAGCAGATATCCGATCGCCCCGAGGCGAAACGCTTCTAACATAGAAAGTTCGATGCCCTGACACCTAACAAGGATGCACCAACGGACGAACGAAACCGACAGAGAGAAGATGGCTACAAGCAGTGCACAGACCAAAAGCGGGTAATCTTTTTCCTGATCGGCCAATTGTTGCCACTGGTCAGGCTCGACCTGAAACAGAAGAACCCCAATGATCACAACGGGAGCTGTGTACTTCAGAAGTTTTAACCACGGGATTTTGGTCGCTTTTTCAATCATGGCAGACATGGTAGGTCGTATCGGACCGATGAGCTTCCTTAAAGACGAAACCGTTTGGAACAACGGCGATTTTGGTGCGTCCCTGAGTCTCAGAACCGAAATGATCGCTACTTTCGCTCGCTAATCACCCGATGCACCCCTGGCAGCAGCATGAACCCCATCCACGGGACCACTTTGCTGTTGTATTCTCAACCATCCGTTCCGGTTTTAGAGAAAGAAGTTGGACAAGTTGCAAACACAACCTTGTCAAAACGCGATGAAGTCAATATTCTCGATTAACCGTCACATACACGAAGTTCTGACCCACCTTTACTGCGTAATTCAAATGACCATGGATCCAAGCCTCCGCGTACAAGCCGGGGCGATTAAAACACGAAATGTTCTAACCCGAGCAGAGCGAGTCGCTCGCCTTCAGGAACTCGATCGATTTGACGAGGATGCTTCCGTCGTGGGAATGCCCAAAGTTCGCGTGATGAAGGTTTCGCTCAAGCGTAAGAAGAAGGTCAAAAAGGCTGACGAAGACAAGTAGCCCGCACATCAACGTATTTTCCTACGCTAACCGGATCCGCGTGCCAATCTCGACTCCGGTTTTTTGTTGTCTGCAATGGAAGTTCCATGCTTCGAGATTTCTCAGATCAGCAACGAGATCGAGTACAACCCAAACTCTTGGGCTGAGGAAATTGATGGTTCCGGGTTGGATCGGCCGACTTCTGCCAAAACGGTGAAAAGACCTTGTCCTGCACCCTACGATTGGCTACCTTTTTACCCCTGTAACGCCTACCTCGAACTGGGTAGGCACGATTCACTAACAACAAAGCATGTGAGGGACGAAGGGCGAGCACGGCAGTGTGCCGATATGCCCTGGAATCCGAGGTCGAATCGAGTGGATTCGACGCCGAATTCTCGTAGCCCGCTTTGAAACGAAAAGGACGGTATGCTGTGGCACAAGCCATTGTAAAAGAGATGATTGAAGCTGGCGTTCACTATGGACACCGAACCAGCCTCTGGAACCCAAAAATGGCTCAGTACATATTGGGAGGTAAAAATCAAATTCATATTTTGGACATCCGCGAAACGCTTCGCGGGCTTCTCCGCGCCAAGAAGTACTTGGGCCAAGTTGCAGAGGGGGGCAGTCTGATTCTCTTCGTGGGAACCAAACGGCAAGCTGGTGAGGCCATTGAAGAGCAAGCACTCCGCTGTGGCATGCCGTTTGTGAGCGAACGCTGGCTTGGTGGGACTCTGACCAACTTCCGAACAATCCGTAGCCGACTAGGAAGACTTGAGGAACTCGAAGAACTTCGTGGTAGCGACAAGATCAATGATTACAGCAAGAAAATGCAGTCGTCATTGAACCGAGAGTATCGGAAGATGTATCGTAACCTCAACGGCTTACGAACGATGAATCGCCTTCCTGAGTGCATTTTCATCGTGGATCCAGGCAAGGAGAAAAATGCCGTTCGCGAAGCGAAGAGATTGGGCATTCCTACGGTTGCCTTGATCGACACCGACAGCGACCCGTCGGATATCGACCTGCCAATTCCAGGTAATGATGACGGGATTCGAAGCGTCGAACTTGTTCTCAAGCAACTTGCTGATGCAATCAATGCGGGTAAAGGTCAGGTAGAAATCCAGAAGGATGAGAAACCAGAACCCGCACCGCAGGCATCGGAAGCACCGGCGGAACCCGCGTCGGAGACGACCGAGCCACCGACCGAGGGTTGAGTCGGCACTTTGAGATCCTTGCCCGGATTTTTCCCCGAAGTTCACGAGCCTTGGCCATAGCAGAGTCTCGTGAACAGCAACTGGGCGGACAATCGCAATCAACAAGGAAACTTCAACTCGCTGGCTGCGATATCGCGGAGTCGGCGAGAGTGAGATCCCTTGAGGGCGAAAGCCTAATCGGTTTCCAACCCTCAATGGAAAGATGGACAGGGTAAAAATAGTCCTTGTCACCGTTGTTGGTCAGGAACAAGCAACGGATCAGTGCAAGGGAGCCGACCTTCAAGTCGTGATCGGGGCAGGAACTGGTTTTCAAGATTCCTGCAACAAAAGCTTCGTAGACCACTAGCTTTCATTCACGAGCGAAGGTTTCACTCCAGTAGAGCGACATCTCACAGCGATTCGCTTGGAAGAAACACAATACTTTTAACACACAAAATCATAAACCCTTTTTGGGAGAGGATAAAATGGCTGAGATCACGGCAGCTGCGGTGAAAGCGTTCCGCGAGCGAACTGGATTGCCGCTGATGGACTGCAAAAAAGCACTTCAAGAAGCAGGTGGCGATGAAGACGCAGCAGTAGAAGTTCTTCGCAAAAAAGGACAACAACTGGCTGACAAAAGAAGCGATCGAGAAACAGCGTTCGGTCGCTTCGGACTTCACATTGGATCAGACAAGTCCGTTGGCGCCATGGTTGAGCTACTCTGCGAGAGTGCTCCTGTGACGACAAACGAAGATTTTGTTCAACTGGCTGACGACCTCGCTGCGGTCTATGCCAACAACGCATCCATCACCACCGCAGATGAACTACTCGCCCAGCCATCGCCGTCAGCTGAGGGCAAGACGCTTGCAGAGCAGAAAGACGACCTGTTCAACCGCATTCGTGAAGTTTTCAATGTCGGAAGAATGGCTCGACTTGATGGCCCGAGCGGAGGCTACATGCATCACGCAGGGACAACCGCTGGAGTCATGCTGGCGATTGAGGGCGGTACGGATGACGCAGCCAAAGACGTGGCAATGCATGTTGCTGCGATGAAGCCAGCAGCACTCGACAAAGATTCTCTTGACCCTGAAATCGTGAACAAGGAACGGGAGATCCTGAAAGAGGCAGCACTCGCTGAAGGCAAGCCAGAAAACATCGTCGAAAAGATGGTTGAAGGCCGAATTCGTAATTTCTTCGCTGAGCGATGCCTACTCGAGCAAGCATTCGTGAAAGACGACAAACAATCCGTTGGCGAATACGCGGCGTCTGCTGGAATGAAGGTTACCCAATTTTGGCACTGGGTGATCGGCGAGAAGTAGAGCCGACCGGCGTTTAATCGACTTCACAGAATTTGATTCAAACCGCCTACAAATCTCAAAGGTCTCTAAAACAGAGATAAGTGACGAGTCACCAACCTCATCTTTCCCCGGCGGGAAGGATGAGGTTTTTTTGTGTCGCTTTTCCCGCTGCCAATATTTCGTATGATACAGTGACGACGCAACAGAGGCTCGCCCTCCCTCATAGGAATGAAAATGACCGACGCTACGGAAGCCAGTATCCACTATCGCCGAGTAATCCTTAAATTAAGCGGCGAGAGCCTGGCGGATGGCGGAGGAAGAGGGATTGACCCTGAGGAGGCGGGTAAAATTGCAAAACAGATCTCCCTCGCACACGAGAACGGCTGCCAGATCGCCATCGTGATCGGGGGCGGAAATATCCTCCGCGGCGCACAATTCTCGGGCGGCAATGCCTTGGTAGATGAAGCGACCGCCCATTACATGGGGATGCTAGCCACCACAATCAACTCCCTGGCGATGCAGGATGCCTTAGAGTCTTTTGGATTACAAACTCGCGTGATGTCCGCAATCCCCAATGAAAAAATTGCGGAAACCTTCATACGACGTCGAGCGATCAGACACTTGGAGAAGGGGCGGGTGGTGATCCCCGCTGCGGGAAGTGGAAACCCCTTTGTGACCACTGACACAGCTGCCGCTCAACGCGCCCTGGAGCTTGATGCTGACATTGTGCTCAAAGCAACCCGCGTCGACGGAGTGTTCAGCGACGATCCCGAACTCAACCCGCACGCCGTACTCTATGAAAATCTGAGCTACGCAGAGGTGGGAGAGAAAAACCTCAAGGTGATGGACGCCACGGCGATTGCCCTTTGCCGAGAGCACACGAAACCGATCCTCGTCTTTAACTTTAAGAAAGATGGCAACATCGTCAAAGCAATTTCCGGTGAGCAGGTCGGTACCGTCATTGGATCCCAGAGTGAAGCAAACTAGTGGGCTCGGATTGAGCTTAACCTAATCACGATTACCTCGACCCCAAACACAAGGACGAAGCTATGTCTGCAGAAGAAATCCTTCTAGACGCTGAAGAGAGAATGGAAAAAGCAATATCGGTGCTAGGAGATAACCTTTCGGGAATTCGAACGGGCAGAGCAACCCCCGGTCTCGTTGACTCGATCAAAGTCGAAGTCTATGGATCGATGCAACCGCTAAAGCAGCTCGCCTCAATTGGAACCCCCGAGCCTCAACAGATTGTGATTAGGCCATATGACGCAGGAACGATCAAGGAGATTGAAAAAGCAATCGTTGCTGGTGATCTGGGATTGAATCCACAGAACGACGGCCGAATGATCCGCTTGAATGTCCCCGCACTTTCGACGGAAGTACGAAAGAAAATGGTCTCGCGTATCAAAGAACTTTCGGAAGATTCCAAAATCTCCATTCGCAACATACGACGTGATGCGAATAAGGCAGCCGATAACGCGGAGAAGGCGAAAGAGATGAGTGAGGATGATCGCGATAAGATCAAAGAGGAAATCCAGGAGCTAACCAAAAAATACGAAGCACAGGCCACGGAAATGGCAAAGGCAAGGGAAGCGGAAGTGACCGACAGTTAATTGTCGAGGCTTCTCATTCCTAGTCTCTCGGAATCTAATTCGATTGCCTCCATTTTTGCTTGCGGGGGCAGTCGACGCTTCGATCAACCGCGTAACGAATCTCAAAACCATGCGATTACTTGCGATACTGCTGCTAACCAGTTTTGCTGTCTCCAGCCTAAGTGATCTTCGAGGTAACGAATCTGGCAAAACAGATCGCTTCTCCTTACCAGCAACCGATGAGGGTATTGCAGGGAGTGGTCCCATTCGTCGTTACGACTGGTTTACGAACCTATGGTCAAACCGGAGATCGGCTTTCTCTCAAAGGCTGGAGCAAGAACAGAAGTCGGTTGTTTTTCTTGGGGATTCGATCACGCAGGGCTGGGGCGACCAATTCAACGGAGATTTCGGGAATTTAGCGGTAGCCAATCGAGGCATCAGCGGAGATACGACTCGTGGAATGCTACTCCGGCTCAAGGAGGATGTCATTGCATTGAACCCCAAAGCTGTGGTGATGCTGATGGGGACTAATGACCTGGAAGAAAACGCAGATGCCACAACCATCGTCGGAAATGTGAATCTAATCCTCCAGCAGCTACATCAACACGATGATCAACTTCCGATCATACTCTGCAAGATCTTTCCAAGCCACGAAACGAAGAAACGTTCCGCCACCGACATCCAAGAGATCAATCGCAAACTCGCCCAACTCGTTAAAGGAAACGAAAGGGTGACGCTGTTGGATACATGGACACTCTTTGCTGATGAAAATGGGAATGCCAAAAAGGAAGAATTCCCCGATCTCTTACACCCGAACCGACTCGGGTATGAGAAATGGAAAGCTGCCCTGTGTCCTCTCTTTGCGACACTAGGGTTGATGGATACTGGCCGTGATCCGTTCAAAGTCGAGAGCGGTTTTCTACCGCTCTTCAATGGAGAAACACTTGATGGTTGGTGTTTCCGGCCGACCACAGAAAAGATGCTCAAAGGAAGAGAACGATGGCTCAGCCGAGATCCAGATAACGCACCTGCTTGGCCCGTTGTTATCGAACAAGTCTCACTCGATGGCCTTAAGCAATCCGCTGACGGACGTTACCGAGCGATCGCAGACCGTCTCGTGGTGACAACGCCCCCGGAGGGACGCAAGATCCAACAACTTTGGACCACCCAAGAATTTGCGGGTGACTTCACCTTGAAGTTAGAGTTTCGCGCAACCCCTAACGCGGATAGCGGAGTCTTTCTGATGGGACCGCAACTTCAATGCCGAGATTATTTGTTAGCTGGCCCCTATAAGGAGCTCAAAAACTATCAAGCAGGCCAGTGGAACGAATTGGTGGTGGTGGCTCGCGATGGCAAAGCCAAATGCACGTGTAACGGGGAATTGATTGAAGAGGCATTTGAAGTTCCACCGAGTGGCCCCATTGGATTGGAGGGAGATCGGGGACAAATTGAATATCGGCGTATTCGCATTCGATTGGATGGTTAGACCGTTGTTGAATCTCTCAGCTAGTTAACCTAGAGGCACTTGTGCCTCCCTTAGTTCCACGCCAACACTCACACGCACGTCGTGATCAGGTAAAATCTTCCCTGATCCTTCTTGTCATTCTTGCGTTGAGGTGATGCAAATGGTTTTTCGATACGGGCAGATCAGCCTGCTCTTTTATCTGCTGCTTTCTTCCTTGGCAGGTGCAGAGCAAACCGTTGCAGCGGCAGGTGCAGAGCAAACCGTTGCGCCGGCAGGCTGGAGCGGTCACTCCCCTCGAGAAGAAATAAGACCGAAGTTTCACGCACGCACCGTGAATCAAAACGGAGTCACTACGACGCTTTTGGGCATTGAAGCCGATCGCCGTGCCGGTCTCTCTGGCGCTTGGTCCACTGAACGAGAGGTTCAAGGTGGAAGATGGTACCACTTTGAAGTCAAGAAGAAGACTCGAGGCATGGCTCTTGCAAGACGCGCAGCCATCGCACGACTCATCTGGATGGACTCGGCTGGAAATACCGTCCTAAGACCCCAACCAACCAACGCCTCCTACCGCGCAGGGGATCGCCCTCAAGCGGAACCCGAATTCCCAAAACCGATCCAAGTGGCAGATGGATGGACCACCCTGTCCGGTGACTACCGTGCTCCGGATGATGCATCGAAGGTTTTGATCGAACTTCATTTCCGTTGGGGTGAACCCCATTCCGCGGTCGACTGGACTTTACCCCTCTTCACTCAAATCGATGAGCCCTCAAAACGAGTGGTCCGCCTCGCAACGGTTCATTACCAACCGCGTCAGGGCACGACGTCCAAGGAAAAACGGGAACAGTTCATCCCATTCATCAAAGAGGCGAAGGAAAAGAGGGCTGATTTAGTGGTACTGCCGGAGACCCTCACCTTTTATGGTACGGGTAAATCATTCTCTGAGGTGGCCGAACGGATACCGGGACCCTCGACTGAATTTTTTGGACGCTTGGCAAAAGAGAATGACCTCTACATTGTCGCGGGTATCGTCGAACGAGATAAGCACCTTCTTTATAACGTTGCCATTTTGGTTGGACCTGATGGAGAGCTCGTTGGCAAATATCGCAAGACGACACTTCCGAGAGGTGAGATTGAAGCGGGACTAACGCCAGGATCAGAGTATCCCGTTTTCGAGACTCGCTTTGGCAAGGTAGGCATGATGATCTGTTACGACGGTTTCTTCCCGGAGGTGGCAAGGGAACTCAGTCACCGCGGAGCCGAAGTCATTGCATGGCCAGTTTGGGGATGTAATCCGCTTCTGGCGTCAGCTCGAGCCTGTGAAAATCATGTTTATGTCATCAGCAGCACCTACACCGAATCCGATCGGAACTGGATCCGATCCGCGAGCTACGGGCATGACGGCCGGTCGCTGATTCAAGCTGAAGAATTTGGCTCGGTAGTCGTTGCCGAAGTGGATCTCAATCAACCAACCTACTGGCATAGCTTGGGTGACTTTCAGAGTCAAATCCAACCGCATCGCCCACGGGTCGATGCCCCCCAACCCTAGCAATTTATCTGAGCTTAACTGAAAAGTTTCCGAAGCACGTTAACATCGAATGACTCCCAACAGAATCCATCCTACGGTACCCGTGATGCATCGATCTTTCCAATTGACCAGTCAACTTCTTATCGCCCAGCTACTCGGCTTGGTTTGGTGTGTCGACTTGTTCGGTCAAGAGAAAAACATTCCTGCTCCGCAGACTTCCAACTTGAGGATTGCCACCTTCGATGTGGATGCGACTCCCGAGCTGGGATTCATGATGGCTTACGACCGTGTTGTCCGGAAAGAAGAGCTTGGACTTCGAGCTCGCGGAATCGTCATCCTCGGTGCGAAACAACCGATTGTGCTCTGCGCAGTCGACTGGATTGGCATTGGAAACGAGGGACACGATGCCTTCAGAGATCGACTTGCTCACGCGGCGGGGACCACGAGAGAACGGGTTGCCGTTCACACCCTTCACCAGCATGACGCGCCGCGATGTGACTTTTCCGCCGAAAGCTTACTGCACAATGTGGGAATCAGTGACCTTGGACCCCACGACGGATCGCTGGCCAGAGAGGTACTTATCAGGCTCGATCAAGCGGTTACCTCGGCAATCAACCTTGCTCAACACATTACCCATTATGGAATCGTAACTGCCATCGTCGAGATAGTGGCTGACTATCACCGGATAGT
>JAAXIK010000170.1 GCA_012270385.1 Rubripirellula sp. | reverse complement strand
CCGAAGCACGTACTGATGAGCTGACCGGACTACCGAATCGCCGTGCAATCGAGAGGCTATGCGCCTTGGAAATCGAAAAAGGTGTTTCAAGATCCAGTCCGCTTGTCATCACAATCGTAGATGTGGATCACTTCAAAAGGATTAATGACCGGTTTGGTCATGCCGCCGGGGATGAGACACTTCGCGGGATCGCCAGAGCATTCAAGGAGCACTTGAACCCCGATAGCACAGCGGCTCGCTTTGGCGGAGAGGAGTTTCTCATTGTCTCACGCTCCTCTCTGGAGGATACAGTAAAGGATCTAGAACAGATGCGAGTCCGACTCTCTCGCCATCCTCTCCAAATAGGGGCAGACAAAATCCCTATTTCCATCAGCGCCGGTATTTGCGAAATCCTACCCGAAACCAGTTTTGAGCTGGCTATGCGACGAGCAGATCAGGCGCTTTACGAAGCCAAACGTGGAGGAAGAAACTCGGTTTGGTGGCATGATGGCTCGCGAGTGATTCGCCACTAAACAAGATAATCCATCTTTTCAGTCAGCTCGCATCTAGCACATCTTAAAAATTGCTGGTTTTTTGCAGCAGATTTGCATCAACTTTGATTGCAGTAGGAAGGTCAAATCGTGATAATCAGCGTCCAGCAGTAAAGCGGTGGCAGACAAAAGTCCAGTTGGTCCGTCCGCCCTCACCTCATCATTAAATTCACTCTAACCACGATGAGCACCATGTCGAACCAACCAAGCCCTGAACAGATCGCAGAGCAAAAAACGCTCTTTGGGCACCCCACCGGTCTTTACATGCTGTTCTTCGCCGAAATGTGGGAACGATTTTCGTATTACGGAATGCGAGCCTTGCTGGTGCTTTACATCATCAAAGGCTTTCTGCAAAAGGGAGATGGAGAGGCCTACGCGATCTACGGAGCCTACACCTCGCTTGTCTACGCCACTCCGTTTATCGGCGGAATGATCGCTGACAAACTCCTCGGTGCCCGTCGCGCTGTCATTCTAGGCGGGCTATTGATGGCAGCTGGCCATCTCGTGATGACCATTGAAAGTGAACAGCCCTTCTTCATAGCGCTTGCGCTGTTGATTGTTGGGAACGGATTTTTCAAACCGAACATCTCTACGATTGTGGGCTCCCTCTACCCTGACGGATCACCTCAGAGAGATGCCGGTTTTACGATTTTCTATATCGGTATTAACCTCGGCGCCGCCATGGCCCCGCTCTTGTGCGGGTATGTCGGAGAAAAGTACGGATGGCATTATGGGTTCGGCCTGGCAACGATAGGGATGCTGGTAGGCTTGGCAGTCTTTGTAGCTCCCGCGGCGATCACCCGCGTGCTGATCCTCGGTGCAGCAGTGATCAGCGGGTTGATGATGATCTACCTCAACTTGAACGAAGTCATCTACGCACTCGGCCCCAATGCTCTCGTTGCAATCTGTTTGATTTTCTCAGGAGTCATTGCTTTCGTGGCACTCGGAAAATCAGCTCTACCTTCTTGGGCGGGTGAAGCACCTTCCATGCAGAAGCTGAAAAGAAGAGTGGCTGGCCCTATCACCGCAGAGTGGGCAGTCTACTTAGGTTCGATCCTCAGCGTTGGAATCATCTCCCTCATGGTTGCTAAGGATGGGGTCGCAGGCTACGCGTTGATCTTAGGAGGTGGCGCCGCACTGATACATCTGGTTGTCGCCACGGTCAGATCACCCAAAATTGAGCGAGAGCGTCTGCAGGTCGTTTTGATCTTGATGTTCTTTACCATGCTTTTCTGGGCGTTCTTCGAGCAAGCGGGAAGCAGTATCAATCTCTTTACGGACCGAAATGTCAATCGAGTTTTCGCGGAAGAGACCATTACCGAGTCCCAAGTCGGAACAACGGTGCAGGTGGAGGTTGGCCAAGGGTTGACGGGTTACACCTTGGACGAGCAGATGATCACCATGGGTGAGATCGACAAATGGAAAGAAGAGGGCAAAACGACGATTGATTGGCCGGTATCCAGTGACGATGTGGGTATGACATCGAAGGGGTCCGAAGTTGCGACCAGTCAATATCAGGCAGCCAACCCCATGTTTATCATGCTATTTGGCTTGGTATTTTCTTCTCTGTGGGTCTTCATGGGAAAACGGAACATCGAACCCAGCACGCCCGTAAAGTTCGCTCTGGGTATCCTCCAACTTGGATTGGCATTTGGAGTCCTTTGGTACGCTGCGGTCAACCCAGATTCTCGTGGAATGGTGAATATGGGCTGGCTTCTACTCTCCTACCTGTTAATCACAACAGGTGAACTCTGCTTGAGCCCAGTTGGCCTGTCCATGGTGACCAAGCTTGCACCGAAAAGCATTGTCAGCATGGTGATGGGAGCGTGGTTCTTGGCCACCGCATTCTCGAATTACCTCGCCGCACTGATTGCCATGCTCACTGGTGTTGAACATGGTGGCGACAGTGACATCTTTCCCCCGCCGACCGAGACCGTGCAAACCTATGCTGACGTCTTTGGTCCAATTGCAGTCGCCTCGATCGTGTCAGCCGTGATCGTTTTGATGATCTCGCCT
>JAAXIK010000508.1 GCA_012270385.1 Rubripirellula sp. | reverse complement strand
ACCATGCCAGCTTCGTTCCAGCGGGGGAAAACGCCGGGTGGCCGTGCCACTTGTGGCCGTCTGTACGCACAACTTCTCGCATTTTAGATCCATCGACGTCCATTTCGTAAACAGAAGCATCGAAACTGGAGAGACGGGTTCGACTGGGGCGGCGAACAGCGGGAACCTTGGATCTTGGCGTGCGTGCTGCAATTTGATCGGCCAATCCTTCAATCGGTCCGATGAGTGCTTCTGCCTCCGCATAGAATTTCTTGAGTTCGGCGTCTGGGGACTTGCCTTGTTTCCAGAGGATCGCTTTGGTCAGCAAGTTTTTCGCTTCATCCTTTTGATCAAGCTGCCATTTCGCCATTGAAATGAAGAGCCAGTTGTGTGGAATGTCTGCACCACCTTTGACTGATTCTTCGAGTTTCACGATTGCTTCTTCCCATTTTCCGATGCGGTAATAGCAGACGCCAAGGGTATTCTGGAGGCTGACGTCGGATGGCTGTAACGCGTTCGCTTTTTTGGCAGCAAGGAGTGCTTCTTCAAGCAGACTTGTTTCCGTGTTCGAGTCACCACGCGTCGCAGTTGTCCATGCAAAGCTGTTAAGAATTCTTGTTGAGTTTGGATCACCGCGGAGAGCCTCCCGGTAGTACTCAGCAGCTTTATTGATCTGTCCCAAGCGTCCCTCAACTTCTCCGAGTCCCCGCAATGCGGGCGGGTAATTGGGCCGACGGTCGAGTGCCATTTCGTACCATTTGCGTACCGCTCCTAACAACGACTCACCTTCCCATCCACGGGATAAATACTGGTCACCCTTTTTGACAAATTCATCTGCCCCGTTCGTTAAGATATCCCCCATTGGGTTTGCATTTCGGGAACCCCGTCGGTATTTGCTCAGGTATTCTTGGGCCAGGGAGTCATAGCGGGCAGAATTTCCTATTTGCTTTTGAAAAGCTTGAAATGGACCTTTCATGGTTCGGCTGTTTTGTGCCGCAACGGCGAACCAGGCATATTGTTCAGCCTGGGTTTTGGAGAGGTTGGCCAATTGCCGTGCGGCATCGGAGTGCCCGCGTTCTGCATCCCAGTTGAACGCAGAAATCGCCTCCGAGATGGCGTCTGCATCATCGGGATCGGTGATACTTCGCAGTGTTTGAATTCCTTCGGCATAACGCTGACTGGCAGCGGGAGTTCCCGTGCTGTGGAAATTGCGTTTGAACGGTAGCACTGCATTTGCATTTGTGCCGAACATGGACCCAAGTGGATCATCTGCTGCGTCGATGGTAACGAACGATGTTTTAAGATCAGGAGGCGAGTTTTCAACGCAAAACATCACTTCACCGTCTGCCATAAGAATATGGTGCCCACCCGGATGTGACTCAGAGGTTGCAGGGTTCGAGCCAGCTAGTAGGTAGGTGGCATAGGTAATGTCTTTGGGACTCATCCAGTGGACTGCGTTGGATGCATCGGTTTCGACTGCAATCAAAGTTAGAGATAAGCCATCAAGAATCTGCCTTGGGCGGGTTGGCAGAATGCCAGGCATGATTCCTTGCGGGTCAATTACGGCGCCATACGTTGTCTGGACTGGGTTCAGGTCAGCGGACCCACAGAGGTATTCTGGGGGAATTTCGCTCGCAACCGCTTGATTGGATGGGGCATCCCAAGGTTTGGTGAGGTCCACCTGGGCGAACAGGTCTTCATGGCCGAGGAAGGGCAGGATCAGCGTGCGCCAGCTATGCAGTGGATTGCCCTCTTCGTCAGTTGTGTACGCCGGCGGAAAGCAATCATGTTTTTTTTGGTAGGCCAGCAATGCATCGCCGATCTCTGACAGGTTGCTCTCGCAGGTCGCTCGTCTACTGGTTTCCATTTTGTATGAAAACCAGGGCAAGGCGAGGGATAGTGCCACCAGAAAGAATGGTGATGCGCCCGCTATGACTAAACCGATAATCAGCAACCGTGTTTTCTTATTAACCGATCGGTTGGGATGTGATTCAGGATGCGAAATCGTTTGGTTGTGGTGGCCGCTGTTGACATTCCTCATGAAAAAACTCTGAATGGGTTCCGGGCTGAAGTAGGCTTCGCGGAGCATTGTTTGGAATTTGGTTTTGCAAATGCAAATGCAAGTGCTGCTGGATAGGGTCACCCGATGATTGGCAGTAGAAATAAATGCATCCGTTCTATTCTCCACCGATGCTGGCTCGTTACTCTCGCGGTTACACCCAGGCAGTTACTTGATGGACTTCACATATCCGTTGACGATCATACCCAAGCGTGATTAACGGCGTCGTTAAGTGTACGTTTGTTCGATGTACTTCTTTCATTGGGTATCGAATGGACACGGCGCAAGATCGGTGAAGTGTGAGTGTGTCACGTACATGGAAGTCCAGTATGCTTGGGAATGATAGTGGCGAGTTCATTCATTGATGTTGGTAACACTGTATTTTTGAGAGTATCGATGTTCAGTGACTTGGGCTAGTATCGCAGGATAGGCAAAAGGAGTAGTTCTCGTGTTTGCGTTGTCCAAGCCGGTGACCTCCCCCCATAGAATTGCACCATTGTGAGTGAGAGAATCTTGCTCGGGCG
>JAAXIK010000036.1 GCA_012270385.1 Rubripirellula sp. | reverse complement strand
GCGTGCGCAGTTTGGCCTCCACGAGAAGCGGGTTTGACCCCGCCATCTCCACTTCCACCGTCTCCCGCTTCTCCGCCTCCACCAGCAGCGGGTTCGCCACCGCCAGACCTGTCGGGCTTTCGCGGATCGGTTTCGACATCATGTGAATGTGGTGTGATGAATGGTGGAAATGTTTGTGGTGGTGACAGATAGTACGGGTAAACGGTTCCGTAGTACGCACGTTGTTGAGGGTAGCACCGAGAGTCCCGCGACGACAGGAAAGAGCCCGATCTCAAGCCGTGCTGTGGCCCACAGCAAACAGATTCGTACGTCGTTGAACAATCCGTTCGGGAAGATTCAATGACGTTGCATCGTGCACGTCCGAAAAATCGGCCTGCCTTGGCGACTGGGACTGCACACGCCGCAGTCAGAAAAACAATCGCCATCGTTCTGCAGCTAGGGTGGTTGGTGAAGGTCATAATCTTGACGTTCCTCGAGCGTGTTCAAAATCGGAAGCTCGCTTCACTGGATTGATAAGCGAGTTGCAATGCTAGCCGCTTTGGGGATGTATTGGTTGGGCTCATCCCACAAAGGCTCAGCTTTTTGTTGCCCGTCTTTCTATCGTCGCAGAAAACAGCGGTGAGCAGGACGAGCACAGGGGGGCGGGCAGGGAGAGCAGCATGGCGGAGTGTCCTCTGTGCTCTCCTCGATCTGAGGTGGATCTTCCGGTTCGCCATTGGACTCGGCTTCAGAGGCGGGGCCGCTTGCTGAGCTGCAGTCAACCCAATTGGGGGCAATGTTAATGTTCTCGATAAGACGTTTATAGTCTTCCTGACTGGCCGTTTTCTGCAGGATTTCTCCGATGATTTTGCTCGGAACGAGGGCCTGAAACGTCGATTCGTTCTCGCTGCATGCGTCCAAACGCCAAGTCACTTCATCATCATCCATTTCCAGACCTGAGGCGACGCGATTTGCCCAAAGTTCGTCGCTCTCGTCCGTCAGCCGTGAGGAAGTTTGGAAGCTGGCAAGATCATCAGCCGTAACGCCGGCAATTGGTTCCTGTCCGAGAAGCATTCCCATTGCAATCTCTTGATGCCCGGAGAGAACAGTTGGGCTTGCGTTTGGAGCATCAGACTGTTCGGCCATTACAAGACGAGACTGGAGTATCATGCTCTGGGAAGTTCTTGTTTCCAGAGCGGTTGCAATGATGTCTTGGGCTGTCTGTCCATGCGAAAAAGCCAGACGCGTTTTTAGATAGTCGAGGACAACCTGATGCCGTAAATTCCCTGTTATCGAAGAAATGCTCGCCAATGTCTCTTTCTCTCTGCTGGGATTTTGAAAGCGAGCGGTTGAAGCGACTCGCAACGACATTGACGCAGCCGCGGTTTCCCCAAGAGAGGTTTCTGTCGCAAATCGATAGTACCAATAGCGAGCGTCACTGACTGAGTGTTGGCTTGCCAGGCGAAAGCTTTCGAGAGCATCGGATCGGTTGCCTGCCCTCATCTGGGCCAATCCACTGTTAAAGAATGATGCAGCCGCGTTCGCGTCCTGAGCGGCGCCTTCCGAAAGCTGCTGCATGAGGCTTGAAGTATTGCCCGATGATGCGAAGGCGGAGGCGCATAAGCAGAGGCAGGCGAGGAAAGTCGAGGTTCTCATGGTCCAGTTCACTTTGTTCTTCACAGTTGGCGTGGAAATCAGGCGGGGATCTGTAAATTGGAGCTCGAGTCGATTAGACTCGTGCGAAAGCAACAGCGGGGGAGTTTTGGGGGGGAGTGCTCTCCCCTTCTCCATTTCGCCCAGTTTAACTGCCTGGCTCTGGCATTGCGAGCCTTTGCGGCATGTGAATATGGTCGTAAATCCATCAATTTCATCTGTTTTTCTGTCGATTGGCCGGTGGTTCGGTTTTTTGCCGGACGGGCCGCTGCAGCGGATTGGTGAGGAAGGGGCACGGCCTTGGGGTGTGAGGATTCCGTCCGTACAACACAACGTGCCTTGAGGAAGTGTGCATTTTTTACATTATGTTCAGCCCTTTCCGCAGCATTATTGAATAGGTAGTCCCCGATTGATGTCGAAGAAATTCTCCCTAAACGAGTCAATCCCTGGATGGGGCTGGGTTGGTTTCTCGAACATTTTTGTGGAGATTCCAAACGTTGCTGAGGCTAGCGTTTCGGCGGGGATCGAGAGAGAATGCAATCCCGGGGAGACCTTCTCAAGTCCGGTTGCAGGCGGGCAGTTGGAAACAGGTGGAGAATTCACGCTGCCCTTGTTTTCGTTCTTTCGCGAGGAAGCAGGGCGAACTTGGCTTCGCATGGACTTGGAGGCTGATGCACCCTTTGGCTTCAGTAGCCTCTATGAGCTTTCCAATCATTTACGTCATCCCGACGCTGCGAGTCGAGAAGACTTTGATCGCTTACTGAGTGATCTTGATCACCTGTTCGTGTTGCTTTCAGAGGCTTTCGATGCAGTGAATCGGCTTGGCCTCGGCGTCGGGCTGGTTGATCCCAAAAATGTTCTGTACTACTTCGACCGTGAAGAGCGAATGAGGTTGGTGCTCCCGGACCTGTTTTTCTGGAATCAGGCAGTT
>JAAXIK010000282.1 GCA_012270385.1 Rubripirellula sp. | reverse complement strand
CCGTGGTTGCACCCAACTAAAAGCCCCAAGAGGCTAGTGCTGATGCCCATGCAAGTGAAAATTAACTGACACTAATGCTTTGTAAAACCCGATTCAAAACCCTTTGCAAGAAGATTGCGACTGAAGCCACTCCGTCGCCTTCATCTTGCATACGATAGTCCGGTCCTAACGCGACAATTCAGGGAATCGATAGTCATGTGATTCATTCCATCGCAGCTGAATTCTCTCGAGGAATGCTGTGTACTTTTCAGGAGATAACTGCGTTCTTTATAGGTTACCCGCACGGGTTGAATGGATCTGAAAAACCGCTGTTCAGCGGTTAGGTGTCAGGGAGGATGGCGAAACAGAGAGGGTCGTAACGATTGGACCGATTATCGGCGACGCTACTTAATGTTTCGTGCCGAGAGGTGGATGAATAATTGACCTCCTCTTGGATGGGTACTAGCGTGAGGCAGTCGAGTTTTCGACGAGTTTTACGAGGGGGGGAGCTGTGTGGACATCTCCCCGCAAAACAACTAGGGACCAACCCCTACCTGTTGCACCAACGCGATGTAGTGATTGCAAACCACGCCATCACCACCGACGCAGCTAAATTGAAACAGGGCTAGATCCAGAAAAAAGAAACGACCGCACGGTAGCGCCGCGAACGCTGTTTCCTCAGGCAACAGCGCTTATCAATCGCTTGCCCGCAATGAAAAGCTCTACCTGATGAGCCTTTCTCAGGTGTGGAGCGATTACAAATTCCCACTGCTTGGGATTTTTGCGGTTCTGCTTTACTCCTACTGGCCAACCTTCGTCTGGATCGAAGACGCTTGGCGGAATGAGCCTGACTATTCCCATGGATATCTCGTTCCGTTTCTAGCGGGAATGCTTTGTTGGCACCGCCGCGAAACTTTCCCTGGAATACGAGCCAAATTATCTCCATGGGGCTTGTCTCTGGTTCTTGTCGCCATCGTCATGCGTCTCGTCGGCCGCCTGGTCTACGCGGATTTCCTTGATGGCTGGTCGATCGTACCGATGATCGCCGGGATTGCATGGTTTCTGATGGGTCCACGTGCGATGAAATGGGCTCTGCCAGCGATCGTCTTTTTGCTGCTGATGATTCCCATGCCCTACCGAGCTGAAACCCTTCTGAGCTGGAAACTACAAGGCGTAGCGACCGAACTGAGCACCATATCCCTCCGAGTACTCGGTCAGCCAGCGGTCTCTGAAGGCCACACAATTTGGCTTGGCGAAGAGCAATTACTTGTCGAGCAAGCTTGCTCGGGGATGCGAATCTTCATCGGAGTAGCCGCACTGGCTTACTTCTGGACTTGCATGGTCACGCGAATCTGGCTGGATCGACTGATTTTGATCTGCTCGGTGATCCCCACCGCTTTATTCGTCAACGCGGTTCGAATCACCGCGGTGGGCCTGATGTACCAGAACGTGGAAAGCGAAGGCCTACGGCACACCATCCATGATATGACCGGTTACCTGATGATTCCCTTCGCCTTCGGCCTACTTTGGCTAATCAAAGTCTACTGGGAACAGCTTTATCGCCCCGCCGACAGTATGTCTGCAAAAGATTTCATGCGTGTCCCCACATCATGACCTAACCTTAGAAATTCCCTGCACTCAGACCCAAGCGTCCAAGTGACTGAAACCTACTTCGAGCAAACACCTAGTCGCCACTGACAAACGCTCATGACCAACCAACAAAACAGCCATATCCACTTCTCCGCTGCTCAGACCCCTGAGTTTTCGCAGCTGAAGGAAGGCAAATTCAACCCATGGATTTTATGGGTAACGGTACGTCGATGCTGGACATGGGCGTTACCAGTCGGGACATTGCTGGCGGGTATCGCAGCGATTCTCGTGATTGAAACCTTCGTTCCTGAATATAAAGCGGAGCACTGGCTGGAAGCTAAACAAGACTACTTGGTGTTTAAAGGAGTCATGCCGGTAGCAAAAAATTTGTCACAGACCGAAAAACCGATCATTCTCAACCCCATTGTTCTCGATCCCGTTCTTTCGGATCCAGCAATCCG
The DNA here is from genome assembly GCA_012270385.1 of Rubripirellula sp. GTDB lineage: Bacteria > Planctomycetota > Planctomycetia > Pirellulales > Pirellulaceae > Rubripirellula. The sequence continues at coordinate 538 of JAAXIK010000282.1, read as the reverse complement.
TAAAGCCCCAAGCCTCGCGGATCCCGAAGTTGCTGAAGTCAACCTTCGGAAAAATCTGTCCATCGCCAGCGGTGGTACTACAGAGCGACTCGTGATTAGCTACACCGATACCGACCGGGATGCCGCCGCGATGGTGGCCAATGCGATCACGGACTCCTACCTTCGGACTCGCGAAGCTTTTGATAGCCGCCGCGTTGAGAATCTTGAGAAATGGCTCGCTCCCGAGTTACCCCGTTGGGAAAACAATGTCGAGGATCGCCGCAAGACGGTCTCCTCTTTGTCAGAAAATCTATTAGGCTATGTCCCCGGTGAGAGAATCTCGGCTGCAGAAGATCAATCGCGTATGGCGTTGATCACTCAGCTCCGCAGTCAGACGACCGACTTGAAAGTCCAACTTGCCGTCATGGACGCGCAGAACAAGATGGAACAGGAGGCAACAGCTCCAGCACCCACGCCTCCCCCCTTCCAGGAACCAAAAATTGAGATCGCACGGTACGAGCCTTCCGAAGCTGACATTCGCCTAGCGACCAGCAAAGAA
>JAAXIK010000504.1 GCA_012270385.1 Rubripirellula sp. | reverse complement strand
CACCCATACACCCCACCCAGTCATTCAGATCATCCATGCAAATGAAAAGCACATTGGGTTTCTCAGTTGCGAGCCCTAACTCAAACACCATCAACACTTCAAATAAATCCGCAAGAAAACGCAAACGAGTCACCTTCCCCCCGGGGATAGCGATAAGATGAACAAAGAGAACGGCTGAATGTTAACCTAAAATTCACCGGCACTGGTCACCGTTTCCAACCCGGCTGCCTTAAGCGATTGAACAATGGAAATCTTTTCCCATCATCAGACAACGCATTATGAGCAGGAAGGGTTTGTTGTAGCAGAACGATTTCTTACAAACGGTTTACTTGATCGTGTCGAAAAAATTATCGCCAAACTCACCCAATCGGAATGTAAAACGATCCCGCGAGAGCATCTCTTCTACGAGGACCGGGAGGTCGAGAACTCGTTGAAACAGATACAACATTTAGACCAACACAGTACGGATCTCTTTGAGTTATTCCATCATGGCATATTCAAACATGCCGCCGAAGAATTACTCCAACAACCAGCCCTTGGCATCAATCTTCAGTACTTCAATAAACCTCCAGGATCGAGTCGTCCCACACCGCCCCATCAAGATGGTTTTTACTTCAAACTCAGCCCACCCCATGCACTGACCATGTGGCTCGCTTTGGATTCCGTAGACGAGGAAAACGGATGTGTCCGCTACCTGCCTGGATCACATCAAGAGGGTTTATGTCAGCACATGACCACGGAAACTCTAGGATTTTCTCAAGGGATTCCGAACTATCCCACTGCAGAAGAACGGGAAAATGAGGTAGCCATCTCCGCCGAACCCGGTGACCTTTTGATCCACCACGCTCTCACCGTTCACCGCGCGGAAACGAACAAAAGCAGTCGGAGAAACCGAAGAGCGTTAGGATTCATTTATTATGGGATGGACGCTCAAATCGACGAACACGCGGTGACCCATTATCAGTCGGAACTGCAAGCACGTCTGCATGCTGAAGGTCGAATTTAATTCACTCGCCTACAAGTCTAGAATCATTCGCATGTTCAGCATGACAGGCTAAGCATCGCGAATCGTTCGGGGCCCCGAAGGCGGTAAGCAATCAATCAGATTCCTTGATTCGATATAGAAATGCATCCGAAGTGAGGAGAGAGGTAAGCAAAGCCTTCATACTTCCTCCACTTTCGCGGTAGGCACGGTGGGCATCCTGAAGTACATCGCGATCATGGACGGTTTCGTTACGTCCCATCCAAAAGCGGAACGCGTGCCGAACAAAGACTTGCTCAACCCGCTCACTATCAGAAAGGCGTTGAATCATCTCGATGGCGTCTTTCACCTCACCATCTAAACTTGAATCGCCAGACTCAATAATTTCTCCTGTAGCATCGACGGATTCTCCACCCTCGGTCGTTCGATACAAACCCGCGTGGTTGTAGATTTCAAAGGGTAAACCCAGAGGGTCCATTTTCTTGTGACAAGTCCAGCAGTATTCTTCGCGTGTCACCCGCATTCGGTGCCTGAGTGAAGTCCCAGGTTCATCGGGTAGCATTGCATCCACGGTGATGGGCACATCGGGAATTCCGCCACCCAGAAGACGCTCCCTTACCCAGCGTCCCCTACGTATCGCGTGGTTGTCCATCGCATCGGAGTGAGAAACCAACCAGGTTGGATGAGTCAGTAAGCCGAGCCGCTGTCCTTCGGGCACCGTGCTGAGCTGTCGCTCGGGCTTCATGCTACCGTTGCCAAAACTGCGATGACTCACCCTCGCATAAATACGTTCTCCCCCTAATTTCACCTCTTCCACTTTGTGATTGATGTTGGGCTTTCGGACGGGTTTCTGCTTGGGTGGCTTTTTCCCTGGGTTCTCCGCTTTCCATGCTTCCAACTCAGCTTTTGCTTTCTCCGCAGCCTCTTACGCAGCCAACTTTGCAGCATCTTCCGATGCGGTGACTTCTTCTTTGGTGCGTCTGCGTCCAAAATAGACTTTGTCCACATTGGAAGTCACGACCTGCTGCGTGGTCAGTAGCTCTCGCAAAACATCTTGATCACCACGAACGATTTCTTCAATCAACCGGTCAGTGCTCGCTGTAGCATCGAACATCGCACGATAATGACCACCCGTGTTGACGCCAGTATCCTGCAACTCTCGATTATACTTGCAGATGTACCCACCAAGGTCGTAATCTAAAAACTCCCTGAATAAACGAAGATCGCGAGGCTTGCGTATCGATTCATCTTCTAGGATTCTTTCCAGCTGAACCTGGACGTCCTGCCTTGTTCTCATCCTTCCATCCAGAATGGCAGCACGAAGCGTCTCGTCGGGTTGGATGTACCCCAGAGCATGATTCAAAGCTAAGCCAAGCTCCCAGTCTTGCAGCATCCTCCGACCGTGGGCATCCTCTTCGACCCCGGTGACCAACTCGGTCCGAAATAACGCATCTCTCTCCAAGAAGATCGCGGAAAGCCCCAAGACAGCTCCGTTTTCCAAGCCCAGACGTTCGATCGACTTGCGGGTGATTTCCACATACGGCTGCGCTTCAATATCAGGAGGTGGCCTGAAAGTAAACGCCACCAACCGA
>JAAXIK010000209.1:12259-13148 GCA_012270385.1 Rubripirellula sp. | reverse complement strand
GTGGTGGAGCTAATATGCTTGCGATGAAGGGAGTGTTCGAGCCAAGCGAAACGCTCTACAGCGTGATGATTGCAGTCGACATTTTTGTTGCAGAGTTATGGATGATCTTTTTGGTCTTGGGAGTGGGAAAAGCCGAAGCGATCGACCGAAAAGTAGGAGCAGATAATCAAAGTGTGGAAAGACTGAGAGAGAAGATGGAGCAGTACTCCGCCAAGGTCGCTCGCGTTCCAAGCACGACCGATCTTTTTATCATTCTCGGGGTTGGTTTTGGCGGAACAGCACTCTGCCAAGCTTTAGCAGGCATGATTGGACCATGGATCGAAGAGCACGCCCCTGTGCTGAATCAGTTCAGCCTCAATTCGCCATTCTTTTGGCTGATTGTCCTTGCTACCACCTTTGGACTGGCTCTGTCCTTCACTCGAGCACGCCAGCTTGAAGGGGCGGGAGCTTCCAAATTGGGTACGGTTTGCATCTACCTTCTGGTCGCTACGATCGGCTTAAGCATGGACCTTCGAGCTGTATTTGACCATCCAGGATTGTTTCTCGTCGGAACGATTTGGATGATCTTTCACATTCTGTTATTAGTCATTGTGGGACGCATGATTCGCGCACCCTATTTTTTCCTGGCGGTGGGCAGCAAAGCAAACATCGGTGGAGCGGCGAGTGCTCCTGTGATTGCTGCGGCATTCCATCCTTCTCTTGCACCGGTGGGTGTACTTCTGGCAGTAGTCGGTTATGCCTTGGGAACCTATGCCGCATATCTAAGCGGGATCCTCATGCAAATTGCCACGAGCGCGGCGATTTAGCGTTACATATACGCTACACTGACAGCCGATCCGGTGAGCAGTCTGCCAGAGAACAGCCTGAGCACTGCTCACCCATGCAGTAC
>JAAXIK010000209.1:10814-12249 GCA_012270385.1 Rubripirellula sp. | reverse complement strand
GCGGTATTCCTACCGAGTGATCGAAGTTCTATTCGATTCCTAGCCTACCGACAAACACCGCCTCGAATCGATTCCGAAAACTCTCCTCCTCCGATCGATAAACTTCATGAGATTCCAAAGAATCATCCAATCCTTCTTACTGATTGCTTCCACTGCAGTAAGCATCGCTAGCTCAAATACCTTTGCTGGGGAGCCTGAACTCCGCTGGTGGAAAGGTAATCTACATACTCACTCGCTATGGAGTGATGGCGATGAATTCCCAGAGATGATCGCGAACTGGTACGCTGAACGAGACTACAATTTCTTGGCTTTAACGGATCACAATGTCCTCAGTGAGGGCATGAGATGGATGAAACTAACCGATATCGTCAAACGCAGTGACGCGGAGATCGTAGATCGTTATGTCGAGCAATTCGGTGAATCGTGGGTGGAAACCCAAGGTGAAGAAGGGTCACAAGACTACTCGATACGGTTAAAACCCCTTCATGAGTTCCGGCATTTACTGGAACAAAAGGATCAATTTATCCTCATACCCGCCGAAGAGATCAGCGACCGCGCTGAGGGAAAACCGGTTCACATCAACGCAACCAACGTCGCCGAGGCACTACCACCAGCCGGTGGCGCAACGGTGCGTGAAGCAATGCAGAATAACCTTCGAGCGATTCTGGAACACGAAAAAGAGCATGGCAGGGAGATTTTTCCCCATCTGAATCATCCCAACTTCGGCTATGCCGTGACTGCCGAAGATCTTGCGGCCATCGTCGCCGAGCGCTTCTTCGAAGTCTACAACGGTCACCCGGGTGTCAATCATCTTGGTAACGAAAAACACCCAAGCGTTGAGCGCATCTGGGATCTGGTCAATGCGATTCGAAGAGACTCTTTGAATGTGCCCCCGATCATGGGGATCGCTACTGACGACAGCCATGAGTACCACGGCCAACCGGGTTCTCGACCGGGTCGGGGCTGGGTCATGGTCCGCAGTCGCTACCTCACACCGGAGCACTTGATCCGAGCGATGAAGAAGGGTGATTTTTATGCCTCCAGTGGCGTTAAGCTAAAGGATGTTCAATTCAACGAGTCAAAGAAAATCCTATCGTTAGAAATCGATGCAGACGCGAATGCCACTTATAAGACTGAATTTATCGGCTCCCTCGATCATCCCGACGAGGAATCGCGTATTGGTAAAGTTTTGGCGACCAGCACGGACCCGAACCCCTCCTACCAAATGAAGGGTAATGAACTCTACGTCCGCGCCGTTGTCACCAGCTCTCTCGACGCCGTGGACCCCTCATTCAAAGGACAAAAAAAGCAGGCTTGGACTCAACCTGTGGGATGGAACCCATAAGAAGGTCAGCTATTTCCTTCTGCCAGTCCCACGCAAGAGAGACCATCGCAAGGCTTGCTGTTTTTACAATGACAATCCCTCGCAGCCTCA
>JAAXIK010000209.1:9409-10804 GCA_012270385.1 Rubripirellula sp. | reverse complement strand
TACTCACGCCACAGGAGTTCAAAACGAAGCCAGGCTGGTGAACTGAGCGATAACAGAGCAGATCACCAATGCAGCAACCATCCTTGATGAGATCGCTTGCAGGCTTTCTAGCCTGGGGAATAGCCGATCCTCAGACCACTTTGCGAGTTGCTGATAACTTTCTAAGAGAGTGCCAGATAGCTCCGCGGTGCTGACGGTCTGCTGCACTTCAGTATCAAAATGAGTAGCCCGCGAAAACGCTTCACCGAGGGTTTGACCAGCTCGCAGTGATGAAATGACCGCTTCGAGTTGATTGGCAATGGCTTGATTACTGATGGTCCGTTTGGCAACTCGGATCATCTCATCAACCCTTTCAGACTGTGATTCCTCGAGGAGTGCCATCACACTAAAGAATCGGCATACCGCCAGATCATGCTCCACCTCTCGCACCCAAGGTAAACGGAGACGCAGTTCATCGAATCGCACTCTTACAGGCGTCAACCAGACCACCGCAGCAATCGCAAAGTACCAGAGCAACCCCAGGCAGGTGTCGGCTAAACTTAGCACAGCCCCAATGGGATCGCCGGTGATCGTTAGCATGATGGCTCCAAGTAACGCACCGAACATAACAATCAACAGAGGGTAAAACCAAAGTTGTCGCAGTAGCTTTGACAGGGGTTCAATCAACTGAAGATGCTTAGACAAGAAAGTGCAGACCTCATCCACTCTGCCGCAAAGCTCGCCAGCTTCGACTGCTGGGAGATAAAAAGCTGGAAGAACTGGTGAAGCATCGCTCAGGGATTCAGCAAGGGTTTGACCACGGCGCAGACGCTGCTGGCCTCCGGACCATCGTGTTTTCAAGTCCTTCGAATCCAAGGCCAAACGACACTTTTCGAAGGCCTCGGTAACAGGTAGGCCTGCACGAAGACACTGACCAAAGTTCCTGGAAAAAGAGGCAAGACTAAGCAGAGGCTGTTGGTGGAGAATCGTCGGTAGCCAACCTGTGATGCGATTGATCGATTCGCGCAACAACCAGTAGGCGAATCGATGCTCAGGTAATCGATTAGGCATCAGCTTGGATATCTTCGTCGGCGGGAAACCTTGATGTCTCTTTCAGCGTCTTAGCCAGTTCACTCCGATTCTTTCTGCGATTTCACGTACTCAACAGCCGCCTTCTGAAATGCAGCACGCATCTCTGAACCATCGCTGTTACCCATGTTGGTTCGCTGAATCAACATGACAAAAATGGTTTCCGTTGTTGGATCTATCCAGCCCTGCGTACCAAAAGCCCCTCCATGACCATAAGTACCCTCTGAGACCATAGCCGTTACCCCCTGAGGCTCTTTTACGATACACCAACCCAATCCCCAGGTATTCCCAGGAGTGAATCCCGTTTCTAATTCACCCACCTGCGGT
>JAAXIK010000209.1:0-9399 GCA_012270385.1 Rubripirellula sp. | reverse complement strand
CGAAATAGCTCATGCGCCGTTGAAACCAGCCCACCGGAGGGATTGGGGCCATCATCCTCCGAAAAACTCGAAATCCAATTACCGGCGTCAACAAGTTGATCGGAATCTTCATCCGGTCGATAAATCACAGCTAGGTTCTTCATGCCCTGTTCATCAGGTCGGAAAGTCGTATTTTTCATCCTCAATGGAGTGAAAATCCTCTCCTGCATAAACTCCTCAAACGGTTGACCGGAGACGACTTCAACGACACGTCCCGCCACGCTCACCCCCGGACCATATTGCCATTTTTCACCGGGCTGAAAACCAAGCTCTCGCGATGCCACTTCCTTAATATGATCCTCCAACGAACCTTGGAACACCTGTTCACCAACAATCCCGGAGGTATGGGTCAGTGCATCGCGAATGGTCAAGGGACGAGCAAGCTCTCGACCATCTTTCAACTTTGGATTTTTAAATTCAGGTAGATATTTTTCGATTGGATCATCAACACTTAGCTTACCTTCGTCCTCAAGAATCATCACGGCCGTTGCCGTCATTGGCTTCGTCATGGACGCGATGGCGAATCGACTCCAACGATGCATGGCGTTTCCGGCCCTGATATCCCGCATTCCCACAGCACCGAGATGGATCACCTTACCTTGATGGGCTACCAAAGTGACAGCACCGGAAGCTCGGCCACGTTTCACATACTCCTTGATCACCTCATCAATCTCTTGAACAGCCGGTGGTGGATCCCACTTTGCGGGCTTTTGCTTTGCGACCTGCTCCTGGGCTGTGCTGGGTAGCGGCTTAACACCGACCACGAGGAGAACCAACATGGATAGAAGAGATAATTTGATCAAGTTGAATGTCATGTAAGTGTCAAAAATCAATGGTGAGATTGGCGTTGGTAAAACCCAAATGGGTCAAGTCAACGAGACCGGATCCCCCACATCCCGTCGATCCGGGGATTGCGATTAGGTATCCGGCGGCTCTTAGCATAGCAAGCCAAAGATCACTTTGCAGGACGGTGAGCTAAAGTGGGGCTGGCAGATCACGCTTGCAGAAGCATGTCCAAGCCAAAAGGTAGAAGAGAGCCCCCAAAGCAACCAACAGAAGGGGATAGACCAAAGGCGGTAGAGCTCCATCAGGAAGAGTCACTGTCAAACTCCAAGGTGCCGCCAGCCCATCCTGACCCACCAGTGAAGTCATCTTCTGAGGCTTGTAACAACTGAAAAATGTTAGCGAAAGAAGCCACTGCAGCGATTCGGCTGCCTTACCGAGGCCAAACATGACCAACTGCGCCACATAAACGGAAACAACAGCCCCAACGGTTCGCCATCGGTAGCGATCGATGGAACTAAAGAAGGAAGCGAGACCCAGCAAAAAGAAACCAAAGCAGAAAAGGTGGAAGGTCGACGCAGTGTAGGTTGCGACATCGACCCGCTCACTTAACGGAACGGTCACGGTGCTCCTTTCTGTCAAACTGAGAGGGATATCCATATTGACCCAAGGCAACCGAAAGCTGGGAGGCTCTACGGACTCCGTCACGGAAGTGAAGTGAACACCCATGGTCACACCTGCCCAAACAAGCAGACATAGACCCGCAAGCCCTCCGATGGAGACTATGGCATGAGAGAAAAGCAATGACGAACGGCTGACTGGTTGTGCAAGCGTCATCTCCAGTGTGCCGCGTCCCAATTCACCACTGACCACATCACTCCCACGCGCAAAACACCAGATCACCGTACAAAAAATGACAATCGGTTCATCAAAAGTCATGCCTACCCGCCCCGGATAGGTAAACAAAGCATCAAAATCGATCGGTGCGAATTTCTCAAACTCACGAAATTGCTCAAGAATCGTCTGAAATTGTGCCATATCCAGAAGACTTACCACCCAAACACGCACCCAGGCGAAGGCAAACAGGGCGGCCCCGCAGGCGAAGAACAGCATCGAAGATTGCCCAATGTATTTACGGATCAAGATGCGATGAAACATATTCAGCATCCCTCCAACGATAAGTCTTCACCGAAATGCACTGCATCATAGATTGCTCGTAATCCCAGTGGCTCGATCCTCATCCGCTCAATTGGCAAATCCTGTAACCAAGGCAACCACTGCCCGAGCTCCCCGGACAGATCGATCCGATACTGATAGCTCTCTGTCTGCTCAGGGTCAGCGAGTGCGTTGGGGACGATGGTTACCTTTGGGGTTTGAATTTCTGTATCTAACTGAGAAGAAAGGTGTCCAGATTCACCTGAGGGGATAGCGAGTTCTGGCTCGGAAGAGAGCCCCCAAACGCGATGGCGTTGATGCAAGTCACGCATATTGAGCTCGAGAGCGAGTTTCCCCTGCCTCAAAAAAGCAACCCTATCGCAGGTCTGCTCAATTTCGCTAAGCACATGCGAAGAGAAGACGACGGTTCGTCCAGCGTCGCGAGCCTCCAGAACCAGATCGAGCACAATTGCACGCACGGTCGGGTCGAGATTAGCTGTCGGTTCGTCAAGGATGAGGAGAGGAGTATTGAGGGATAACACGACGGCCAAAGCAAGTTTCTGTCTCATCCCCGTGGACATGAAGGCGACATGGCGCTTTTGATTGAGCTCAAGCCGATCTGCAATTTCCCGACTCCTCTCCAGATTCCCCGAGGGCTGCATTTCCGCAAAACAACGCAGCACTCCCGCGCCACGCATATGGCGAGGCAATCGAGCATCACCAGGTAGATAAGCCACTTGCTTGCGAAGCTCGACACCAGCAATCTGTGGATCGTATCCACAAACCGTTGCTCGACCGCTCGAAGGCTTCAGAAAGCCGAGCAAGGATCGAATCAAGGTGGTCTTGCCAGCACCGTTCGGGCCTAACAAACCAAAGACAGAACCCGGTTCAACCCTGAGAGTACAGTTGGATAGAGCAGTGAAATCCCCGTAATGCTTGCTGAGCCCCTTTACTTCGACAACGGCTTTGTTCGCGAGGGGACGAGGCTGCTCGCCCTCCATAGGATCGGCGGTTACAGAGTCGGCTGATGCATGCGCCATCATATTGCTCTTTTTACCTCTGTACGTTCAGGAAATCGAAACTCTCAGGAATCGCCCCAATGTTTTCGCGATTCCCCCGAGAGTTGTATCCGAACTCCCGCCCGCCATGAAGAAGCACTCAAGTTTTGAATCCTCAAAACTTGAAAAACGCCTCAACGCAGTTCTGCACAGGCAGAATTGCACCATGTTGCATTATTTCGGGGAGTCAATTTCTGCCAGCCTGCTGGAAAACACGCACATTGCAGCGCGAACACGCTGAATTCGCCTCGGAAACATCGATTTCGCCCTCAAAACCGCAAGCCCTCATTTTTCCACTCGCAGCGAAGCGGGGAATCCACCAAAATCCAGCCAGCATTGTTAATCAATGCATTGTTCACCCACAAACGCAGTAACACAGCGAACCTAATCACCATGAGCCAGTCCGCTAAAGCCTCCGCATCAACCTTCGACGAAACCCTGACCCTACCCCGTGGATTTCGATTTGCGGGCATCGCTTGTGGCTTAAAAGCCAGCGGCAAAAAGGACGTCGCCTTGGTGGTCGCTGATCATCCAGTCACCGCGAGCGGTGTCTACACCCAAAATCAGATCGTTGCAGCTCCTGTGTTAAATTCTCGCAGGAAAACTCCCTCGATCTCGGTCCAAGCGGTAGTTGCCAACAGCGGGAATGCGAACGCGTGTACCGGTCAGCAGGGCGTTGAAGATGCAGCGTTGATGTGCCAACAGGTCGCGAACCTGCTAGCGGTTGATCCGGATCAGGTACTGGTTTTGAGCACCGGTGTGATTGGAGTCAACCTCGACATGGAAAAAATCCACCAAGGAATCGATGGTGCCTTCGCCAACCTCCATCCCACAGCCGAACATTTTCTATCGGCCGCAGATGCCATCTGCACAACAGATCAATCCAGCAAAGTAGCCAGCAGGTCATTGGTAATTAACGGCACAAAGGTAGAGATATTGGGCATGGCAAAAGGCGCCGGAATGATTGCTCCCAACATGGCGACGATGTTAGCGGTCATTACCACGGATATCCAACTCTCGCAGACTCAAGCGGATTCGATGGTGAAGACAGCTACAGACGAGAGCTTCAATCGAATTAGTGTCGATGGCCACACGAGCACAAACGACACGGTACTCTTGCTCGCAAGCGGCGATGCCAAGGTAACGCTGGATGACGAATCCTCCTCGGTCTTTCAAGAGCAGCTGAACGACCTATTTACTGAATTAGCCAAACAGATTGTTCTGGATGGTGAAGGAGCCCAATACATCATGGCCATCGAAGTTCTTGGTGCGAGGGATGACAACGATGCTTTTGAAATCGCGGAGAAGGTTGCTGCGAGTCAGCTAGTCAAAACCGCGATTACGGGCAGTGATCCCAACTGGGGACGAATTGTATCGGCCGCCGGCTGCGCCAAAGCGTCCATTGATCCTGAACTGACGAGCCTAGAGCTTTGCGGGAAAACCATTTATCAGAATGGCTCACCCGCGGATTTTGACGCTGCGGAACTCAGTGGCAAAATGAAGAGTCATCGAGAGGTACCCATCGTTCTTCGAGTTGGAAATGGACAAGGTCGAGCGAGATACTGGTCAAGTGACTTGACTACAGCTTACGTAGAATTAAACTATGAATACACGACTTGATATTCTGAGATGCATTCACCTTCCCTACCCTCACTCATTCGTCCAGATCTGAATTGAGATCTACAGACCAACTCAACGGGTAATGCTTATTTGTCTTCAAGCAAACTAAGTTCCAGTTTTTCGCTCAGTTCCTTGGTTACCTGCGGATACGCCTCAGCAACATTACGAGTTTCTTTCTCCTTCGATTCGTGATCATAAAGCTCAATGGTGCCATCGCGGTGTGCGATGAGACGAAACCTTTCGTTACGGATCGTCTTTGCATTTCTTGTGTAAGAAACCGCCACTCCGCCAGTCGCCTCTGGCTGCTGGATCACTGGAAGCATGCTGGCAGAGGCGATGTGCTCGGGCTTGGGAAGATTTGCCAGATCACAGAGTGTGGGAAAAAGAGAGCGAGATTCAACAATCGCATCAGAGGATCGCCCCGCGTTGATTAGTCCCTTGGCAGAAATAATCAATGGTGAGTGCAATGACTCTTCGAACAATGCGTGTTTACCCCAGATCGCATGTTCACCAAGATGCCAGCCGTGATCGCCCCATAAGACGACGATCGTATTATCCAGAACGCCACTCGATTCCAATCGATCCATTACTCTCCCAACCTGCGCGTCTGCATAGCTAACACATGCCGCGTAATGACGCCGAACCTCTTCGGCAAAGGAAGCATCCTCGTTCGGATTTCGTCCCCAGCGGTTATACTTCATGAATTCGCCGGAACCATGCCACGTCGTCTTTCCATCTGGCCGTTTAGGGTGAGGAATTGGTGGCAATTCAAAACCAACATAAGGCTTCATGTACTTGGCTGGAGCGCCAAAAGGGAGATGGGGGCGGAGGATTCCAACCGCTAGAAAAAAGGGTGTCGTCGTATTAGCTGTAAGCTGATCGAGTTGCCTGAGAGCTTCATCCACCGTGTAGCCGTCTGGATAAGTTTCATCTCCTCCCTGAACCGATTGATACACATCCATCTCACCGGCTTTGACTCGGATTTCACCATTTGCCAAACCATGCATCGCGCCACGCGGATGTTGCCAAGGTCCTGAAGGATGAATGTGTCGTGTCCAAGCACGGGGCATCTCAATTTTGTCATCATCATTCCAATCGGGCCCACCCCGGCCTCCGGGATGGTGAGAAACCTTGCCGACAGAAACGGTGGTGTAGCCGTGTTGTCGAAACCACTCGGGCATACTCGGCAAAGATGGTTTTCTCGCACGAACAAACAAGGCATCATTTCCAGGCGACCCGTACTGCCCGGTCAACATCGTGTACCTCGATGCTCCACAAGTTGGTGCTTGAACATAGTGTCGCCGGAACAGCCTTCCCGATTCCGCCAGACGATCGATATTCGGTGAATGAATGTACTCTTTACCGTAGCAAGCTAACTCAGGACGTAAATCGTCAACACAGATTAGAAGTACATTGGCTTTTTTACTCTGTTTCGCTGTCGGTAAGACTTCAGCTTCCACATGGGAAACCCACAGACACGCGGACAGCAGATGTAGAGCCACCAATTACTAAACGCAGCGAGTCATCATTCCGCGGACCCTTGATCATGACATCCCCCGGATATCTCGCTCTGGGGGAACGGTGAAGGCGAAGCACCGTTGAGTCTACATCATCAACGGATCAAAAGCTTAACCAGTTCGTGGCCGAGATGCACATCACGTAGAAAATTATCTATATCGAGATGGGAAGTCTTTTCGCCGATGGTCTCATCTCCGTGCATGCCGATAGGGCTGGATCATACACCCGAATATTTTGCTCGCATGAGGTGACGTCGGAGTGCGGGAGAGCAGTTCAACAAACTTCAAGGGGGACACGTCCACATTCATGTCCTAGAAACTTCTACCAGCACTCCTCATGAATGCTCAGCTACATTCCTCATGCGAAGGATCAATCGATGTTATCGAAGTCGTCGAAGTCACCGAGTTCATCATCCACATCCTCTTCATCATCGTCATCTTTCCCACTCAGGCCAAACTCAGCACTGATCTCATCTTCGATTTCGATTTCATAATCGTCTTCCTTCTCCTCCTCAAAATCGTCATCAAAGTCATCATCGAAGTCATCTTCGTCGATGTCATCAAAGCTATCGAGTTCCTCATCATCATCTAGACCATCTTGAAAACCATCTCCATCATCTGGCTCTTCGTCATCGTCCCCAAAGCTATCTCCATTGTCTTCCTCGTCGTCATCCTCATCGAGGTCGTCATCATCCATCGATTTGGGAGATGACAACTTATCCTCGAGTTCAACCGTAGCCGGGAATCCAGTAGCGAAAGTCGCTCCTGGAGCGAGTTGTTCACTTGCAAACAGATCAGGTACAAGGGAGGTCACAGACATGGAGAAGAATTAGATTCGCTAGAGATTAATGAAATAAAACGTTGGAGAGGCTCAGCAGTACAAACCACCAATCCGTGCTGCTATCAATCTTTTCGGTAGCTACCCATCCTTGCTGACACCCTTGGTGTGAGACAGGAGGTATTCGCACGCATTGGATAGGATTCAAAGATCAATTGGCTCAAAAGGCAGCATCGGTTTCCCAACTTGGACTGATCAAACTGTTTTATCAAATCAGTAGCAATTCGGAAGTTTGCGGACCGAATTTGATGGTGGCTTCAGCTTGATAATCGATCTCTGAGCCGTACAGCATACTTTCTTCTTCTGAGCACCAAAACAACAACATTGCATACAAACTAGAAAAGATAGGCAAGTAGAGAGTCCACCAGAATCTGACATTCACACAAAAAGGAGCAACTGGGATGGAGAGAAACCTCCGGTGAGGTGCATTTTCACGCGTTTTACAAGGTTTCACATCTTCTGACAGCGATAAATCCCACACATTTATCCCTCTGATCTCCCTGCAGTTCTCTCGCCCTGACCCCAAAGACTTGGAACGCTCTTGGCTCGAGCCGATCCGTTTTGTTATGGATCAGGGGTTCAGTCGGCAAAAAACTGTGTTTTCTGTCGGTGAATCTTAATCTCCCCAACACTCGTGCTTCACATAGTGACACAGCGGTGAGGCGTCCCTGGCTGCATCGCCCTAGGAATCGATGGAAATGAAAATCAGAAATACCCAAAGATTACTCGCCCTTGCCATCCTTCTGATCGCTTCGGTGGGTTGTGCGAGTCAGTACGGCCATATTCTTTCGAATAACGAGGATGACCTGGTCGGTAGCCATACAGCTGGGGCAGCCACATGGAACCCGCTTGTCGACCAAGCAGTATCTAAACTGCTGGGGCGATGTCCGTCACCCATTCAAGCAGTGAATTTCACTGACGGTTCACCACCCCCAGTCATCTCTTCTCAAGTCGGATCATCCTTAGCCGATGGCACAGCTACGGTCTGCTTCATCGGGGTTGAGAACAAGAGTGCAGAGGAAATTGGCGACTTTAAAGACCAACTTTATGAACGCATCGACATGCAGGTGAATGCGACCGAAGCATTCCGAGGCATCAGTCGCCGCCTGGTGGAGGCCGCATTGCGTGAAACAAGATTGCGGCCTGATTCACTATTCTTACCAGATAACCGTAAGCAATTTGCAACCGCTTTAGGCCGACAAGGTACTCCGGTCGATTACCTTCTGTATGCAACGATCACGAGCGGAACAACCGATCGCAACAAAACCAGCCAACGTAACTATCTCTTAACCCTTGAGCTGGTCAATCTGGAGAATGGTGACGCACTCAAGGAATCCGCTGAAATACGCAAAGGGTACAGCAAGAATGCAGCAGCCAAGTGGTGGCATTTTGGATTGATTCAGTAGGTTGAAGCACCAATAGCTTGAGCTGAAAGTGGTGCGGTTTACCACACCACATGTTCGAGGCGGAACCAGATCATGGACTCAGAATACAAAAGAGATCGATTCAACCAACGATCCGACGTGATCAAGCTATGGATGATCATTAGCATTCTGGCTCTACCCGGATGTAGTACGCCCTTCCAACGACTGCACTCTGCTCGCGATCTATTTGCAATCGGCAAGATCGATGCGGCACGTGAATCCCTGGAAAAAGTAACTCGTAGTCACTCGCGATACTCTGACCCCGCGTCTCTGGATCTCGCGATCATTGATCTCGCTGACGGTAAGCCCGCTGAAGCTGAGCGCCGCCTCAGAAGCCTCCGTGATCAATTCGACAAAACCCCGGACTTGGAGATCGGGAAAGAATTTCTGTCCATGGCCTCAGACGACACAGCTCTGTCTTTCCGACCCGCTGGCTATGAGGAAGTGCTAATCCGTTCGATGCTCGCAGTATGCTCTTTGGCCAATGACCAACTCGATGCAGAAAGCTACACCCTGCAGGCCATGGCAAAGCAGTCGGAACTGGCGAGAAACGCAGAAGAAGGCGATTCTCCCTTTGACCAGAGTATTCACCAACCGATCGCTTTTGCTCCCTACCTTCGCGGGATACTTCGAGAAGCGACTCATCGAGACTACGATGACGCGGTACGCGCTTACGAAATCGTCAGCGAGGTACAGCCGCAATTTGGCCCCATCAGTGATGACATCCAAAGAGTCAGCTATGGCACCCACAGCGAGCCGGATCATGGCGTTTTGTACGTGATCGCATGCACGGGTAGGGGACCGATCTTAGAAGAGGTAGATGCTCCGACTCCGACCGCCGCAATGCAGAGTGCCTCCATGATGCTGCAAGAAAGTGACGCCGAGCGTGATGAGGAAGGTAACAAAACATCGATCAGTCTTCCGAATCTAGCCTCTGTCAAAGTCCCTCAAGTCACACTACCTCC
>JAAXIK010000341.1 GCA_012270385.1 Rubripirellula sp. | reverse complement strand
TGCTTGAAGTGCTCGATCGCCGCCTGCAGATTCTCTTGTCGGTAATGAGCGGTTGCCAAAATGAAGTGGTCTTCGGCAGTTAAATCTTCTTGGTCGACTTGTTCATAAAGGCCCGTGATCATTTCAAATTGGCCTTCATCAAGAAGATCCATCGCATCAGGCCGAATCTCTTGACTTGTTGTTTGGGAAACCGTCATGGATTGGGTCTCTGGAGTCAAGTCAGACCCGGGCTGTCTCCCTGAATCACCCCGTCCTGTTACCTCGTTAGAGGCGTTTTGCCCTAGGGCGCAGGAGGAGAAAAACAGTGAAATTCCAATGAGGCTGGTAACCCTTAGTAAGGGCGAGTTGGAATGCGGTAGGGTAAGAGTTCTGGTCATATGGATAGGAATTCCCAGCTTTTCAAGTGCCTCGACGGTTACCAAACCAACGAATCTGCATTCTCTCACAATAATGAAAGCCTTGGCTCGTGCACCACGGTTTCAACCAATACTCGGCCCGGTTGAGTGCTTCAATTGTACTGCCTTGGGGCATTACCCAAACCTTGGATTTTACAGCTTGGATCTTTTCGATGAATTCAAGCAGTTCCGGGTAGTCCTGACTGGAATCGACGACGAATTTCAGCTGATAGTCACTGGATTGGTCGATCAGTTTCTGCAGTGTATTCCAGGGTAGGCGACGCTCTTGGTGGCGTTGATGCCAATCGGGATGCTTGTCTTGCTGGGGAGCGCTACTGGAAAACTTTGGGCTGATCGACATTAAATCCGCTTCTACTGCTCGGTCAACCGTGCCAGCTGTCTCGATCGTTAGATGAAACCCTTCCTTGCGAAGGCGGCTTGCCAGGGTCGCGACTAATCTCGAGAGCAGTGGCTCTCCGCCGGTGAGAACGACGTGTTGCACTCCGGACTGCTTCGCCTGATCTACCAGTTGCTCTACAGAGGTATGTGTCCCTTTCGGTTCCCACGAGGCGTAGGGAGTATCGCAAAACCAGCATCTGAGGTTGCAGCCGGTTGTTCTGATGAAAAAGCTCGGTGTTCCTGTGAGAACTCCTTCCCCTTGCCGGCTCGTAAAGGTTTCGGAGATGCGCACTTGCCCCCTTTTCGTCTCTGACGAGGCGTGCGAAGATTCATGTTTTGCAGATGGAGTTAACAAATTGAGCGACTCAGATTCATTCAGAGACACGCTGGAGGTTTTCGATAACCCCAGCCCCACACGACAATTCACGATTGTTCACCACTGTCCAGAGTTCACGTCGGTGTGTCCGAAGACCGGACAACCCGACTACGGCAAAATTATCTTTACCTATGTTCCAGATCAGGTATGCGTGGAACTCAAGAGCCTCAAAATGTACCTTCAAAGGTTCCGAAACGAAGGCATATTTTACGAGGCGGTTACCAACCGAATCATGGATGACTTTTTGGCAGTTGTAAAACCGATTGAGGCCACTGTGGAAAGTCAGTGGACTCCACGGGGTGGATTGCACAGCAATATCGTTGTCAAATATCCAGAAAAAGACTAGAGGAGCTTAGCTCTCTTCTCGGAAATTGATGGTCGGTTGTGGTGTTTTATCATTCACCGGCTTTCGGATGCGTAATCACCCGCTGATGCCGGCTCCGGTTAGCGGGGACCAGAATCTATATTATTGTCGACGCGTTTACCCCCCAACAGCAAGTCAATTGAAGATGTCAACACCGGTTATCCTGAGCGGGTTCGCTGATGAAGCAGCGAACGAAAAATTAGCGGTACAGCAGTATTCAGCCTTCGCGGCTCTTGGGCTGAAGTACTACTCCATCCGATTTGTCGATGCGGGTGAGGGCATCAAAAACGTAATGTCACTATCCGATGCTGAGATTCAGCATCTGGTCAAGATGCAGTCTGACTACGGTCTCAGTGTGAGTAGTATTGGATCTCCGATTGGGAAGGTGAAGCTTCTCGATATCGACGATGGTACTGCCAATCAGTTTGTACCGTTCGAGCAATACCTGAAAGAGGACGTAGCCACTGCTTGTGATCGAGCTGAGGCTTTTGGTGCGAAGCTGATTCGTGGATTTGCATTCTATCACCCGAAGGGCACAAAACCTGAGGATCATCTGGATCAAGTTTGTGACCAGCTTGGCCAAATTGCGGAGCGCTGCGATCAACGCGGTTTGACTTTTGGGTTGGAAGTTGAAGCTAATCTTGTTGGCCAAACTGGAGACCTGCTGGCGCAAATTGCCGAGCGAGTCAATCATTCAGCCATGCTGACTATCTTTGACGCGGCGAATATCGTCACTCAGGGATTCACCGCGGATGAAACCTATGCGCAGTACTTGGCGATGAAGCCTAGCTTGGGTTGGTTGCACATCAAGGATTATCACGATCCGTCACCTACGGGACGAATTGAACACGTGGACGAAGCGAGTTTAAGTAATTTCGTTCCAGCGGATGTTGGAGATTCTGGCCACGAAGCGATTCTCAGGGAGTTTCGTGACTACCTTCCCGAGTTGCATCAGCGTATGACTGACCGTGGAGCCGATGGGGTCTTTCTTGATCTTGAACCTCATGTAAAAGGCGGTGGTCAGGTTGGGGGCGTCAGTGGGCCAGACGGATTTGGAGTCGCCTTGCGAGGC
>JAAXIK010000465.1 GCA_012270385.1 Rubripirellula sp. | reverse complement strand
TGGCCTGGCCTATATCATGGCAGCCGAGCAAACCAGCCAAAGCTTCAAGCTGGAATATGCACTGTGGGCTCTCACCATCGGCCTGCTGATCAGTAACACGATTCGAGTCCCCGATTGGCTTCGGCCAGCCGTACTGACGGAACTCTACATCAAAACAGGTTTAGTGATTCTGGGTGCTGAAGTCCTCTGGCATCGTTTGGTTGCGTTAGGCGTACCTGGTATTGCCGTTGCGTGGGTGGGCACCCCTGTTGTTCTCATCACCACCTATTGGTTTGGCACCAAGGTTTTGCGATTACCCAGTAAGTCTTTGGCCATGGTAATTTCGGCAGATATGTCGGTTTGTGGGGTTTCAGCAGCTATTGCAACCGCTGCGAGTTGTCGAGCAAAAAAAGAGGAGCTCTCTTTCGCGATTGCAATTTCATTGATGTTCACGGTTGTCATGATGGTGTTGATGCCCATTGCGATCGGAGCGATCGGGCTTGATGAAGTGGTAGGCGGCGCTTGGCTTGGTGGGACCATTGATTCGACAGGAGCAGTCGTCGCTGCAGGATCAAGTCTGGGTGAAGTGGCGGAGCAAACGGCTGCTACGGTGAAGATGATTCAGAACATTCTGATTGGTGTTACCGCGTTTGGTGTCGCAGTATTCTGGGTGTTTTATGTTGACCGTCAGGATACGCAGAACAAGCCAGATGCAATGGAAATTTGGCGCCGGTTCCCGAAATTTGTACTTGGGTTTGTCTTCGCATCTCTGGTGTTTACGCTACTGAGTCGATCGGTGACCCATGGCGAGTCACTTGTCACTCTAACGGTCAAGGAAGCAACCAAAGGTATTCGAGGATGGTTCTTCTGTATGGCATTTGTGAGTATCGGTTTGGATACGAATTTTTCAAATCTGAGGAAAATGATGTATGGAGGTAAGCCTCTTCTTCTTTACGTCTGTGGGCAAACACTCAACATCACCCTGACGCTAATCATGGCGTATTACATGTTTGGTGTTGTCTTTGCAGATTACATCAAGGAGATGCTTGCGAAATGATTCGTCAATCTAGTGGTTGGATAAAATCGATTCGTTTTATCGCCGGCGTCATGCTGCTTGTGTTCATCTGGCTTGGTCTACTTCCTCGCATCGGAGCGTTGCAACCTGTTAGCCGGATGATCGACCATCACCAAGAGTCGGGGATAGACCCGAGCGCGATGTTCTACACGGAACTTGAGCATCTCGAGTATCGCGATGGAATGCTGCGAAAAAGAACCAGGAACCCTTCTGAGCGTGTGATTAAGAATCCTTAAAAGTTCCGTTCACTCTGGAATGCACCGACCGAACGGGTCGTTGAACTGCACATTACCTGCTGTGAATGCGAGGGTCAGTTTTTGAGAGATTCAAGCATTTTGAGTAGTGTTTTCGTGATTTTAACGGATGCTTGTTTCTCAACACGATTTGTGCCCATCCAGGTTTCGTATCCGCCGAGAGAATGTTGTTCAGGGGTGGGGAGGTAGCCACGACTGTCATTCGCCAACTCGATGGTAAAGGTATGACCGAAGGGCGAATCTTGTTTGAGTTGTAATCCAATTTCTGCGAACGTTTCAAAAGGAATACCTAGAATTGCCAATTCACCAATCTGCAAGCAATGCAGGGGAACGGAGATGGCGTCGGGGCCTGCATCTAACTTGGCAACTCGCTCCGCGTAGATTTTTTCATATCGATGATGCCGAACTGAATCATCAGGGAGCTCGACAACCTCGGCTAAATAGCTTCGAAGTGTTGCATCTGGCTTGCGGGCACGAAGGGTAATCTCTTGCTGAAGAGATTGAATTGGCACCCAGTCTTTATGTTTAAGATTTTGATGAGTTTCTAGTACTCGTCGAGCGATCAAGTCCGCAACTTGCTGCATTTTTTCGTACGGTGCCCATCGTCGGCTGCTACGCTGCCTGAAGTTGATATTGTTAATGTCGCCACTTGTTCCATTGCTGAGAATACTCACCATCGCTGGATGTGCTGACGTTACCGATAACTCGTTTGTGATCGCTTCGGAAAAGAGACCAAAGTAATCTGCTGAGATCTCTCCCCGGGGGACACCTCCCACGTAGTGAAGAGAATAATTTGCCAAGATCGCCAACTGTGTGTCGTCTCTCGCTTTGATACTGAGTATCGAAATTTCCGGGTCAATAGGGCCAGCTGGTTTCTGCAGTGCTGCGTGACCTCGAGGAGGATTCATTCGTACCTGATCAACGCCGCCAAATGGGTTATGAAGGAGAGTTGAGTCTTTTACAAACCAGCGTCGGTTGAAGACTTCGCTGGATTCATTGACCGATCCCCAACCAATTTTTGCTGGTTCCAAGTTTGAGATGGCTTGGTGGACTGCGTCAGCAATACCGTTGATCAAGATCGATCGATACTTATCCGTCTGACCACGGGTCGCAGAGTGTGTATGGGTGGCTGCCATCAGAATATTGGTGACGGGGATTTCATTTTTTGCTGCGATAATTTTAGTTACCAAGAAAAGAGCTCTGAATGGTTTTTGTAATGAGTGCCGACAAGCATGCAGCATTCAATCACCCATAAGAGGTGACAGAAGCAAAATCTCAAGATCCAAGGCGCGAAGCCTCATAT
>JAAXIK010000142.1 GCA_012270385.1 Rubripirellula sp. | reverse complement strand
TGCTATGCCGCCAGTGTTCCCGGGCGCTGCGTTCGGTCGACCCAAAAGGCCCGGACCGGTCGGATTCGCCAAGCTTCCGCCTCCCTGAACGGGAGAAAGATTGGTTTGGGGGGTCAACCTCCTTCCCGAGTCGTTGAACCCACCACCAGCGGTCGCCCCCGAGTTGGGCGGAGGTGTCGCGTTTGGGGTGAAGGAGAGTTGGGCAAGGGCTGGAATCGGCAGCAAAGAGAGCATCACTCCCGAGACGACGGAGGTGATGAGTTTTATCTGCGTTGTGCGGGGCTTGAGTTGCAATGCTTGCATAGCTATCTGCGGATTCTCAATCGGGACTTTGGCGAGCCTTTTTCTTTTCTAGGCCTCGGCATGTTTTTCCAATACTGGTTCAAAACTCACTCGGTCAAGGTGTATCCGAGTAATGGAAACCTCACGTTTTGCGATGCAAAAACTCCTTTCGAGCTGTCGAAACCGGCTTTGCTCGCGTTTTATTGCAGCCAACGTTCTCATGATGAAGAGAAAAAAAAGTTATCTTTTTTGCTCGCTCAACAGTTTTCCCTCATGTAGGCCGTGTCGGTGGTCGAAGCTGCCCGAGTGTCTTAGGATTCTTGTGTCCTCTCTTTCTGGTCCGTGAGTTACTCGATGGAAGACCATAGCGTCGCTCAGGTTGCTGCCTACCTACACGTCTCCCCGGCTCAGGTCATCAAGATGGCATCGAGGGGACTGCTACCCGGTCGACGTGTCGGCGGCGAGTGGGTTTTCAATCAGGCAGAGATTCATCATTGGCTTGAGGAGAAAATCGGAGCAAGTGATTCGGAGGAGCTCACAAAGGTCCAATCCATGGTCGATCGTGTCACCGACCATTCAGGGGAACGGATCCTAGCGGAGCTCTGCACGCCGGAAACCATTGCGGTTCCCTTGAACGCCAGAACACGGGGTTCGGTCATTCGCAGCATGTGTGATCTGGTTGCCAAGTCAGGGCTAATGTGGGATGCACCGGCCATGGCGGAAGCGGTGAAGGCCAGAGAAAAAATGCACCCCACCGCTTTGGATTGTGGGGTCGCCCTGCTGCACCCGCGGAGACCCCAGACTTCGATTCTTGCTGATAGCGTCATCGCAATGGCGATCAGTCCTAATCCACTGCCTTTTTCTGATTCAGGACAGCTCACGGATATCTTTTTCCTCATCTGCTCTTACGACGATCGTTCTCACTTGCGTATTCTCGCCAGAATCAGTCGGTTGATTTCAGACCGATCCATGCTGGACGGTCTGCGTGCTTGTGATTCCGTTGCCGATGCTTGGCAATGTTTTCGTGAGGCAGAATTGGCCCTAGATTCCTGAGAAGATTGGTCCATTTGTGCCAATCGCGTGTATCTCAAACGAGAGTGGAGACCATGGTGTATTCATCGCGTCATCAGAACTCCAGCGAGCCGGATCCCCGTTTGTATTCCGCTTCAGCGGATTATCCCGGGGCTGGGAGGTGTCCTGACCTTCAGTCTCTACTTTGGATTGGTATTCCAAAGTGTCGGGTTCTCGCTGATGCTTACCAGACGGCTGTCACGCTTCCGGAAACGGCTGCGACTCGCGTGGATTTGCTCGACGCGATTTCACGGCCGGTAAGCGATACTCAGCTCATTGTTTTGTGTCGAGAAGATCGACACCCCATTGATCACGAAATTGCGGAAGCACTTTATCAAAGTTTTCCAAGAGTGATGTGGTTTGACGCCCTGGGGCCATTGGCATTGGGTGTTCGCAACCGTTCCTGCTCTTCCGCACGTTCCCTGCCTTTTCATTGCCTGATTGATGAGATTCGGTCGAATTGGCGGCTTCATCTGCCAAATGAGAAGGCGGTCGCAAGTCAATCGATTCTCCTCTTGGCGGCTTCCGAGAGGGATTCTGAGCTTTACCATGCAGCAGTCCAAGGGACTGATTTGAATTTCTCATGGTCGATGCCAAGCACTCCCTCACGTTTTCTGAATCCAGATGTGTACTGGTGGGACGATTCCGTTGCCGAACCCGCTGATCGGCTGACATGGGAAGATCGCATCGTTTCAGTTGATCCGAAAAGAAAGGGTCAGCATCTTTGGATCTGTCACAGTGCCAATCGTGAACAAGAGATAGCTGCGATTTCCGCTGGGGTAACTCGCGTGATTCGTAAGCCTCTGCTAATGAATTCTCTCTTTTGGCCAAGTCTGGGGCTTCCAGTGCCTGACCGATTGGGTAGCCGCGCTGCGTGAGCTTGTTCAAAGTCAGAATATACCCTGTCCAAAGTTTTCAGCCGAAGCGTTCTCGGTGACCTCGCGAGTGGCCTCTTGGTCCGAAGCTCGCGACTGATTTCCTTCAACGCTTGTGCCTGTATCCTCTCTCGTGTTTTTATTGGCGGTTGGAGAGGCTAACTGGTCGTTACTACTCCCATGAGGTTGCCCTAAGTGTGGTTTTGGGAGTTGAAGTTAGGCTTCATCCACAGTGGTAGTTGCCCGGCCGTCTTCTGCGAATTCGTCGTCATAGCGTGAGCGATATCCCGGCTCTTGGTAACGTTGAAGTTCCTGTTCGAATTCTTGAATCACAGCATTTTGAATCGCTTCACGGCATTCCGTGTTGATCGGATGTGCTACGTCCG
>JAAXIK010000482.1 GCA_012270385.1 Rubripirellula sp. | reverse complement strand
TCCACTGTTCCAGCACTCACTTTACTTCTCAATAATGCGATACGAAGTTTGTCGGAGACGGATCCCACCTGCGAGAACGCGGTCTTGAAGACCTGAGAGGGTCGGCGCCATGGATCCACGAGTGACTGAAATTGACCTCCAACCCAAATTAGCGACCCTGGCTCAAATCTATTTAGTTTCAAACGGGGATAATCGAGATGCTTCTCTGCTTCAGGATAGGCTGTGAGAAACACTTGAAATCCGCGATCAAGCTTGAAGCCTTCACTACATCCGTTCTTGCCCGACCACCCACCGCGTCGGATGACTCGAGAATCAGAGTCTCAACCCCACTTCGACGCAATATTTTTGCTGCTGTCAGCCCTGACAAACCCGCGCCAACGATCACCACCGGATCATTCATAAAAACGACACTCAACCTATGCTATGACTCTATTTCCTAATACAACGTGGGTCCCGGAGATAAACACTCTGATTCAATACCTAGGGATCCGGTATATAGTAGTAAGGAGGCCATGACGATTTTTTCATAGTCCTAATATTCCCAGGTTGATCACATCGCATGTTGGATGGAAAGCGACCTGAACTTGGCTTCACACCGTTCCTATTTTAAGCATGCAGCGGTACCAGAGGCTTGAAGGAGCAAGAAATCAACGCCATGATCTGTGGAGTCGGAACGAGCGATGAAGCGAATGACGGAAAAAATTAACAATCCGATCTTCTGGATTTTCACGGCAATCTTTCTTTGTACGCCTTCACCCGTCGCACTCGCTGATTTACTTCCACCGGGTCATAAGGCTGTCGACCACCATCTGATCTTTAACTCGTCGGTAGCTCTGCAGAATCACCGACTCGTAGCAGCACCCATTCGAGGGTTCCACGGATTCGCAGAAATTCGCCAAGGACAACCCGTCCCATTTTCTACGAAATATGGAACTAAGATTTTTGCTGTCCCAACTGATTATCAGTTCCCCGAAAAATACAGACTTGAAGATCTAGAAGACTTCCCCTCCACAGCTCCACCGGTGCATGCGGTCACCTCCTTGTCGGTACTTCGGAGCACGGCACAAATCAAAACGTTTTGCGAAGTGATATCGGTAACAGACTCTGCAGTGGTCGTCAGAGTAATCGGAGAAAAAGAATACGATGAACTAGGAAATCCATCCAAGGGTGGATGGAGCGCTACAGGGAAAATCATCCTAAGTGTGATCGGACTGCTTGGATGTTTGGTGTTACGAATTGGCCTCAGCAGACACAAACGGATCCAAATCGAAGAAGATAAAAAGGCCAAGAATAGTGATTCGAAAACCGATCACAAACTGAATCCTATGGGGCCTGAATAATGGGTCTGACCTTCGTCCTGCTGATGGTGGCCAATTTACTGATCGAATTATCCGTACTCATGGTCGTCAGAGGATTGTGGAAAGACCAACGGATAGGCCGGCTTCTACTGACGTGTGTTACCGTGAATCTCGTCAGCTATCCGTTGGCATACCTTTGCATTGAAAAAGACGGGTTACCCTATGGAGCCACCGAAGCTCTCGTCTTCCTCACTGAGGGCATGCTCTACTGCTTAACCCTTGACTGTCAAATCAAAACTGCAGCACAGATCACCACCATGACCAACACCGTTTCACTACTCTGCAGCTTGCTGGTCACTAGTGGGTTAGCGAATTGACCTCAAAGCCGACTAGCCAAGAAAGCAAAGGGAATTCTTAAGATCAAGCGAATCAGACCTCCCGATCACTGCAAAAAGTGCTTACAGTATGCGGTACGACGGGGCTGTAGCTCAGTTGGTTAGAGCTGGGGACTCATAATCCCTAGGTCGCGGGTTCAAGTCCTGCCAGCCCTACTTTCTTTTATCGCTACAAACGATCTTTTAAGACGGTTGCGGTCCAACCGATAAAATCTGAACAGCACGTTATAGTGCCCCCTGATTGGGAAAAAACAGAAATAATCCGGCGATTCTGAATTGAATCCGCTTTCTTCTAGGGATAATCGGGACGGCATCTTTGCTCTTGCTGCTTGATGACCAGCAAGCGTCAATGCCCAACAGATCTGAATTCAAGAGCTAGTCGAGCATCTCGACATTGTGGTTCGAAGTCACATGTGAAAACGCGTGCGTACTGAATCGTCCTGATCACGTTGTGGCAGCAACGGAAGTCCATCAGAAAATCCAAGTCTATACATGGAAGATTCCGTGGATGTTTGGATCCAACATTATCTTCTGATCAGGTTTCCGTATTGAAAGGTTTGCCAAAATCACCTTGAGTCTTGGACTCTCGGAATGTGCTTACCGAGACAAGCACAAGTGCAGGGATGCATCGTGAACAATGCAATCAAGAAGAGTTTGCAACGACTCCTTAACCTCTCTGCCATTCTCATGAACAAATCAGACACGAATCGATTCGGCTGGCTACTTCTGACTCTCTTTACGCTGCTGTTATCGAAACCCACGCTGGCAAAAGATCATTTCCTCACGATTGGTGGTGGCTACTTACCCTCGGGTAACCAAGCTTCACTTGAAAGAAATGTGCTTTACTTTCAACGCACATTAGAAGATCGTTTTGATATGGGTTTCGAGCATGACATATTCTTCGCTGACGGGAATGACGCAGGCAAAGATTTGCAGGTCATGGACCGTGACAGCGTACCGGAACCCAATCGGATGATGGCAGAGTTTTTTGGCACTCAGCGTTACTTGGGGGTTAGCTACCGTGACCATGACATTGAGAACGTGCGCGACTCGACGAAACCTGAAAATTTAAAAAAGTGGTTTAAAGAAGAGGGCACCAAACTGAATTCGGGTGATCGCCTATTCATTTATGTGACATCCCATGGAAACGGTAGCTCCGACAAAAAACAGCCCCACAACACAACGATTGCAACATGGGGACGATCTTCTCTCTCCGTTAAAGAAATGGCTGAGAGCTTAGATCTGCTCAATGAAGAGGTCACGATCGTTGTCGTGATGGTCCAATGCCATGCTGGTGGTTTTGCCAGACTTATGTATCAGGACGCGGATCCAGAAAAAGGGATCTCACCTCAAAGGCGAGTTGGTTTTTTCGCGACGGTCCATGATCGCCCTGCTGCTGGATGCACACCGGACATTAATGAAGCCAACTACGCGGAGTACAGCAGCTACTTTATTGCAGCCCTGTCTGGTACTGATCGCCTAGGGCAAACCATCGATCAACCCGACTATGATGGAGATGGAAAAATTTCGTTTGAAGAGGCGCATGCTTACGTCATTCTCACGGCCGACACCATCGATTTTCCCATCAAGACATCCGATATTTTCTTGGATGAGTTCAGTGAGTTTGGCGAAGAAGAATCGGATTTACTCGCAGATGACTTGCCTTACGATCAAGTTCTCGCACTCGCAAACCCTGTCGAAAAAGAGGTTTTGGAAGGGCTGTCAAAACAGCTAAAACTCGAGGGCAACAATCGCTTAGTGGATGCCTACAACGTTCTACATCCGGAGAAGAAGGAGGGTGAGAAACGGCGCCCCAGGCAGCCACCAGAGCGAGAAAAGTTGAGGATGCGAATCCGCGAAGATTTGCGAAAAAAATGGCCCGAACTTTCGAATCTACTGAATCCCACTTCGATCGAACTACTCACTACCCGATGCGAGGAGTTCATGGACGCCGTCAAAACTCACGATAGTTTTGAGAAATACAGTGAGCTCAAAGAGAAAGCAAAGAACGAGCTGAATGATACTGAGCGAAAAGTAAAATACGATCGGTTTCTTCGCGTTGCAGATCACATCATCTTGCGTGAGAACCTGAAACGAAAAAATGATGAAGCAAGACTTCAGGAGTTCAACGATCTCGTCAAAGCGGAAGCATCATTTCTTTGATCCCTTGAATGGAACAAGTTGCATTAGCATCGAGTCTCAAGAGCCAGTAATCCTTTGAAAGGCTTCTAGATATTTGGCTGCAGTTTGCTCAATGATCTTTTCGGGCAACTCAGGTGGATCACTATTCTTATCCCAACCACACTGCGACAACCATTCACGAACAAACTGCTTATCGAATGATGGCTGAGCGGCTCCAGGTTGATAATGATCTGAGCTCCAAAATCGCGAGCTATCTGGTGTTAAGACTTCATCGATTAAAATCAGCTCTTCGTTAACCATGCCAAATTCAAACTTGGTGTCAGCAATTAAAATCCCGCAAGTTGTGGCATGTTCACAGGCGGTCTTGTAGATCTGCAAACTAAGGTCTCGGAGTTGCTCTGATAAATCTCGCCCTAAATCTGCATACATCCTCTCAATGGAAACATTTTCATCATGCCCCTCTTCGGCTTTCGTTGCCGGAGTAAAAATCGGCTGAGGCAGTTGATCACACTGCTTCAAGCCGGAGGGAAGAGGATTACCGCAGACTTCCCCGGTCGTCTGATATTCCTTCAGGCCACTCCCTTCCAAGTAACCTCTTACGACACATTCAAAAGGCACCACCTCCGCTTTCTCAGTAAACATGACCCGCCCGCGCAGTGGATCGGTGTCAAACTGGGATTGAAGAGAAGGAGGAATTTCGGTGCTGATCAAATGATGTCGAACTCCCAAGAGGTGAAACCAAAAGTCACTCATCGCCGTTAACAAACGACCTTTTTCGGGAATACCACTGGGAAGGATATAGTCGAAAGCACTAATACGATCTGTACTGACAATCATCAGGCTGCTGCCCAAGTCATAGACATCCCTGACTTTACCGCTACGTTTCGGGAAGGGTAAATCAGTGGATAAAAGGGATCCGTTGGAATCAAACTGGAAAAATTCATTATCTGACGGCTTGTTCATGGCAACTTCCCCAATTATTTGACATCGGTCGTATTCGTGACCTGCGTCCGGTCGCAGGAGGCGAGGAGAACGATTAGGATACGGGGCTTCAGCCTTTCGTGGGAGTGCCGCTTTGGTTGATGCTTTACTTTTCTCATCTACCAGATTTTCGTCCCCACTCCTGAATCGCACGACGAACACCGAAAATATGGGTCAATTCCTACTTCGAGTCCCTGACGAAATCATTCAAACCGTGGACAACACGGTATGGGATGATATGTATTTTGCTGGAATCGATGGTACCCCTTGGCAGACAAAGACTCAATTTCAGGACGGCTTGCTAACCGTCGAAATCAAAGTACCGTCCTCTGGAAAATTCCATATCCCTTGGAAGGTTGAGGGCGTGGGTACTCGGATTCTCTCTACCTGTAGCCTAGCCCCCTCGGAGGAGCGCGAATACGATCTGATGATCGAGTTAGCCCGCGGGAGCTGCTACCGAGCTCGAATACTTGGATCGGAATGGGAAAGATTGGGAATCCAGCTGGACAACGCATTCAACCAGCACGTTGAGGTCGGGACAAATTGTTTCATTAACGCACTGACGAAAACCAAGTCATCAGAGAGTGCAACAAAAGAAACACTCGAGGCCATCTCCCACCACCAGCAAGCTCTTGATCTCATTGCACAAGATTACGCAGAAAGGTCCATCGCACAACGGAAACAAAGAGATCCAAAACTGACCACATTGCTTGCAGGATCCGTTCTTGCGACTTCTGAAGATACCGCTGCTGACCAAGATATTGCTTGCCTCGATCTCTACGCACAAACCTTTAACACCGCTGCGGTGAGATTGAATTGGCGAGATATTCAAGCCAATCCGGATCAGTTCAATTTCACAGCGGTTGTCAATCTGATTAAACAATACAATCAGATCGGACTCAGGACGATTGCGGGCCCCATGATCGACCTTGAAAGAGAACTGATGCCAGATTGGCTAATGCGTTCTGCAGATCAGCCCGATGCTCTTGAGCAGGCTTCCTTGAATTATCTTGAAAAGACTGTCACGCAGCTCAAGGGAACAGTGCAACTCTGGAACTGCCTATCAGGAATCAATCGGTCAAAATTGATTCCGATGGATGACGAACGCATGATGCGCTTCAGCCTTTCTGCACTGCAGACTATTCGACGGTTGGATCCCGAAACCCCCACGATCCTATCCTTTGATCAACCTTTCGGTGAGTACCTTCGGAAACCCAATTCTGGCATGCCAGGACTTAAGATTGCGGAGACCTTGGCTCGCAGCGGCTTAGGTATGGCAGGTATTGGACTCGACATCAAAGTGAACTACGGAAAGCATGGTTCCATGCCACGGTCCGCTATTGATTTTTCTCAGAGATTAGATCGCTGGGGTACTTTGGGTTTACCCTTACTCGTGCAGATCTCGGCTCCAGGCTCCGCGGGCAAAGATGAGCAGTCACTAGTTCATCAAAATGAATACGATAACTCTTCACACCAAGAGAATTCACCCGAGGATCAATTAGAGAACATTGCCCCATTGCTGCAGATACTACTCGCTAAACCCTACGTGCATGGAATCGTATGGGATGGATGGGCTGACCAAAATCCACACTTCATGCCGCATTCAGGTTTGATTGGGATCGACCAAAAGGCGCGTCCGCTACAACAACACCTCTGCCAATTGAGAGCGGACCACCTCGGCTAGTGGAACAAAAATCACTGAATCCAAACCTTTCACCTACCCCGAATAGACGAATCCAATCCATGCCATTTTCACGCAACTCGCTTTTGATCCTTTTCGCGTTCTTTCTCCCAAGCTTGTCGCAGGCCGCTGAACCGATCCAACCTCTTGGCAAGGTAGAGACGGTTAAAACTGGTTTTGCATTCACCGAGGGGCCATCGTGGAGCGTTAGTGGAAATCTTTACTTCAGCGATATTCCCAATGCCACCATTCATGTAGTCAAACCGAACGGAACGGTTGGGGTATTCACCAATGATTCCAAACATACAAATGGAACATTAGTGGATTCAAAGAATCGGCTGTTGGCATGTCAGATGGATGGCCAAGTGGTTGCATACAATACCGATAACAAAAAAATCACGATTCTTGCAGATTCCTATGATGGAAAACGTTTTAATGCGCCCAACGATTTAGTAATTGATGCAGATGGAGGCATCTATTTTACAGATCCACTTTTCCGAGCACCCAATCCCTTACCTCAAGGCATTCAAGCCGTCTATTACATTTCCACTTCCGGAAAAGTTACACGCGTCACCGATCACATCGCGGCGCCCAATGGCATCGCTTTATCTCCCGACGGGAAGAGACTCTATGTAGCACCAAGCCATCAAGCCGAAATGCTGGTTTTTGACGTACTGTCAGCAGGAAACCTTGGCGAAGAACGTACATTTTGCACGCTCACACAACCTGAGGGCAAAAATGGAACGGGAGGAGACGGAATGGTTTTAGACGTCGAAGGGAATCTCTACTTCACGACTCACCTTGGAGTTGAGATCTTTTCTCCTAACGGAGAAAAGCGTGGCTTGGTTCAGTTCCCGGAACAGCCTGCGAATGTTACTTTTGCAGGTGAGGATCGGAAAACAATGTACGTCACTGCCAGGACAGGCCTATACCGAGTCGAAATGCCAATCTCCGGGTTGAAACCCAACTAGCAATGGAAAATCAATCAAACGATTGAGCTTCACAAAAAATCCCACCCTACGCCTGGCGCATGTTCCAGCCCGCAGGTGGGTCGGGCTGTTGCCAACAGCTCATCCCACCATCGACATACAGGGTTTGTCCATGAATATGATGAGCTGCATCGGAAAGCAAAAACACTGCGGCGCCACCACAGACCTCTGCTTCGGGTACTTCACCCGAAGGGGTGTGTAACTTCATCCATTGATCCAGCTCGGGTTTCTCATTGAGAACGTCGGTCAGAGGTGTCCGAACAAGTCCCGGCGCCATGGAATTCACCCTTATCTTGTGCGGCGCCAAAGTAACGCACAACGATCTTACCATCGCTGCGACTGCTCCTTTGCTCGTGTCGTATGCAGTGTGGTCGGGTTCCGCAAGGAAACCATTAATTGAACCTGTAAAAAGCACTCGACCTTGAGTACCTGCTTTAATCCAGTTTCGTGCGAATGCCTGAGTGATAAAGAAGCCGGCATGCACATTGAGGTACATGGTTTTCTGAAACGTATCGTGCGTGAGTTTCAAAAATGGAGGATCGATGTAGGTGCCCGCATTATTGACTAATAGATCAATGCCAGGCATGAGAGTATTGACTCGACTGAATAGATCATCGACATAGTGCTCGGGTGACTGTGCTAGATCCTGCACGATTAATTCTGCTTGAGCCCCAAATGATCGACAAGCTTCAAGAGTACATCGGGCAGAATCGTCATCCTCAAGGCCAAGAATCACAACGTCTGCGCCAGCTTGCGCGAGCGATCGAGCGATCACTGCTCCAACACCTTGCGTACCACCGGTAACGAAAGCTCGCCGGCCATGGAGATCAAATGGAGAACGATTCAATTGTAGCTGCCTTGTGTTTCCGAAAAGGGCGAAACAACCAAATGATCCCGTTGCCATGATTCGTAATGAAACGAACCAAGGCGTTGTGACCAGAAATCATACAAAGCTCATTGAGCCTTTAACATTTGCTCAATCGAACGAAGGTCGCGGCGTAGATGCATATTGCTTGGAATCTTGCGTCACGGTGTCCGTGTCCAATTGACTATTCTCAAGAACGACGCGGTAGCTCAATCTCATTTTCTCACCACTTTTAAGTACAACGCCGTCGGTTTTCTTACCGCCAACAAAATGATGAACCCCAAATGGATTAGCTGCAAACAGACCATAGGTACGCACGTGCCATCGACACGGGTATTGAAAACTTTCGGGATGGTCATGCACAGTGATCCCAACGATGTCCTCTTTCACGGGTCCACTGTAGTTGACCCAGGCCGATTTCTTACCCCAAGCTTCCTTATCATGC
Organism: Rubripirellula sp.; assembly: GCA_012270385.1. Lineage (GTDB taxonomy): Bacteria > Planctomycetota > Planctomycetia > Pirellulales > Pirellulaceae > Rubripirellula. Next base: position 4,473 of record JAAXIK010000482.1, on the reverse strand, counting down.
AGCCCCTCAGCGTTTGTGATTAATCCACCTTTCTTTGCATCCACTTTCATGGTTCCAGCAACACGCAACCCGAAAGAACCTTCTTTGGTGTCACCAAAGTTGACATCGCCATCACTGGCAACCAACAAGAAGTCGGCATCGATCACTCTTCGGTCTCCAATCACCTGAAAATGGTAACGTCGAACATCAGAAAGCAATCGCTCCCCGTCGGGATCATTCCAATCATTTTCAGTTGTCAACACAACACTTCCGTCGTCAAGCGTAATTGCTTTACCTGATCGATGAACAATCTTTCCGCAATGATCGTCGTCCAACCAAAAATCCACTCCATTTACATCACCGTGAGTTAACCATAATGAGCGATGATGATCGTGATCATCCCGTTCATTTGGCCCTGCATCCTTCATGGGAAAATCTCGAGTCAAGCGATGACCACCTGGGCCAACCAAGGGGTAGATAATTGGCTTCCCATTACTGTCAATCTGATAACCGGCAAATAACCGGTCACCTTGAACTACCATCCAACCCTCTGGTTTTTTCACTTTTGCAACAGAGAGCTGACTTGTCGCTGCTGATTGACGCTGTGCCACCGCTGAGTTGTATGTTGCTTCACCAACCACAGCGAAGGCAACAATGAGGCATGCCGAACAACGAACGAACAAAGAAGAGTGCAGAAACTTGCTTTTTAACATGCCTTGATTCTCAGTTAGATTGGAGCAGCGGGATGTCAAAACACTCTCTTTTTGCGAGAGTGTCCAGAATTAATAAAATATAATTGAGTATTTGGGGACTGAAGCGTGCGTTATAAGCTTGTGATGCCAAAGTATGAAGTTACCCGGACGGATTTTTCATTTTCGCGTGCCAATTCGCCTTCGCAATGATCCTGAATGCATGAGCCCCGCGCCAACCTGATTACGTACAAGCCATACCTCGCAATGGAGTCTGGATGGGTCGAATCTTAGGGGTTGGACGGAATATGATACCGCGTCATGGAGGGTTCAGGGCAACTTCTTCGCCTGTTGAAGCTGAACTGTGAACCGATTTTACGTAAACTAAGAATGCGGAGACATCCCCAGGATGACATTCCTCTCCGCGGATACTTGAACCTCGCCCCCAAATTGATTGAAAAACGCTATGCGATTCCTTGTGCTCACTCTTTTGGCCGGCGTCATGCTGCTGAATCCATGCTCTGCACAGCGGCAGCCCGCGAAGCGTCCCGCGCCACCAAAAATCAAGTTACCTGCCAGCGTGAGAAGTGCGCCGGGCAAGGTCATGAATGTTTCAAAAGTGATACCGTCGACACGTAATCGCTTGGCGGGAGCTGCCTTTCAAATTGACCAATTGGTTGAAGATCAACTCAGAGAAAAAGATCAACGGCCCAACGAGATGGCGAGCGACGAAGTTTTTCTTCGTCGGGTTTACCTGGACATTGCGGGAAGAATCCCCACTCTCCAGGAGGCGAAGAAATTCCTTGATTCTGCGAATGAGGACAAACGAGAAAATCTCATCGACCAACTGCTTGAGAGTCCAGACTATGTCAGCAACATGTACAACTTTTGGGCGGACACGCTTAGACTGACTGATCGACCTCAAGCTAACATCATCGCCGACCCCTACCTCAGTTACATCAAAGAGTCGCTCCGAGTGAATAAACCCTACGATGAATGGGTTTATGAAATGCTCACCGCTGACGGTAAAGTATGGGAAAACGGTGCGGTAGGTTACCAATTACGCGATGATGGCATGCCGCTCCCTTACGTTGACAATACGGTCAGGGTTTTCTTGGGAACTCAGATTGGCTGCGCACAGTGTCATGATCATCCTTTCGATGATTGGACACAGTATCAATTCTATCAATTGGCAGCGTTCACCAATGGAACACGAACCCGCATGCTCAAAGGGTACCCTGGGTTCGAGAAGACCAATCCTGCTAACGCTCTCATCAATGAAGCGCGGACCAAGTTTGATAAAGGCCGTGTGCCAGGCAACTTCCAGAGGTTAGTACGGGCCAATAGTTACGTGGTCAGCGAAGTGAAAGCGACAATGCGGCTACCTCATGATTACGCTTATGCGGATCACGACCCCAAGGAAGTGGTTCAGCCAGCAGTACTGTGGGGCGAAGTACCTACCAAAGCGCGAGACAGTTCACCGAGGGAACAATTCGCAGCTTGGCTGACCAATGAAAAAAATGAGCAATTCAGCAAGACCATTGCTAATCGTCTCTGGAAACGATTCATGGGTGTGGGACTGGTAGAACCGATTGACGACTTTCAAGATATTTATCCACCATCCAATGAACCGCTTATGGAATTCCTTAGTGAAGAAATCGTTCGCAACGATTTTGATCTCAAAGAGTTCATGCGGATGATCTTTTACAGCAGGACCTATCAAAGAGAAGCAAGCGACTTCGATCCATCCAGTGGAGATAGCTACCACTACCCCGGACCGACTGTGCGTCGCATGACGGCAGAACAGGTATGGGATTCTATTCTGACGCTTGCGGTTCAGAACCCGTGGCCATTTCAACGGCCCACTGTAGATGAACTCGCTTCCGTATTAGATATCCGTTTTGATCAAGACAACTACAATCGCGTCCTTGAAAAATCGGAGACATTCAAGGACACCTATTTCGCAGGCACGTATAAACGATCCCTGAACGCTCATGCTTACCAAGGTAATATTCTTTGCCGAGCGAGCGAACTTCCATCGCCTCTGCCTCCTCAGCACTTTCTAAGACAATTTGGTCAGGGTGATCGTGAAACGATTAATGGATCACAACAAGACGCTACCGTGCCTCAGATTCTCGCGATGTTCAACGGCCCCATCACTCATGTGATGCTCGAACCGGGATCGGCTATCGTCGATAATGTTTTAGGCATCAAAGAAACACGAGATCGAGTCGATGCAATTTTCTTGAGTGTATTAACTCGGATGCCCGCCGGTGCAGACCGTAGAATCGCTGCTGGCGAATTGCAAAAAACGAGAGCCGACAATGTAGGTTACGGAAACATTGTATGGGGATTACTCAATACCCGCGAATTCCTGTTTATCCCTTAAGCGTTTCATCCGTATTTGACGAAAGTTAACAGCGGAATCGGATTAGACTATTCTGATCGACCGCAGAACAGGTAACCGAATAAAACCGGAAACCACACCGTCAGCAAAAGCTTGCGGATTACACAATCAGAGACCACCGCACTACTTCACCTCCTCGCAAAGGAAACGGTTTCCATGCAACGCAACGATTTCGCCCCAAATCATCGCCGCGACTTCATGAAAACATTAGCCAAGCAAACGCTTGGAGTTTCATTCGCTGGATCCGTATCCAGTTCGGGTCTATTTGGTGAGGCCTACGGGGCGGCACCCTCCACAGGAAAAGCCAAGCATGTCATCTATCTGTTCATGGATGGAGCGATGACACACCTTGACACATTTGACCCCAAGGTGGGTGTGGAAGAGGCGGGTGAAACAAAACCCATCCAAACTCGAGTTCCCGGGATGGAATTCGGCGACCGTTTTCCCAAGCTCGCTTATCTAGCAGGCGCAATCGCCGTGGTGCGATCATTAAGTACAGAAACGGGAGCGCATGATAAAGGCAAGTACCTCATGCGAACGTCTTATAAGCAGATCAATAGTATCCAGCATCCAGCAATGGGCGCCTGGATGGTTTCCGAAGCCGGACGCATGAATCAGGACCTTCCGGGCAATTACGTGATCGGTGGAGCTAACCGTCATCCGGGAGCAGGCTTCCTCGAACCCTCACTCGCCCCAGTTCCCATCGCAAACGCTTCAGCAGGTTTAGAAAACACTTCCTTACCGAAGTATTTACCACCAGAGCTTTTTGATCGCCGCCTGCTGCTAGCCAACAAGTTTGACGAGGCATTTCAAAGTCGCCGAAAGAATAGGCAGGTTGAAGCCTATAACCAACTTTATTCGGAAGCTCGTCGTCTGATGGGAAGCGAGCACCTGAAGGTTTTCGATATCAAAGAGGAGCCTCAGAATGTTCGGGACGCTTATGGCAACAATCAGCTCGGACAGGCATGTCTTCTGGCCCGACGTTTAGTCCAGAGTGGTGCAAGATTTATCGAAGTCAACTACGGTGGATGGGATATGCACCAAGATATCTACGGCCGTTTAGATTCAAAGGCTGGCGAATTAGATAATGCATTGGGAAATCTAATGCGGGATCTGCACGCGAATGGCTTACTCAGTGATACCTTAATTGTGCTAACAACCGAATTTGGTCGAAAACCCAATATTAACGTGAATGCCGGACGGGATCATCATCCCGGCGCTTTCAGCAGCCTCTTGATCGGAGCTGGGATTAAAGGGGGCCAAGTTTATGGCGCCTCGGATAAACGTGGGTTCAGTGTGGAAAAGGACCATGTCTCGGTCGCTGAATTCAACACCACGATCGCTGACGCTGCCGAACAACCCAACACGGAAGAGCGAATAGACCCCAAAATGCTAACA
>JAAXIK010000443.1 GCA_012270385.1 Rubripirellula sp. | reverse complement strand
AGTCCTGTCAGTCCTCTTAGCAGCACTTTCCGTCTTCTCCGCACCAGCCCGATTTGGGCACAGAGAACCAGACCTATGGAAATCAGGAGAGCAAGTGTCGCGGTGCGGCTTCGCGTTGCCAGTAGTGAGCTTACGCATAGCAAGGTGAAAGTGGCTAAGGTAGCACGTTGTGTTTTTGAAAGATCTTTCCATTGACTTATGAGAAAGCAGATGCCAACCACCGCTGCGACGAGCAGATAACCGGCCAACGTATTTGCCAACGCAAACGTTCCGGAAGGTCCACCGTCCATCAGCCGATTCTCAAAGATCATTCGTTCCGATGATCCTACCGGAGCATCAATGCCCGCGATCTGTAGAACCGATTCTGGATCCGCTAAGTACTCCGCGCGATTTTGAGGAAGGCTAATGAGATACTGATGGAGCCCATGAACGGCGAGTCCGCTGGCGATGACCAGCATCACGGCCAGGATTGCTCGGCGTGATTCCAGCCGAACAAGTTGAGTACGAGCGACCTGGAAAACGCATGCCGCGGCGGCCCAAAGCCAAGCTTCGTTGGTTGACTGCCGGAGGTTGCCTGGGGGAGATGTTGCAAAGGCGGCGATCATCATCCAGATAGCGATGCACCAGGGACTACAAAGTAACCATCGCTCCAGAGAGAAATACTTCCCACTTAAAAAGTGGTGCACTGACTGATTTTGAGGACGCTCAGAGGTTGGTTCCTCAGCAATACCGTTCAACGGAGTCGATGAGTCGGAATCTGTGAGTTGTAGATCGGTCCCCTGAGGTTGACGTCGTGGAACAACACGGCACATCGTCGCCATCGCAAAGAGTCCTAGGGCAAGCATGCAGAACCAGACCGCATCACCTCGCTCGACAGAAATGCTGTCACTAGGATGGTAAGCGAGATAAACCGTGAGACCACTCAGCAAGCTCAGTGTCAGTAAGCCTATAGAATTCCCCGTCTTGGTTGACGGTGATTGTTTCCCGGAGCGACCCTTATTGGATGTCATACCCTTTGTTCCATCAGGGTCAAATCGGTGGGAGCCCAAGGACTTCGGTTTTGACGGAGAGTTAGGTTCCCTCGGGATGAATCGGGATCCGTCTCGATCTGCCTTGCTATTCTTGCGATTTAATCTTGATCTTTTCGCCATCCCGTTGATTCCAAAATGACGATAAGAAGCAGCATGCAAGCAACGATGCCTAGGACCATGATCGCTTGTAAAATGGACACATGAGTGAGAAGAATGGCAGCGAGGCCACACGTGATCGTCACGAGATAGATGGTGAGGACTGCTTGTGTCCTGCTGAGTCCCAGTTCAACCAGGCGATGAGAGAAGTGACTTCGATCTCCAACAAATAAACTCCGCCCTTCGCGTATTCGAATCCATAAAACCGTGACCATGTCGTAAAGCGGCACGGCCATCGCGCAGAGTGGTGCGAGCACTGCATGAGGCTTGGTTTCATTGCCGGCGTAGGTTGCCATCAGCATGGAGACTGCGATCAGGAAACCGACGAGATAGCTGCCCGCATCACCCATGAAAATCTTTGCGGGAGGGCGATTGTGCACCAAAAAGCCCGAGATCGACCCGAAAGTAATCAGCAGTAGTATCGCGACAAACACTTGAGGTTGGGTCGTACCAGGATCCGGGGTAGTCAGCATGACGACCGACATGGATGCAGCGATGATGGCGGCTACTCCTCCGCTCAAACCGTCCATGTTATCGAGCATGTTGAAAGCGTTGATGACACCAACAATCCTGATCACCGACAGTCATCCTGTCAGCCATTGCAGACCGATGTAGGCGGTGAGTCGAAAATTGAGTCCGTACACAACAAACGTTGCCACCAAAAACTCAATGAACAGACGAATCCAAGGGCTGACGCCACGTTGATCATCACGAAGTCCAAGAAAGAAGAGCACGGTGGCCGATAGAATGAGTCCCCAAACGTCACCCATGCGAGACCAAGCACCCTGAATGTAGGGTGTTAGGCTTTCGGGAAGTTGGTTTTTCAGATCCACCGACTGCTTCAGTGCGTAGACCATGACGCTACCCGCAGCGAGTGTTGCCACAATTCCTAACCAAATCCCGATGCCACCACCCAGCGGCGTAGCTCGCAGGTGAGTGCTATGTCCGGAGGGTTCATCCAGGAGGGAGAGACGGATCGCGTGCTTGCGTACAGGAAACAGGGCAAGCATCGAGATTAACGCTGGTGGCAAGGTAGCCAGCAGTATTATCCATCCGATCCAGTTTGAAGCGTTCAGCAAGGAATCTGTTCCCGTCTATCAATGGAAGAATTGATCAGTGGAGTGATTTAGCTGCAGGTTTTCTACGTTGCAGCCTGAATTCTGTTCTCCCACATCATAACCACTTGTTCGAAGTCCTCTGCCGCTATTCCCTCCGCCGCTATTTCCTCTGTAGACCGATGAATCGACGACCGTGGAGAAATCGTAGCGAACCTCAGCCTATGAGGCAAAGTGCGATCCTGTTATCTCCTGGGTTTAGAATGAATTTCGCTGTTTTCTGTCTAGGTCAGACAACGTGATGCGTTGGATGCTCCTGACTCCCAGGGCATGAGGGGTCTCAACTTTTTTCGATGCTGTCTCGGATGAACACGCAAGGTTCTGT
>JAAXIK010000134.1:1169-2629 GCA_012270385.1 Rubripirellula sp. | reverse complement strand
GAAGAAGCGAAGCCGAAATCTCTCGCCCCCATACGCATTGGGCAGCTGCCTTCAGCCCCCGAAAAGCCAATCGCTCAAGATCCAATCGCTCGAGATCAGGGGCAACCGCAAAGACGATCAGTTCCTAATTCCAATGTATTGGATGGCGAGCAAGATCGAGATCAAGCCTCAGCAAGCGATTTGAACGTGCCCCCGTCCAACCTCGGAGTTGGTTCAGCTGAAGAGGTTACCTTGGTAATCGACAAGGAAAGCCGTAACCGGAAGAGATCAAGGGGCAACGGCGAAGAAATAGCCACTCCCGATCCGGCTGGATTTACTTTCAATTTTCAGGGTGCACCATGGAGCGATGTTCTCAATCGATTCGCGGAGGAGACGGGGTTGTCGCTACAGATGGGTACCGTGCCCACAGGCAGCTTTCACTTCGTGAGTAGCGAGGTTTTTAACCCAAGTGAAGCTCTGAACGTGCTGAATGGTCAACTCATTGAATCCGGCTACATTTTAATGCAAAGGGATGGCTTCCTGACCGTCCACGAGCTTTCGGAGGAAGTACCACCAAATCTAATCCCCGTCATCGAAACAAAGGATTTAGAATCTTTTCCTTCAAACAGTTTGGCTTCGCTACGGATACCTATTGAGAATGGTGATGCTTCGATTCTCGCAAAAGAAATTGAGTTGTTGGTTAGTGCGTTCGGTGGAACTGATGTGCTTTCCGAGTCCAATACGCTGATCATTACAGATATTGCATCCAATCTTCGAAAACTCGATGATCTTTTATTGTTGTCGGAACGCGATGTTGCGATGCGCCCGATGACAGTTGTGAAATTAAATCACGTTCCAGCGGATGTGGTTAGCGCCGCGATTAATGAGTTTTTCGGAGAGGGCGGTGGTGGTACTGCGGGAGCCGCTGGTCGACCCGCTGCAGGGCCTCGTGGGGCAAGTACCGGTGAACCCATCGATGGTTATAAGGTCATTTGCGTTCCGGAAATGAACACCAACAGTTTATTGATTAACGCACAGCCTCGCTATTATGAGGTGGTCAAGGATCTGATTTCGCAGCTCGATGCAGCACCTCACCAAGTGGTGATCAAGGCGATGTTGGTGGAGGTCGATTTGGGATCGACCGACGAGTTTGGTGTCGAGCTAGGGTTGCAGGATTCCATCTTATTTGATCGCAGTGTCATCGATGACATCTTGACCATCACGGAAACGGTCACCAATGGCAACGTACAAACGACGGATCAGGTGATCATCTCTCAGCAGGGGTCACCTGGGTTTGCCTTCAATAACCAACCTCTTGGTAATAACATTGCCGTCAATCCATCACGAGTTGGCTCTCAGGGTTTATCCAACTTTTCAGTAGGACGAATCAACAATGAGACAGGATTCGGCGGTCTGGGTCTATCCGGTGGCTCCGAGGCGATACGGTAACTGGTGCGGGCGCTGGCTGCAAAACGCGATGT
>JAAXIK010000134.1:0-1159 GCA_012270385.1 Rubripirellula sp. | reverse complement strand
GTCAAGAAGTACCGGTGGTCGATGGTGTGAATATTACTGCCGTTGGCAGTGCGAACCCCGTGATTCGGCAATCGGAGGCGGGCATTATCCTGGAGGTTACTCCAAGGATTAGTCCCGATGGTACCGTTGTGGTGGATGTAAAAGCAGAGAAGAGCGCTTATCGAACCGGCCGCGGTGCGGGCGTCCCAATTTTTACCGACGCAACCAGCGGCAATGTCATTGAAGCACCCATCAAGGATTTGACGAAAGCGGACGGTACCGTAAGTGTGCAGGACGGGCAGACAATCGTTTTGGGCGGGATGATAGGCAATCAGACGGTGGTATCCGAATCGAAAGTCCCCTGGCTTGGTGATCTACCCTGGGTCGGACGATTATTTCGCCATGATGTGGAGACGGTCAGTCGCAAGGAATTATTGATTTTCCTCACACCCACCGTTCTTGCCACAGCGGAAGATGCTGAGATGCATGATGCGAATGAGTTGAGTCTGATGGAGATTCCAGGGCGTACGCGTGCGGAAATGTTGAGGCTCGATTCGGTCGATGATCGAGGGGTTCAGCAAGGTTTCGAAGACGGAATGATTGAGATACCCGTCGTTGATGTTCAGGCAGACTAGAAAGTCTTGCCATGAAAGGTCATCGCGATGATCGTGCGCGAGATCCTGGTTCACCCTCCAACCCGTGAAGGAGCATCCGGATCCGTCTCTAGAGAGTTTCAGCTTGTTCGAATTTGCTGGCTGTCTTATCCAAGATTCATTTGTGCAGCGAGCTTTGAGAATTCAGCAGTTAGCCTTCTGGTATCCGAGATCTCGGACGCATCTCCTTCCCATTGGATGCTCGATTGAAGTGAAATCAGGTCATCCGTCAATTGTCTACCATATTTACCCTCAAGCAGCATCGCATGATCTTGCATGCTCAAAAAGCTGTACAGTAAGTATGCAATCGCTCGGATGTCTCTCCGTCGATTCTTCTCAAGATCAGAAGGAAGATCGGTTTCTGAAGTCCTTGCACGTGAGACTGGATACTTCGTCGTTTCCTGGCAAATCGCTTTCCCAAAGTCGATCAGCTTCAAGTGACTTTTACCTTGATCCTGAATGACAACAAGATTGTCAGGACTCATGGCACCGTGGGTGACGCCTCGATCATGTAAGTCAGCGATTGT
>JAAXIK010000093.1:5862-13378 GCA_012270385.1 Rubripirellula sp. | reverse complement strand
TCGGGTCCAAGTCACCCGAAAACTTTGCTTTATTCTCAGTCCAGAATATCAACTCGCCAAATTATCCAAAGCCATTGCAGATGCTGTTAACCGGCGGCTTTTCTTCTTCGATGGAACAACTCGGCGTGGAATCGCGACCGCTATTGAAGATGATTTTATCGAAATTGAAGTTCATCCGAGGTATCGAGACAACGTGCCCCGCATGATGCAGGTCATTCACGCGATTGGGGTCAAAGCGGAGATGAGCGGCCGACAAGAGCGACTCGCGGATCTCGCTCAGCGTCTCCAAGCACCCGAGACCGCTGCGGATGCGGCACTGCAACTTGAGGCTCTAGGAGAAAGCGCGGTGCCCACGCTGCTCGAGGGCCTGGAATCCAGCAACCCAGAACTCCGATTCTATGCGGCTGAATCGCTCGCCTACCTCGATCGCGTTGAGTCGATTGAACCACTAGAAACCGCAGCTCGGGATACGGCAGCTTTCCGATATCCATCATTGATCGCCCTTCAGGGATTGGAGCAGCAACTCGCGATCGATGCGTTGAGGCGTCTCACACATGAGCGGAGCTTAGAAACACGATACGGAGCATTCTGCTCGATCCGCCGGAGACTCGATGGCAAAGCTGTTCTCGGCGGCAGTCAACTCGGGCCTTTGACTCTCTACCAACTTCCTTCCCAAACGACACCCGCCATTGCAGTCTCCCTTCAAGAAGAACCTGAAGTCGTACTCCTGGGTGAAGTACACCCTATCAAAATTTCTCCTTTCCTCATGTTACCTGGCGGTATCATGATCAAACCCGATCCGAAACATCCTGACGAGCTTCTCAGAATCAGCCGTTTTGAAGCCGGTGAACAGGATAGACGAGTTGTGGTCTCCAACTCACCCGATGACGTGATCGCTGGCATTGCCCAAGTGGGTGGCTGCTATGGGGATGTCATTAACTTGCTCAGAGAAGCCAAGAATCGTGGCTTCCTGCAAGACCAGCTTGCCATCAATCCTCTACCCACTCCAATGCGGACATATTATCGAGACGCAGAGGAGAATTCCCCTCTCCCCGAAGAAGTGACTCTGGAGTCTCTTGAGTGATTTGTCTGAGTCAGTGAGACAATCGTGGAGTAGGAAAGGGGATCCTATTTTTGTCGCCTCTTACCATGACGATTGCCCCGAGGATTCCTCTCCTCAAACGACGGATCGATAGTAATCCACACTTTGAGCAAGTCCCTCATAGATCGAGACCTTCGGTTCGAAACCGAGGATCGATCGAGCTTGATTGATGTCAGCAAGTGAATCACGGATGTCACCTACTCTCGCAGGCTCATGGATTGGTGTGATTGGCTTGCCGAGTATTTCACTCAGCTTGGTCAGCAACTCCAACAATGAAGTCCGCTCCCCACGACCTATGTTGAAGGTACGCCCAGAAATCCCCGGTGTGGTGGCTGCCAATAGGTTGGCGTTGGCAACATCTCCCACGTAAACGAAATCGCGAGATTGCTCGCCATCTCCATAGATAATCGGTTGGTTTCCCGAAAGAATCATGGAGACGAACCGAGGAATCACTGCACTGTATTCGCTTTGAGGATCTTGCCGTGGACCGAAAACATTGAAATAACGCAGGATGACCGTCTCCATCGAAAAGCTCGTGACGAATGCCCTGCAATAAGCTTCAGCAGCCAACTTGGCGGCGGCGTAGGGAGATAGAGGTGCGACGGCGTCAGTCTCGCGTTTCGAAACGAAAGGCGAATCTCCGTAAGCCGCACTCGTCGAAGCCAGCACCAACCGTTTCACCCCCGCTTTGGATGCTGCATGAAGTAATTCAACGGTGCTCGTGGTACACCATGCATGGCACAGAGCTGGCTCTCGGATGCTCCGAGGAACACTGGCCATCGCAGCCTGATGGAAAACATAATCAACGCCGTCCATCGCCCGCTCCACCGTCTCACGATGTGAGGCATCGCCCTCTAAAATCTCAAGGCTGCTCCCTTCAAAAGCAGATAGGTTCGCAGAAAAACCTGTACTAAGATTATCCAAAACGCGAACTCGCGCTCCCGCTTGCAAGAGAGCATGGGTGAGGTGAGAGCCGATAAATCCTGCTCCACCCGTAACCAAGCAGCAAGAATCTTTTAGTGCATCCATCATGAAACCGGGAAAGCCAAATTAACAGAATCAAGCTTCTCAGGAGCTAACGGCATCTCGCACCAGCATCCCCCCAGGTGGGTTATCGGCAGTAGATTGTCCTAACTGAAGTAGGAATTGAACCGTGGGAAGGTCTGGAAATGGAGTAATGGTGCTGGATCGCTGTAGGTCAGACCGAGACCTGATACTAAACCAGCCGTCTCGTTCGACCAGCTCCAAGCTGAGATTCCCTCATCTTGGGATGAGCTCGAAGCGGATCTAAGTTACGAAATTGGGCTAACCCTGTGCCTTGGCTTTCGTCCGAGCTTCACGAAGCCCACGCGAGAGGATATCCCGAAGCATGGGAGAAAAATCTTCGTACTTCACCTGATCGGGAGCGCCATTACTAAATTGATAGATTGCATCGCGAGGTTTTACCCCCAGTGCGATCAGCGTACTGCTCACAGTGCCATAGTCGCCGTTGCGAACCACCATGCTCGGACGTCCAGGCCCGACGGGAGAACGAGCAAAAACCTTGCTGGCTACAGCCAAGAATTTGACCGGCGAATCGAGTGTCTGGAGTGTTAACAGACGGCGAGCCATTTGAACTCGCTGATCCTCAGGGTCATTCAAGTTCCTTGCACCAATGATGTTCAGCCCATCTTGCAGCTCCACCACCTCTTGACGCTCATCCGCGTGAATGGCGTAGCCATTCTCTGCATCGGCGAGAATGATGTTGCACCCGTCATATCGTGTTTTCGCAAACTCAGCTTCTGCTTTCTCTAACGCACGATTGGCTGATGAACAACGAAGAAGATCAAGAGCGAGTAGGCCACGAGAACGTTGTCCAAATAGCGGTACAGTCGTTGCTCGATTGCAAAGGCCAACAAAGAGGCCATTCTGGTTCACACCCAACCAAGTACCGCCTCCCTTCTGGTCCATGCCACCTAGAACACGAGGCTTACCCGACTGAATCGAAGGTGGAAGGCTGGGACGGTCAAAGTACTCCTCCCGATTCGCGGCGACCAAGATGGGGCTTTCGGGGACCAAGCGATACTGAACGGCCAGCAAGCACATCGTGAGGCTTTCATGTCTGGAAAGATCGGTGGGAAACCGAATCAACGCGGTGGCTCAGCGAGTTATCCGCAGTGATTCACGTCGGGCGATAATGTATCGCCGATGGCTCCCAAATCACACCTGCTGCTGGGGGGAAAGGTGCAAAAAGATTCGCGTTTGAGACGCATTGCGGGCAAAAGCTTTACACTAGGGAAGCTCTAACGGTCCTGAGGCATCTATTCCGCCTGTATTGAGCGCTGACAGGCTACCGCCCCCCCTCTTTGGGACCAATTCGATCTGTCTAAAAGCCAGATAAAACCTTTCTTGCTGCCTCGATTGTTTGATCAATCATTTCCAGCGAATGCTCACGACTGATAAAGAGTGCTTCAAATTGGCTACAGGGCATGTAGACCGAATGATCAATCATCCCCCAAAAATATCGAGCGAACTGCTCGCGGTTACAGCGATCTGCATCGGGCCAATTGCGCACTGGACCCGGATTAAAAAAGAGGGTCATCATGCTTCCCACATGCTGAACGCAATGCGGTATCCCTGCATCCACGGCAGCTTTCCCCACGCCCGCTGCAAGTCGATCACCGATTTGATCAAGATACTCATAAGGCGACTCATCTCTCAGCAGACGCAACGTCGCGCTACCCGCTGCCACGGCCACTGGGTTACCACTCAGGGTACCGGCTTGAAAGACCTTACCCGCGGGCAATACCTGATCCATGATTTCGGAGCGACCTCCGTAAGCTCCCAATGGCAGCCCACCACCGACGATTTTCCCAAGGGTTGTCATATCGGGTGTGATTCCAAATCTCTCCTGAGCACCACCGAGTGCCAACCGAAAGCCAGTCATGACTTCATCAAAAATCAGAACCGCACCGTCTTTTTGTGTCTCTTCCCGAAGGGTCTTTAGAAAATGGGGATCACCGGGGACGCAGCCCATATTCCCGACAACGGGTTCCAGGATCACAGCCGCGATCTCACCGGGGTGAGCGGCGAATGCCTGCTGCACGGCTTCTGCATTGTTGTATTCGAGCACAAGCGTGTCCTGACCGGCCCCAGGAGTCACTCCGGGTGAATCGGGAACGCCCAAAGTAGCCGCAGCGCTCCCCGCAGCCACCAACAGGCTATCGACGTGGCCGTGATAATTACCGGCAAACTTGATCACCTTATGCCTCCCCGTTGCACCTCGAGCCACGCGAATCGCACTCATGGTTGCTTCGGTTCCACTGCTCACCAAGCGAACCTTTTCGACGCTTGGGACAGCTTCGATAATCTGTTCGGCCAAACCGGATTCCGCTTCCGTCGGCGCGCCATAGCTGGTTCCACGATGAGTTGCTTGAATCACCGCTTCAAGCACCTCGGGATGAGCATGCCCCAAGATCATGGGCCCCCAAGACCCGATGTAATCGAGGAGTTTTCGCCCATCGATATCGTGCAAGTAGGGTCCTTCGGCTCGCTCGATAAAGAGAGGGGATCCACCGACGGCCCCAAAAGCTCTTGCGGGGCTGTTCACACCTCCGGGCATCAATTTTCTGGCCCGATCAAAAGCCTGAATGCTCTTCGATCCTACGGAGTGAGTGGATGAACTTGTCACGGTGACCTCGCCGATGTAGTTAAGTCGTACCCGTCTATCGCCAGACATCTTGCCCCGCCCTGAGGCTGGCGGCCGATGCGACGCGTAGTGGGAACTGGTAATCAATTGAAAATGAAAAGACGTCCGCGTTCCGACGGCGTACAACTCTTCGTCAAACTGGGAAAAAATAAGCCCGAACCACCAAACGATGAATCGGGCTCTACAATGAGTCAAAGACCAGTGCAGTTAGGAAAATCGCATTTATTATCCTGAATGCCTTGGCCTCTTGCGGCAACACGCCAGTCGTCCTCTCATGGCGGTGCTTAGAAATGGACCTAGCTGCTAGCGGAGTCCAGTGCTTCCTGCAGAGAAGCCTTAGGCCGAACCCCAAGGAAGCTATCGGTGATCTCGCCGCCTTTAAAAATCAAAATCGTTGGGATGCTGCTGATCCCATACTGAGAGGCAACACCCGGGTTGTCATCAATGTTCACTTTACCAATCTTCAGCGACGGATTCTCTTCGGCCAATTCATCAATCATTGGCGCGATCTGGCGGCAAGGCCCGCACCACGGAGCCCAAAAATCAACCAAAACTGCCCCGTCTGCCGCGAGGACTTCTGAGCTAAAGTTGTCATCACTAAATTCTAAAACCGCGTCAGAAGCCATGTTGAGATACCTTGATCAAGAAAAGAGGAATGCATCGAACTCTATTTAACAACTCTCGCCAGGTTTGCTTCAGCACTCGTCTCTGGGGTCGAAACCGCTGACAAGTACGCACTTCTAACTTGATCGAAGCCGTTTTTTTGTGAAACCTTAGAAAGCTCTACTGATAACCATAGTACGGGAGAATTCTTCAGCGATAAACGTGGTACCCTCCCACCTCTGGGATTATTAGAGGAAATGAGGTACTCATCGCTTTGGAGTTTCAACTCTCGCGTGGTGAGTTAGCATTGTAGGAAGCGTAGACAGTGTGTCAATTTGAGTGCGGTGGGCGGTGATTGCTTGCCGCGGACGGCCCAAACCACTTGAAAACAGCCCCCTCTACCCCACTCCATCCTCTTTGGGGAGATGCAAGGATAGCTCATGAAGCATCATCGCAGTTGCTCCCCAGATGGAATATCCACCGTATTGAAAAGCGGGCGACTGGAAAGTGAACCCAGCGTGAGTATCTGACTCGAGATCCGGGGTATCCTCGGTATTAGCGGAGATCTCCTGTTTCTTGCCGTGATTAGCGGACTCAGATCCCACCCTGACTGTGTGGGAGATCATGACTAGGGATTTTGGATTCGTGAGTTGATCCACGGGAAATTCGATCACTTCCGCAACCTCCTTTGGGTCGGGGTCCCAAGGCTTGTCAGGTCGAGACATCACCACGACAACGGGTACAACGTGGTTGTTACTCGCGTAAACATATTGAGATGAAAGGTTTCCCACTCGGGTTGCACCGACAACGCTACAACCTAACTCTTCTTCGAATTCACGGGCTGCGGCGGCGAAATCGTCCTCTCCTAACTCAACTTGACCACCGGGGAAGCAGATCTGCCCCGGATGATGATCGAGATGCATTGGCCGAAGAGTTAGAGGAACCACCCAACCGAGATCAGGATGGCGATAGATCGCAACCATCACCGCGGCCCGCCTCACCCGTTTTGGCATCGGTCCTCGATGGCGACCATAAGCGAGGCGAGGCGCCATCTCTCGCGAGCGAGGCTTGGGGGTCACTCCGCCCGAGATCGCAGAGCGTAGCGAGGCTTGGATACCGGTGGCATAGTCACGTTGATTCGAACTATCCAAGTCAAGTTTGGACATTTCACAAGATCCCGTCCATTGAACGCATCACGTCAGGGCCCGCTCACCCTCGAATGATTGGCGTGATGTCTTGGTTCGCATCACGATTTCCGAAACGCAGACCCAAACCTCGCTCCTTAGAGGTGCGATTCGAGCAGCCTTCTGAGTTTGCGAAGCTCGACTCGATGATCCAGATCATCCATGGGAACCATATGCACCGTGAGGGCTCGGTCATAACCTTCCCGCTCAAGCTGCGTGATCAGCTTGGCATAGTCGATCTCGCCTTGCCCAATGCTGACTTGGAATGCATCCGGCCTAGAATCCCTTAGATACACGTTACATACAAATTTGAGGATCTTGTCGATGTTTTTCTCTTTCCCTCCACCGCAGAGGTAGACGCTAGGGTCGAGTGAGATACCCAGCCCATCGACGTTGTTGCAGAGCACCATGAGCGTATCCGGATCATCACTGAGGCAGCCCAATTGGCTACGGACACTCACACGAATCCCTTCGGATTCTCCGATTTCAACGAGCCTCTTCAAGTGCTCAACTTCCTCGTTAAACGGTGTACCATGCTCTCCCGAAGGAACGATCATGTTCACCACCTTGGTGGTTTTGGCCAACCGGCATAGATTCAGGAAGTCTTCATAATGCTGCTCGCCGGAGGATTCCAGTTGCACGCTGTAACCGCAGATATCCAGGCGATGTGTGTGCCGAAGCAACTGCACCGAACGATCCATGTCGGCAAGCAACTCACTTGGCTTGACCACCCCTGATTCATGAATTGCGAGTTCCACGGAAGTAAAACCGAGATCGGAGAGGATCTCAATCGCTTCCAAGAGTTCCATCCCGGGCCAGCACTCAATTGCAGCTGAAACAAACACAATAAAAGTCCTCTTCACTACTCAATTTCAGTGGACAGGTCGTCCTCAACTCAGTGGATTTCCATTCGAAACCCAAACTGCAGAGTTGGGATGC
>JAAXIK010000093.1:0-5852 GCA_012270385.1 Rubripirellula sp. | reverse complement strand
TTTAAATTCTGTATTCCGCCACCCAAGACCGATGCTCTATTTGAGCAGCGTCCGACTGTTTTCTTTGACAGACCTCCGGCTAAAACGCCCAATCCCGCCCCCTTCTTAGAAACGGACAAGGATGGCAGCGACATCGCCGCAGGTGGTGTTTTGTGGAGCATACAGAGAACCTGTATCTCAGCGACAGGTCGATCCGGGTCAGGATCCGAAATCTACCGTGGATACTGATTTTTTGTGTGAAACAGGCCAACATCAGTGGGCTGACAGACGGACCTTGCTACCGAGTATTCCATCTTTTCCCATCATCAGACGTGTCTTTGGCTTCGAGATTCAAAACGAATGAAACTCTACGTTGCCTTAGCCTTCCGCGCCAGAGTCTTTCAGTTCCTGCCACCTCAATAAAATCTCCTCCGTGATGCCCCCAATCCCTCGATCCGTCACATTGATCCGATAGCTACTGACTTCTGAATAAAACTTCTGTCGACTCGTTAACATCGCACGGATTTCCTCGAGCTCATTCAGATCGGTTAACGCGGGTCGTCTTTGTTCGCTGCTAGCATCTCCTCGCAATCGTTTCAGAATGGTCTCCGGCTGAGCATCCAGCCAAAAACAGAATCCGCGGCTGGAAATCCTCTTTCGGTTTTCCGGACGCAAGATTGCCCCACCCCCCAAGGAAATGACTACTCCATCCTGACTGGACACCTCAACAAGTGCGGACGACTCAAAATCTCGGAACGACTCCTCCCCTCCCTGCTCAAAAATCTCACGTATGGATTTTCCTGCGACAGCCTCGACCACGTCATCCAAATCGATGCATTGAGTCTGTAACCGCTCAGCTAATCTCCGTCCTACGGTGGATTTCCCAGTCCCTCGGTAACCGGTGAGATAGAGATTTTTTTCGGTGCTCATGCATTCATCCTGATCTTTGTTGACTCTAAATGGCGAATCCGTTCAAGCAAGACAAATTCGGACCGGGTCTATCTTAGTCGGGAATCGCAATCGGATTCCACGGTTGATCTCACCTACCTGAGAAGGACGAGAAGGTTTCGCCAAGTTTCCCAAGAAATGGGTTTCTCTGAATGTGGGTATGTGGATGAGAGATTGGTAAACTACTCGCGTAGATCATCTCGCAGAGGGAGAAATAGATTCATGCAAGAAGCCAATCCAATTCGGCGTTTATGGCTTCTCCGCGCAATGTCTATCCTGCTTGGCTTGTTGCCGTTTGCTGCTTTGGAGATTTACCTTCGTGTGGGAAGCCCATCTGTAAGAGAGGCATGGGACACCGATCCATGGGTCGACCTCCACCAGCTTGAACCACTATTTGAGAAGAATCTTGCTAGTGATCGTTGGGAGATTCCCGACACACGCCACAACTTCTTTTGCCCTGATTCTTTTCCAAACTCAAAGACGGCGAACACACGCCGGATCTTCGTGCTGGGTGGATCAACGGTTCAGGGGAGACCCTACGCGACGGAAACGGCATTCTCAACTTGGCTCGAATTTCAATTGGAAGCAGCAGATAGCACGACTGAGTATGAAGTCATTAATTGTGGTGGTGTGTCCTACGCAAGCTATCGAGTCGCCCGCATTCTTCAGGAAGTTGTCCATTACCAGCCTGATGCAATCGTACTTTACACGGGTCATAACGAATTCTTAGAGGACCGAGAATATTCAAGTGTGCGAGAGCTTGGAACACTCCGGCAAAGCCTGATTCCATTAGCGAGATATAGCCATATTGCCTCATGGTTGAACTCAAAATTCACCAACCCACCGCAAAGCAACAATGCGATGCCGCGTGAAGTCCTCACTCGCCTAGATCAAGAAAACGGGTTGCAGAAATATGAGCGTGACACGGAGTGGAGACGTGGTGTTGAACGACATTTTGAAACCACACTACAGCAGATGATCGAGTGTATTTCAGAATCCGGCATCCCTCTCCTCTTATGTGTACCGGTCAGTGATATTGTTGGCACGCCTCCCTTCAAATCACGACCAGCCCCCTCTTTAACCGATGAGAAAGAACGAGACCTTCAAAGTGCATGGCTGAAAGCTCAGGGCCTCGAATATTCGGATGAAGTCCGACTCGCAGCAGCAAAAGAATGTCTTATTCTGGATAAATATCACGCCGGCGCGAATGACCTCTGCGGCAAAATCTTGTTTGACCGTGGTCTCACCGAATTGGCCCAACCGTATCTCATCCGAGCACGAGACCACGATGTATGCCCGCTAAGAGCAACAAGCTCCGTGATCTCCGCAATCAAACGCCATGCAAATCACGAACTCGTCTACCTGGTGGATGTTCCAAAGCATCTCGATAAGAAAAATCAAAAAGGGCTGAATATTCCAGACGGCATCGTGGATCCAGAATGGTTTATTGATCACGTCCATCCCTCCATCAAAGGCCACCAAGTGATCGCCCAAGCTTGCTTTGAAACCATGAAGAGCCTGCCGTGGGTTCAGGGTGATGCCCCTACCTCCACTTATGAAGCCAGAGTCAACCAACACCTTTCGAATTTGGACGAAACCTATTTTGCCAGGGGTAAGCAACGACTCGAAGGCTTAAAACGCTGGAGCCGTGGACGTGCAAAAAGTCCACTTATCGAGAACAATCATTAAGCCATGTTGAAATCGACCCGTATGGGCATACCTTTTTTATCCCATCACTCTTCATCCGCTCAGAGGAGAAATCCTTGCTCCTGAAAAGCATCACCGCAATCTCTTGCCTGATCACTCTGTTCTCGATGACTCCGTCGCAAAGCCTTGCCTCCGAATGGAGAGTGGGTACCGCGAAAGAGGTGATCACACCCGATGAACCGATGTGGATGTCGGGCTATGGTTCTCGGAATCGCCCTGCAGATGGAAAAATCTCGGACCTATGGGCGAAGGTGATGACCATTGAGGATCACCAAGGTACACGGATCATTTTGGTCACACTCGACCTCATTGGGATCGATGCGGCAACCACCGACGCTATCAAGAACGAAGCAGCACGTCATACCGGAGTCTCAGTTGATCAAATCGCAATATCTACCACGCACACCCACAGCGGGCCGGTCGTAGGAACCAATCTATTGAGCATGTACGACTTGGATTACTCGAGCTTGAGACAGATAGATCGCTACACCCAAAAATTAAAAAAAACCATTGTTCGTCTTGTACAGCAAGCAGGAGAGAACCTATCCGGCGCAGAAATCCATTGGACTGTCGGCCGTTGCAAATTTGCAGTGAATCGGCGGACAAATCGAGAACCACATGGCCGCGAACTGACACGACAAGATGCGCTCGCGCGACCGGTAGTACATGACGTACCCATTCTTGTGGTAACCGAGCCCGTCCCCACACTGTCAGGTTCTAAACAAGCGGAAGGATTGGATGCGGAAAATATTCGAGCTATCGTCTGTGGGTATGCCTGTCACGCCACGGTGCTCTCCGGCTATCAGTGGTGTGCTGACTGGCCTGGCTACGCACAATCCGATCTGGAATCGCGATTCCCCAACGCTGACGCCATGGTTTGGGTGGGCTGCGGAGCGGATCAGAACCCCATCCCAAGACGATCCATTGAATTAGCTCAAGCCTACGGTCGACAACTGGGAGACTCGGTAGCCGCTGCGATCCTAAAACCCATGAATCCCATTGATGGCGAAATCAAAACGTCAAAAGAACACGTGGATCTCGAGTACCAACAAATACCAACTCGAGAAGAGCTTCAACAAACCTCTCAGTCAAGCAATCGCTTTGAGGCATCACGGGCGAAACACTTACTGAATCAACTGAACGACAGTGGGTCACTGCCTGAGAGTTACCCCTACCCTGTGCAAAGCTGGAAACTGGGCGATGGACCACTTTGGTACTTCCTGGGTGGTGAAGTGGTTGTGGACTATGCGTTAAGGCTCAAGGAAGAACTCGGCGCAGGTTCCACTTGGGTGACTGCCTACGCCAATGATGTGATGGCATACATTCCCTCGGAAAGGGTGCTCAGTGAGGGAGGTTATGAGGGCGGAGGTTCCATGGTTTATTACGGATTGCCATCACCTTGGAAAACAGGCATCGAGACCAAGATCCTGAGTCAAGCGAGATCTCAAGCTCACCATTACCGTGGCATGGATAAACCGCGACTAGGTACGCTCACGGCAACAGAGTATCCTGATCACAACGACTTAAGTTCTTGGTCGGATAGCGAAGGTAACCTGCAACCCATTCAATCACCCGAGAATTGGAAAGTACGCCGCGGCCACATTCTTGAATCCATGCAAATGGTCATGGGTCGCTTACCCCAAGAAGATCAATTAGCACCACTACGAATCGAGACATTAGAGACTCAGTCGTTTAAAGACTATGAAAGACGAACGATATCTTACACGGTTGACTCCTTTTCAAATGCAACGGCAGATCTTTACCTTCCCCATTCGATTGCGGAACACGGCATTGATGAGCTTCCAGCGGTTCTCGCCCTGCATCCTACCTCCCCTTTGGGTAAACGAATTGTTGCAGGGGAGGGTCCTCGACCCAATCGGAATTACGGAGATGAATTGGCGAGACGCGGCTACGTTGTGCTCGCGCCAGATTACCCTTCTTTTGGTGACCAGAAAAATTACAATTTCGCGACGGACAGCTACGTCTCCGGAAGCATGAAAGCTATCGCCAATCACCGCAGGGGGATCGATGTTCTCACTCAAATCCCAGAGGTTGACCCTAAGAGAATTGGAGCGATCGGCCATTCCCTTGGAGGACACAACGCGATTTTCCTCGGGGCCTTCGATGAACGCATCCAATGTGTCGTATCGAGTTGCGGATGGGATCCGTTCCCTTACTATTACGGCGGTCGTCTAGCAGGTTGGGCAAGTGAAAGATACATGCCTCGAATACGCGAACTCTTTGGACTCAAACCTCAAAACATGCCTTTCGATCTCACGGAAGCCATTGCTGCCATCGCCCCGAGAGCTTTTTTTTCATGCAGCCCCCTGAAGGATTCAAACTTTGACGCTGAGGGGGTTAAGAAGGTAGAGCCACAAATCCGAAGTGTGTACACAATCTTCGAGGCAGAAAGTCAATTCGTGATTCGATACCCCGACGCAGAGCATGACTTTCCTACACCCGTTCGGCACGAAGCCTACGAGTTTCTCGACCACGCACTTGGAAACTCATCGGATCAGTAGTGGAAAGACTCCTTTTGGACCCCCAACAACATGAAGGTCAGACTGACACCAGCCCATCTTGGAAGTGCCAAAAAATCTCTGAAGGTGCGTAAGCGTTATAGAGCATCCTTCCTCATCCTATGAGTTGGCAGTTCGATTAGGCTTGGCAAGCTGGACACCAATAAAGTTTTCTTGAAGCTACCTCGATGGTTTCGATGCTTCCGCCACACCAGGGACATTCATCTCTTCCGTAGATACGAAAACGCTCGTTCCCCTCAAGATCTCCGAGGCGACCCTGCATCTCATCAGATCGAACCGTAATGATTTTCCCGTATTTCAACCCAACTCGCATCATTCGCTTCAGTGATGTCCAAAGTTGATCAAATTGCTGCCGCGATAATTCATTGCCGGGCAGAAGTGGATGCATACCAATCTCGAAAAGAACTTCAGCCCTAAAAATATTACCGACTCCTGCCAGCAGTTTCTGATCAAGAAGCAAACCACCGATGGGCTTGGAACTCGCAGAAAAACCCTGCCAAACAGCCGCCTTCGATCCACCAGCTAAAGGATCCGGACCGAGTTTGGAAACAACTTCGTCCTGCGCGACTAGTTCGACCACCATGCAGGTGGTGGTGCCAGTAAGGTCTATCGTTTTCTCACTGCCAACTATCCTCAATCGAACACCTCCAACCGCATGCGGTGAAGGCGTATCCAAAA
>JAAXIK010000319.1 GCA_012270385.1 Rubripirellula sp. | reverse complement strand
CGATTCTAATTATGAAGCACCGGATGAATCAAGAATCATGGCGAGAGATAAGTTTTAAAAACTCATTTGTATTGTTGGAAGCAGTGTTGAGTCGACGTTCACTTATTTTTCCATGCTGGCTGGCCACCTTTTATCTCGTTTGGCTGGCAATCGTCATTTGGGGCGAACTGGGGTCCAACATTCAGCAGCACTGGGGCATTGCGGCTGCAATGGCAGCAGGATCGTATGTAGCGGGTTCAACTCCGATGGGTGGCGGTACGGTCGGTTTTCCCGTTTTAGTGCTGCTGTTTGATCATTCAGGTGCAATGGGCCGTGATTTTGCTTTCGCGATTCAATCCATCGGAATGGTCTCGGCATCGATCTACATACTCACTCGTGGCAACCGTCAGGTAAGCCGGGAACGTTCAGCTCAAAACCAACCCATCTTCGTGGACTGGCAGTTAATCCGACCTGCGTTGCTAGGCTCGCTGATTAGCACGCCTCTTGGAGTCATTTGGCTCGCGCCGCGATTACCGGATCTTTCCGTCAAACTGACTTTTGCTGTGATCTGGGCCAGCTTTGGTTTGATGCACTTAATCAAACTCAAGGAGTTATTGCGAAATGCTGGACAAGCCAGTCCATGGCTAAACCACAAGCGGCAAATCGGATTCGCGGTAGGGCTGCTGGGAGGGCTGGTCTCCTCGGTCACCGGAGTGGGCATCGATATGCTGCTCTACGCAACCATGGTGTTGCTATTCCAATCGGATCTGAAAATCTCGACCCCTTCATCAGTGATTGTGATGGCGTTCACCTCCGTTGTGGGTGTGACCAGTGGACTACTGATGCAGTGGCGTTTCCCCAGCCAGTTCGCCATAGATCCTGAAGTGCTCGGATGCTGGATCGCCGCTGCACCCGTTGTGGCAATTGGAGCACCGGTGGGAGCTTGGGCGGTTCAGAGGCTACCACGTGTCCCGACGCTCGTTCTGATTTCTCTGCTCTGCTTGGTCCAATTTGTCTGGACATTGGTTGAGGAAAATTTGAGCTTCAATGCAAGTGTTCTCGCGATCACGGCGGTTCTCTTGTTGTATTCACTTTTTCATTCGCTCTACCGATTCGGTCGAAAGTCTCCGCAGACCGTCAATCCGCTTCCCGGTTAGACCATTGGATGACGCTTGACCCGGTGGAGCTGATGAAGTTTTCTGAGCACTGTGCTTCGGGCCTAGCATTAGCCCAGATACGCGGGAAATGATCGGATCGAAATCTAAGAATCCAATGCGGAACCGGACAAAGTCGGTCAGATTCCCTTGGTTGGGTGTTTTGTTCCATCGCCTTACGAGGAAAAACCCCTACAATACAGGGAACGGATATGAATCGCCGTCGAGCTCTAAACCTCTTCAGAGTCGAATGTCAGCGAACCTGCATCCATCGGAATACAGCCCTCTCCATTGGAATTTTCGAAATATGAAACGTTTTCAACAACAACTGATGATCGTTCCCGCACTAGTGGGTTTGTTGGTGATGTCCGTCACTGCTAACGCTCAAAAACTCGGTGTCGGCGACCCTAGCCCCGGCCTCAAAATCTCAAAATGGATCAAGGGTGATCCCGTCTCCGCACCATTGAAGGATAAGGTTCACGTCGTCGAGTTCTGGGCGACCTGGTGTGGCCCATGTCGTGCGGGCATGCCGCATATCAGCGAACTTCAAACGAAGTACAAGGACGACGTTGCTTTCATCGGTGTCACTCGAGAAGACGAAAAGACCGTTCGCGGATTCCTCGGTAAGCAATCTAACCACGGCGGCACATGGAATGATGTGATCCAGTATCGCTTAGCTCTTGATGCAGGGGATTGGACCAACACCAACTACATGCGTGCCGCAGGGCAAAATGGAATTCCGTGTGCCTTCATCGTTGGCCGTGAAGGTATCGTTGAGTGGATCGGACATCCAGCTCGGATTGATGAGCCCCTCGCGAAAGTCGTCGAAGGAACTTGGGATCGCGAGGAAGCTGTTGCTCAAATGAAGCAACAACAATTGATGCAACAGTCAATGATGAAGCTTTCCACCATGCTGCGAAAGTCAGACTTTGATGGTGCTCTTGGGGTAGTGGATGATCTCGAAGCCGCTGGTGGCAAGACGGTCCAAACTTCCCTCTACCGCATGACCATCCTTGAGCGTGCGGGAAGAACCGAGCAAGCCACCGAGGTTCGTGGTGCTGTCATCGAAGAAGCTTGGGATGATTCACAATTGCTGAACCAGATCGCTTGGAATACAGCGAGAACTGGCCAAGGCAGTGAAGCGGACCTCCAATTGGCACTCAAAGCAGCAACCCGTGCATCGGAGCTAAAAGAGGGAAAAGACGCGGCAATTTTGGATACCCTCGCAAGGGTTTACCACACCATGGGTGATCTCGATTCGGCAATCGCTTGGCAAAAGAAAGCGGTTGAGCACAACAACGGAAACGCTGAGATCGACGCAACTCTCGCTACTTACGAGAAGGAAAAATCTTCCTTCTAACTAGTAGATCGATCCGACATTGCAGAGACTTCAACCCGATAGGTTCAAGCTTCTCTTGATTCAGATCAAGAAGGACGCCGTATCCAGCGAGCGACCTTGTTTTGTGATTGAATTCAATGCCGTAACTGGATCGACACCCTTACCGAGA
>JAAXIK010000245.1 GCA_012270385.1 Rubripirellula sp. | reverse complement strand
GCCCCAAGATGTACATGTTTGGGCCGAGATTCGATTGGGGGACGGTCGCTGGTTTGAAGTCGAAGCGACACCGAGCTACGTCCAGCCTCACTACCAACCCTCGCTCTGGCTAAGAGCAAAGAAATTCCTTAGAGCCAACTGGCTGCGGCTCGTCATTGGGCTTGCTGTGGTCCTCGTTGTCTGGAGAACCTATCGAGTGTGGGTGGATTGGGTTTTGCACGGCATCTGGTCTGCATCCAAGCCGTTGAAACCACGCATGAAGCTTCGACTTGCCATGGCCATCATTGAGTGTAGAGCCAACATTGCAGGATTCAGTCGACCACCCGGTCAGTCACAAAGAAAATGGTTAGAGGAGCTGGTACAAGCTGATAGGCCTTTGCTCGCTGCCGTTCAGCAATTCACTAACTTGGCCGATGCATTGGTCTTCGGCGATGCGGCTCCGTTAACCACTCCCAATACCCCTGACGTTGTCTACCTACTGAACGTCCGGAAGATCACAGCCCTAATGAAGGATTCATCAACGTGAGCCTCACCACCGACCCTTCCACAACCCAGAATCAAGACTCACCGAATCAATTTTCTAAGATCACCGAACTGCGTGACCACTTACGCTGCACGCTTTTAGGAAAAGAGCAACAAATTGATCTCGTGATCGCTTGCCTGCTGTCTCGGGGGCATCTGCTCTTGGACGACCTTCCCGGAACCGGAAAGACGACATTGGCCAAGGCCATTGCATCAGGAATCTCCGGGAAGCTGGCTCGGGTCCAATGCACGCCTGACCTAATGCCTGCGGAGATCACAGGCTTCAGCGTCTTCAACCAAAAGACCCGTGAATTCGATTTCCGACCGGGCCCCGTTTTCTCGGATCTTCTCCTCGCCGATGAATTGAATCGAACCACCCCTCGAACCCAAAGCGCGTTGCTTGAGGCCATGGCAGAGCGTCAGGTCACCATCGATGGCGAGGGGCACGCCCTTTCTCCGTCGTTCTTTGTGATCGCGACCCAGAACCCGATTGATTCACATGGGGCCTACCCATTGCCGGAGGCACAACTCGACCGATTTTCCATTAAGCTAAGAATCGGATACCCTGACCGCGAATCCCAGCGTCAAATCCTGCGACGAGAAGTGAACAGGGAAGGGAATGATTCGTCTACTGAAACCTCCCACGCCACCCTGACCCTTGAAGAATTCAATGCCCTGCAGGAGCATGCGAGAAGCGTGCAGGTGAATGATCGAGTAATGGACTATATTATTGATCTGGTGGAAGCATTTCGGAGCGATGAATCCATCGAATTGGGAGTAAGCCCAAGAGGGATGATGCACTGGCAGGCAATGTCACAAGGATGGGCGATGATGAATGGCCGAAACTTTGTCACACCCACCGATGTGGCAGATGTCGCGCAGCCTGTGCTATCCGTCCGCCTTTTGACCCGCGGCGAGACGGTAGACCAGGTGATCACTCGTGTGATGATGACCGTCCCCGCACCGGAGTACAAGTAATGCGAACTCTAGCTCTGATACTGTTGGCTGCAATCTTGGCAGGCTGCGGGGAGGGTGAAAATCAGAAGACCTCCCATTTCGAACATGACCACGAAATGCCTGATCACTGGCCTAATGATCTTGCGGATTCGGCACTGAAAATTCGGGACCGACTGAGTATGCATCAACGCTTTCCCGACCTAAGGTCGGAGATGACCAGTCAGATCATCGACATCGTGAGTTGGGTACCTGAGATCGCAGCGGATACCGACCTGACCGAAGAAGAGTGGATCCCCATCGACCAGCAGGTTCAGACTCTCTCCCAAAGACTTGCCCAGCAGGAAAACATGGATAACGATCATCAACAACTCGCTAAACAACTTTGCGATCTCATTGAGCAGTCCGCAGCTCTGCTAAAGGAAGACGCCAAGGCCGAAGGGGTATCCGAATAGTGAATTCAATAACCGAAATGATCCTGGGCGGGGCGGTGCGAATCTCACAAGGGTTCATGTTCTCAGCTCCCACGCTCTGGGTTGGACTGCTGACGGCTGCGATTCTGCGTTACTATCTGGGCCGGGAAGGAACTCAAAAACTCTTTGGGGGCGATTCCCTTCGCAGCTTACCGCAATCTTGGCTGGTGGGGATGCTGCTTCCCGTTTGCTCGATTGGAGTGCTTCCTATCCTGATTCAGATGCGTCGCGCTGGAGTCAAACCAGGAGCGATGTCTGCATTCGCACTGTCCGCGCCCCTCTTCAATCCACTGTCACTCCTGTACGGACTGACCTTGAGTCGCCCAGAAGTGATTCTTCTCTTCGCAGGAGGATCGCTGATGATTGTTACCGTTCTCGGGTTACTTTGGGACTGGCTGTTTCGGAGTGAAAACACCGGTAAGGATTCCGGTGAAAGTGATGCCCCTGGGCTGATCGGATTGAGACGCTTGGCGGCAACGATTGTCCAGATGTCGCGTAACGCCTCGGGACAATCTCTCGCCCTCACGGCCATCGCCCTCACCGGCTTAGCATTGCTTGCTTTCGTTTTGCCCTTTGGCTCCATGCAAAATAGCGTGGAAAGGGATGATCTGATGGCACCTCTAACCATGACTGCCATTGCGTTCCCGGTTTATGCGACACCTATGTTGGCAATGAGTCAACTGGGAATGATGTTTCAACACG
>JAAXIK010000370.1:836-2660 GCA_012270385.1 Rubripirellula sp. | reverse complement strand
TCCACATGGCATCAAGCTTTCCACTTGTTCGTCAATGATCGATTTGAGCCCATTAAGATCTAGGAATCTTTGGCCGCTGAGACTTTCTGCTCGTTCATTTGTCATCGATCCTTTTTTATTGATGTCCGCAAGGAGGCCATCAAGTTCCATGAACCCACATCCTGAGGTCAAAAGACTAACGCTCAACAATGCAGCTACAAGGTATTGTTTCATTCGCTCATCAAGTTGTTTGGTGTCATTCGTTTTGCCAAAGGGAAACCACGATCTCACCCGCTGACTTCCTTATCTGAGCATAGCAGAACATCTAAATTAGAAGCCTCGACTGGTAGCGATACCGGCCGAGGCTTTTTCGTGTCTTGGTAGCCGAAGTTAGTTCTAGCTTTGACGTCTTCGATTGCCGGCGATTTCCGCTGGTAATCTATCAGGCTTCAGCATCAGACAATGTGATAGCCTCAGCAAGCTTGCGAAGCATGCCCGCAAAAATAAATTGATGCAAGGGCCATATCGAATACCAGTAGCACAGACCAAAGAGACCCACCGGATCGAAGATGGCGGTCTGAGTAATTTCACAAC
Source organism: Rubripirellula sp. (assembly GCA_012270385.1). Classification (GTDB taxonomy): domain Bacteria; phylum Planctomycetota; class Planctomycetia; order Pirellulales; family Pirellulaceae; genus Rubripirellula. The sequence goes on along the minus strand of JAAXIK010000370.1, from coordinate 2,087 downwards.
CGTTGCCTTTGGTGGTGACCACAAACTCAAGCCACGCTCGGCCAGGCAGACGCATCTCAGCCCTCAATCGAAGGGTACGCGGAGGCACCAGTTTTTCAACTCGCCAACAGGCCAGCGTGGCACCAACACTGAGTTCAACAGGATGACGTCTTCCACGACGTAACCCCGGACCACCGACCAATAGATCCATGACACCTCGTAAACGCCAAAGCCAATTCCCGTAATACCAACCGGTTTTTCCACCGATGCGTTGGATCGGACCGAACGCTTCTTCAGGACTAACGTCGACGGTAATCGTGCGGCAATCAACAAGACGGTTTCCGAACTGCTCACCTCCAAATCGTCGCTGCGGGCGGGTTGATGACATCGCGTCCTGCCACCGTGTATTGGCAAACTCTTGATCTTCCTTGGACAGTGCGCGCCGAATCGCTGATTCCAAAGACATTGGACGAACAGGGAAAACTTCGGTCGCCGCAATATCGTTGACGACGGTAGGATTCTGGAGACTCTCGACCAGTTTTCGACCGATTGTCGCGTAGACTGGTGTCACCAACCCAAGCCATAGACTTGAGAGTCGAGCAGACAGAAAAGGCACCGGGATCATCAGTCGCCTCAAACCCCTCTGACGTGCATACTCACGCATTAGAACTTTGTAGGAAACCTGATCCGGTCCACCGATCTCATAAACACGACTTTCTCCGGGATCATGATCCACGGCATGAATCAAGTAGGAAAGAACATCTTCGATTGCAATCGGCTGTGCCTGGGTCGATACCCACCGTGGGCAGACCATCACCGGAAGTTTTTGCACGAGGGCACGAATAAGCTCGAAAGAAAGACTACCTGAGCCAATGATGACTGACGCGCGAAACTCGATTACCTGTGCACCAGACTCCCTCAACACGCTTCCCACTTCGTGTCGACTACGTAGATGCTTCGATAAACGCTCTCGTTCATCACCGAGACCCCCAAGGTAGATGATTCTCTTCACATTTGCTTCCTTCGCTGCCAGAGCAAAATTCCGGGCCGCTTGGCGATCTTCATCCTCGAAATCACTGCCACTACCCATCGAGTGAATTAAATAGAAAGCGGTTTCGATGCCCTCGAGTGCTTTGACCAAAGACTCAGGATCCGTGACGTCGCCTTGGATAATCTCGAAAGCCTCGCCAACTCTGGCTCTCAAGTAATCAGGGTTCCGCGCCATTAACCGCAACTTGATGTCATCACGGTCGCATAACAGCGGTATTAACC
>JAAXIK010000370.1:0-826 GCA_012270385.1 Rubripirellula sp. | reverse complement strand
ACATAACCGGTTCCACCGGTGATCAAGATTGTGTTTAAGCTCATGATGAAGTTCGGATAAACGCTTTCCAGTGTGGAAGGAACAATCGGTTGAAAAGAACGTGCTGCATTGGATACGCAGCAAATCAAAGGACGACATTATTAATGAAGAGTGGCTTAGCCAACAAATCTCGCAAACGGGTTGCAACTGGTTACTATTGGAAGAGAAATCTGAATTTGAGAAAGATCACCTAACGGATACGATCAAGCAATTCGCAAAAAAAATGAGTATGAAATTGTAAAGGTTTTCAAGGTCGACATGAAAACAAGCAAAAGGAAGGTTCAGCTTTATCGAAGCCGAGCAGACGAAAACAGTGACGATGTATGCCCGGCACCTGCTATGCCGATGGCGATCGACGGAACAATCTATCAACCGGTGCGTTCTCGTTCCTTCTGAAAATGCCATGGTTCTTCATCTCGTGTAAGAATCCAGAGTTTGCATTCAGGCAATTCATAGCTTGCGGACAGGGAATCTATCCGCCAATAGGGGTGGAGCGTATTCATCTACACGCCGGTCATAAAAAATCCTTCTGGATTTGGTTCCGTATTTCGCTAGGTAATGATCCTTACCAGCAAGGGTAACAACCGCTTGGCCAGATGCTCTGTGCAAACGGTATTTTGGTTGAGATGTATCTCGTCGACGCATTTCACTAACTCCCTGAGTTATCTAAAACGGTAACTACCGTTTTGGAAGACTTAAAAAGAGCCGCACACCTGACCGTCAGGCGGTAATGAAACACTGCAATTCGGCTATAAAACGTTAAGTGGGCGATACAGAATTCGAATCT
>JAAXIK010000274.1 GCA_012270385.1 Rubripirellula sp. | reverse complement strand
CTGCACCCTGATCGAATGGAAACGGGTTCGTGGCCAAACTCCAATTCTCTCACTGCATGAAAATGTCTGAGTGACGCGAGATCCAGGGATTGGCTACTGAGATAGCAGACGTAAGCTTTTTGATGCGACGACCTTGAACTCAAGATCATCTCGATGCCTTCGGACAAAGTCTTTGCGTGATGAGGTTATTTTGTAAGATGGGGTCTGGTTCAAGTCTCATCGGAACGACCTGATCGGCTGACTCCCTGGCTGCTGAACGGATTACTTCCCAAACCCGCTTTTTTACGACTGGTATTGAATGTTTGTTGATCGTGTTCTGATCGAGTTACGTGCGGGTAAAGGTGGCGATGGCTGCTCAAGCATGAGACGTGAAAAATACGTGCCTCGCGGGGGGCCGGATGGTGGAGATGGCGGAGACGGGGCCAGCATCGTTCTTGAAGCCAAAGTAGGAGTGAATAGCTTAGCCGCCTACGCAAATCAGAGATTGTTTCGTGCAAACAAAGGGCAACCCGGTCAAGGATCCCTCCGTCATGGGAAAAAAGGCAGGGATCAAAAATTGCTCGTGCCCCCAGGCACAACCGTGATCGATGCAGATCAACATTTTGTGATCAAAGATATGAAGCATCACGGTGAGCAGTTTGTCATCGCCAAGGGAGGTAAAGGTGGCCGTGGGAACGCGCACTTCAAAAGTAGTGTCAATCGAAGTCCTCGTGAATGCACCCCAGGGGAAGAGGGAGAAACGCGATTTGTGATCCTTGAATTGAAATCGATTGCGGATGTTGGATTCATTGGAAAGCCGAATGCGGGGAAGAGTACACTTCTGAGTCACATCACCAGCGCGAGACCAGAAATTGCAGACTACCCTTTCACCACCAAACATCCAAATTTGGGGATTGTTGAACTAAGCGGTGAACGTTCCTTTGTTGCGGCTGATATTCCGGGATTGATTGAAGGAGCGAGCGAAGGTGTAGGACTGGGTCACGAATTCCTTCGTCACGTGGAGCGAGCTGGTCTTCTTGTCCATCTTGTCGAACCGTTTCCAGTTGATCAAACCGATCCTATAGAAAACTATCGTGCGATCCGGACCGAACTTCAGGAATACGACCCATCTCTTGCCGAACGCGATCAGATCGTTGTCGTTTCCAAGTCGGAAATGGAGGGTTCGAGTGAAATCCAAAAAGCTCTTCAGGAAGAAATCGGAGAAACGGTTTATCTACTGAGTGCAATTCAAGGTGATGGCATTGGCGAACTGCTTGAAGAAATCATGCGAAGAGTGGAGGTCCGACGCGAACAGTTGATCGCAGCCGGGGAACAAGTGGTGGTTGGTCGAGAATCTTCCAGGGAGCCGGTCAAATCATCAAAGAAAAAACGACTGCCCCCACATCTTCATGGTCCCACCGCTGCACTCTCAAATGAAATGCAAGCCAAAGATTTCGAACTCGAACCAGAGATCGACCCAAGTCATGGGGAAACGAAGTGAAACGAGATCAGGATCTCGCTTTTGTTGATATAGGGAACACCTCGGCCAAAGTCGCGGTTGTGTCGGAGACCGAGCTGATTGTTGAATCCTATGTCTATCAAAACACGAATTGGCATCAATCCGTTTCGCAATTCCCCAAAGTAATCACTGGATCAACACCTAAGCAGTGGCTCATTGCAAGTGTAAATCAGGAGCGTTCAAAGACTCTCGAGGTTGCAATCGGAAACAATCAGGATGATCCTGTCATCCAACGGATTCGCCACCAAGATGTACCCTTATCAACGGCGGTGGATCATCCAGATCAATTGGGAATTGATCGCTTGTTGAGTGGTTTTATGGCATCCACCCTGTTCGCCCCCCCCCTCATCGTTGTCAGCTTCGGGACGGCAGTGACCATCGACTGGATCGATTCTGAAGGAAATTTTGCCGGCGGGAGCGTTCTACCTGGAATACAATTACAGACCGAGTCTTTGGCGTTGCGAACGGAACGGCTGCCAGAGGTAAAATGGACGAAGCCTGGACCGATTTCACTTCCAGGTAAAAATACCAGCGATGCCATTCGCAGCGGTGTGATTCTTGGACTTGCATCCGCGATCGATGGCATGATCAACCAGTATGCGGAACAGAATTCCATCGCCGCAGGAAATATACGGACCGTGATCACCGGGGGAGACGCTGAATGGGTCACTCCCTATTTGAGATCTCCCCACCTCCCTCAATCCAATCTTGTTTGCCACGCGTTATGGGAATTATCGAAACGAAAACCCTGATTGATCATTTCGATCCTTTTTATCCCAACATCGTCATTTTTGTCGCTTATTGTTTGTCCTAGGATACATCAATCTCTCGTCCTCAATTCACTCTCACCACTCACTCCAGTCATCATGTCGGCCCATCCTCTCTCCGATCTTTTGCCTATTCCAGACGGTGTCTTGAAGCCAAATGCGTACGACGTCTTCGGATTGAAGCCTGATGAAGCTGATCCAGAAGTCATCCAGACCACAATGCGTAAAGTGATCAGGGAACTGAAGGCGAGCAAAGAAACAGCGAATCCGAAAAGATGGAAAGCGGCTGCTCGACTCGCGACGGATGCCAAACAAATCTTGTCGGATCCTTCTAAAAGGGAGCAACCACAACTCACAACGGTTGGGGGCTTTGCTGAAGGCTCTTCAAAGTCCAATTTCACTGCAACAAGCCTCGCTGAGGATGACCCACTTTATGGCCTACTACCGGACACCAATCCGCTGGAGGATTTTGTACTGGTGAGTGAGGCGTCAGAAGGTCAGTCGAAAGAAGAAGATGACCCAGCAGTAGTTACTCCCCCAGTACCTGTTAGCCCTCCAGTACCTGTTAGCCCTCCAGTACCTGTTAGCCCTCCAGACTTCCCAACGCCTCCACATCTAACGAACGATGACCTCGACTCGTCAGACTCTACCAATGGAGAAACAACCGCAATCGAGCAGAATGTACTTTTATCAGAAAGCTTACTTCCCTCTGATGAGTCACTGTTACCCTCTGATCTATTAAGCTCTCTTGAATCCAATCAGTCACAACCTACGGATTCCATTGAAATACCTGATTCCCCTGACCAAGAAACCATCACACTTCCCAGCTTTGAAGAAAGTATTCCAGCAATCAGTAACGAAGATGAGTTGCTAGTCAAGCGACCTCAGGGCAACCGGAGGCGACGATCCAAAACAGGGATGCTGGTCCCCGCAATCTTCGCTATCTGTTGCTTTGGAGTCGTGGGAGTCGTTCTCTTCTTCATTATCAACAGGCCGGGTGTTGTGATCACGGTATCTGATGACGGTTTTGCGGTGAACACGAAACCAGAAGATCAGGAAGCCAATCCAGAAGATGTGCAAAATCAACCACAAGCACCTCCTCCCGCTAAGCCAAAAGATCCCATCATGGGGAGCTTGGGGCCTGATTCAAAAGAAACGAAGAATAATGGCAGCGAACAAAAACTGAGCGATCCCATTCCTGAAACGAAGGAAGAGCAAAAACCAAAGCCGACGACAACGCCCACCGACACCAACATGGAACAAGGCGGTGAATCGGAAGAACCGAACAACGAGATGAAGGAGGAGATGCAACCCGCACCCGACCTCACCAAGCCACAAACTCCAGACAACGAAACCTCACCGGAACCTCTCAGTGATGAGGTTCTGGAGAAAGCAGAGCAAGTGTTACAAACTGCTTCACAAGCTATCCAAGCAGCGGATTGGAATCAGATGAACCTGATCGCAAATCGAATGCTGGATCAGGAAATGTCAGAAGAGCAGATGAGTCGAGCTACGGAGCTTTTTCAGATCATTGACTTAGCCATCTTCTATCGAACTGCGATTACTGATTCCATTTCCAAACTTGAAATAGGAAATGACTTTGAAGTTACACGTGACTGTCGGGGGATCGTAGTTGAAAAAAGTCCGGAACAATTTGTTGTTAGATATACCGCTAAAAATTAGATCTACACCATTGATGAATTACCTTGGGCACTTGCTCATCAACTAGCTCGCTTCGAAGTTGCGGGAGACACGTTCAGCACAGCGGCCAAATCCGTTTATCAGTTCATTGCTCCAAAAACGAATGATGGCCTACGTGATGAAGCATTAGAATGGATTCGGGAAATACAGAGTGATCTGGATGGTACTGACAAAGAAAACATCGAATCCACACTCCAATCCCTTTTCAGTGAAAACGAATAATGATGCAGGGTAATGCCTCCCCGAAATGATCTCGAATTGATTTCGCAGCTATCCAATTCTCCTAATCACCTAGACCACGCATGCCGTCCTTTGAATCCTCGATTGCCTACCTTCAGAGATTGATTGAGTTCCCCTCGGTGAGCTCAACTAGCAACCGTGAGATATCTGATTGGGTGAGTAATCAACTCGAAGACCTAGGTTTCACCATTGAACAAACGGATTATCGGGATCGACAGGGAGTCGAGAAGGTCAATATTGTCGCCAAGCGGGATCCGGTATCCGCATCTCCTCCGACAAGTGGAAACGCTGAACGTTCTTCTTCACCAACAAATGGCTTAGCTTATTTTTGCCACACCGATGTCGTGCCAACGCGAGGATGGAACGGACCTGATGGCGACCCATTCTCGCCAAAAATCCTGAATAACCGACTCTACGGGCGTGGATCTTGTGACATGAAAGGTAGCCTGGCAACGATGATGGCCTGCGCTGAAACCTTAGATAGATCTCACCAAAAAAGACCGCTTTGGATTGTTTGCACCGCCGACGAAGAAGTGGGTTTCTTGGGGGCAAAGCACCTTGTCCAACACTCGAACTCTTACCGCGAATTGATTAGCCATCAACCTCTAGGACTGATTGGTGAACCGACTCGCTTGTCAGTCGTTCATGCTCATAAAGGCATTGTGGGATACCGAATCACAAGCATTGGAAAAGCTGCCCACAGCAGTAGCAGAGACGGAATCAATGCCAACCGAAAGATGGTTCCGTTTCTACAGCGTTTGCTCGAAATCGGTGAGCGAACCGAAGCGGATCCGAGGTACCACGATCCAAGATATGATCCTCCCACACTCTCCTGGAATTTCGGAGTCAGTGACGAGTGTACAGCGATCAACATTACGCCTGATCGATCCACAGCCTGGGTTTCCTATCGCCCCATGCCCGAAATTGATGGTACGGATCTGCGTGAGGAAATCCATCGTTTGGCTGAAGAGCTGGATTTGAAGATTGAACCCTGTGGAGAGGGTCCTCCAATGTGGATTGACTCTGATGATCCAACCATAAAAAAACTTTCGGATCTTGCCAACTCTGAACCTAGAACAGTTTGCTATGGAACAGACGGGGGAGAGTTTCATGAACTCAATCATCGTGTTGTATTCGGCCCGGGCGATATTGCTCAAGCGCACACCACCGATGAATGGATCGCGTTAGACCAACTAGCGGACGGGACCAAAACCTACAGCAAAGTGATTCGACACTGGTGTTGCTAAAGCGGTGAGTGAATTCTTAATCCATTACCGATGGATCGGATGCTTCCTCGCCTGCAGGCATACCCAACTGGTGCATTTTTCGATAAAGATTCGAACGATGCAGTCCCAATAACTTTGCCGCTTGTGTCATCTTACCATCACACAGTTCAATCGCTCGACGGATATGCTGAACCTGAAAGGAGCGAGTCGCTTCATTGAGAGTTCCTTCGATCGGTAAAAGATCCTTGGAAGGTGTCAGATCCATGGATGGATTCATCATCAGATCTTCAACATCGATCTCCTCCTCTGAACAGAGATATGCAACACGCTCTATCGTGTTTCTCAATTCACGAATATTTCCTGGCCATGGGTAAGCGAGTAAAGCTTGCTTAGCTGTGTTTTTGAAATCAGGCACCTTCCGTCCGATCTGCGAGCAGAACTGCAAAAGAAAATGTTCGGCCAGAACCAGGATGTCATCACCTCGATGCCTGAGATCAGGTAACGTCATATTGACAACGTTAAGTCGGAAAAAGAGATCCTCTCGGAAAAGCTTTTTTTCGATCAATTCTTCTAGAGGCTGGTTAGTGGCTGCGATCACCCGAACATCCACGGGGATCGTTTGTGAGCCTCCGACACGCACAACCACCTTCTCCTCTAGAACCCTAAGCAATTTCGCTTGCCCACCCGGGCTCATGTCCCCCACTTCATCCAAAAATAACGTTCCCCGGTCTGCTAATTCGAATTTGCCAACCCGCGTGGCTTGTGCATCCGTGAATGAACCCTTCTCGTGTCCGAATAATTCACTTTCCAATAAGGATTCCACCAAAGCGGCACAGTTAACCGCGATAAAAGGCCCCGCCCGACGATTACTTTCAAAATGGATCGTCCGAGCCAACACTTCCTTCCCAGTACCATTCCCCCCACGAATCAAGACGCCTAAATCGGTTCCAGCCACTTTTCGTGCTGTCTCTTTGATAGAAACCATACTCTCATGTGAGCCGATCAAGGGTGACTTTGCTGCTGCGTCATCAATGAGTCGGTCGCGTGTTGCAGTCAATTCCGACCTTACTTGATGGGACTCGATAGCTGCGGAAGCATGACTGGCAAGATCGGCTAAAACCAATCCGTGTGATTCATCGAACAAGAATTCCGCATGGTTGATCGCTTCAAAAACACCAATCAGCCGATTGCGCATATCGAACATAGGAACAGCAATCAGAGAGTGTGTTTCGAACTCGAGGCTCTCGTCTACGCGACGGTTAACCCTAGACTCCTCGTCGCTACCTCGATTCCATATTTGCGGTAATCCACTTTGAAGGACTTCACCCACTACACCGGCGGAATCATCAACTTCCAAAATCCCGCCGGGAACACCCAGTGCGGGTCTTCCCACCAGCTTCTTTCGTTTTCGGTCCCAGAGAAAGATACTCGCTCGATCGCATTCCAGAATGCGGGTTGCAGCATCAGCAATCGCTTCAAGTAGTGTCTGATCGTCATCATGTCGTTGCCAATTCGCTGCGGCTTCGACCACTGCGGTCAGCTGACTGAGTCGTCTAGAGCAATGGTCTGACCATCTTAATTGCCCCAAAGCGGTACTTAAGTTTCGGACGAGTTCCTCCATTTGGGTGATCTGCTTCACCGATCGGTCCTCCCACGGAACCCGGAGTGGGTGGAATACGAAAGCAGCGGCAGAGACGGGAATCCCCTTCGATCGCCACAGGTCGATAAAGCATGATGAATTTTCCAAGGGGATTGCCAACCAACCGCCTTCTGAAACCGATTGTGCTTGATCCAAAGCTCTAGGAACTAAGGTCTCCGGAGCCGAAATTTCCCCGCCCTCCCAGTCCTTTGTTACCCAATGGCCACGAATTTGCTGCACCAATCCAATAGCATCGAGATCCAAATCCTTGCAGAGTTGGGGCATGACCAATGCGAGAAACTCCTGTTCAGAGTGAGATTTCTGCATCGCGAGTAGAATTTGACTCGAAAAACTCAAACCTTTCGAATCGTCGGGTCCTTGGGAATCTGCAGTATCCAAAATCATTTCTCACGGTCAGAAAAACAGTGTCGATAGATATCTGAAAGTGGCTTACCTAGACGGCTAACAATAACATCGAGCCTACCGTTAGAATAATAGGCCGAAGGCACCCCGGTGGACAGCAAACCACCGAATCCGGTACGACTTTCATAATTGACACGAGAGCCTCACCGTCCCACGAGGCACTAGGCGAATTTCCGAAATACTTATCAGGACAGACAAAAGATGCAATTTGAGGGCAAAAAGGGTCTAGTACTTGGCGTGGCCAATGATCATTCCATCGCTTGGGCAATCGCGAAGCAAATCATGGATGCTGGCGGAGAATGTGGGTTCACGCATCTGCCCGATCGAGAGGATGATGAGAGGAAGCGTAACCGCCGCCGGGTAGCACAACTCACTGACAAATACGAGAACGCGAAATTTCTCATTCCGATGGACGCTCAAAAGGATGAGGACATTCAGAGCGTCATGGATCACGCGGCAGAAACATTTGGACAGATTGATTTCTTACTCCACTCGATCGCTTTCGCTGATCGGGATGATCTCTCTCGAGACACAGTACATACAAGCCGCGATGGTTTTAAACTGGCAATGGATGTGAGTGTGTACACCCTCCTTGCCTGCACAGCCGCAGCAAAGCCAATCCTGAAGCCGGGCGGTGCTGTCGCAACGATGACCTACTTCGGTGGTGAAAAGTGTGTTCCTGGCTACAACGTCATGGGTATCTGTAAAGCAGCTCTTGAAGCCACGGTGAGATACCTCGCCTACGATATGGGTCCACAAGGTGTCCGCGTCAATGCCCTCTCTGCGGGACCCATTCGGACCTTGGCGGGGCGTGCTGCTGGTGTTGAGGAAATGCTCACGCTCTACGAACACATGGCTCCACTGGGGAGAAATGTAAGTCACGAGGAGGTGGGTAAGACCGGAGCGTTCCTGCTTAGCGAAGCAAGTGAAGGTGTCACCGGAGAGATCCTTCATGTTGATGGTGGTTACCACGCCATGGGCAGCCCAGGCCGACTGCTTGATCATGTCAATAAACCACAATCCTAAACGTTTATCGTCAATCTCCATTTTGATGAATGTCTGAGCTACCCGCTTTTCATATCGAATGAAATGCAAAAACTCATGATGGCCCACCATGTCGGGAGGCCGTTCATCAAGCAAGTCTTTTTTTGTTTCATCGAGGATACGAATGGTTCGCACCGAAAGCACAATGTTGCCTCTGGGCACGAAAGCACCTGGCTTTACGCTACCTAGCACGGAGGGCAATTCCGTAAGTCTGTCTGATTATGCGGATTCGAAAGCTCTACTGATTATTTTCATGTGCAACCATTGCCCATACGTAAAACATGTCGCTGATCAACTGAAGCAGCTCGCAGATGATTATGCAGATCAAGGTGTTGCCGTTGTTGGCATCAGCAGTAATGACGCAGAGAAGTACCCTGATGACTCTCCAGCTGCCATGGCAGAAGAGAAGGCGATGCGGGGATATCCATTTGCATATCTGTATGATGAAGATCAGAGTGTGGCCCAAGCTTATCGCGCTGCCTGCACTCCTGACTTCTATCTTTTTGACTCGGAGCATCAGCTGGCTTACCGAGGACAGCTAGACGGCAGTCGTCCGAACAGTGGCATACCCGTAACGGGAGAGGATTTGCGAACGGCAATCGACGCGGTGATTGCGGGCGGCAAAGCCCCAGAGCAACAAAAACCCTCTTTGGGATGTAACATCAAATGGAAGGAAGGAAATGAGCCACAGTACTTCAATCCTTCAGGCACATCGTGAGCGCTCCTTATCTTCATGAACTGACCCTGCGTTTAGCACTCGGTGCCGCGGGCATCGAGCAGAATACTCTCGGGAAGCATGTCTCTTGGCTTCGAGCTAAACAATCCGAGAATGGAGGATACGCGGGGCGTGAAGGCGATTGCGACCCTTATTACAGTGCGTTCGCCTTGAGAGCGTTATGGGTAGCAGGTGCCTTGGATGGCGACATTGCCAAGAAAGCAGGATCTTTTCTCCGCGCCCGGCTGAATGAACGCGAATCCATCATTGATATGATTTCATTGATCTTTGGGGCAGCAATATGTGAAATGGCTGCTGGTGAAGTCGTTCTACCGGACGAAGATGATCAACAACAAGTGAGTTGGCGAAGCAACGTCGCAGCTCTGTTAGAAAGTCTTCGGACACCAGATGGTGGATACGCAAAAACCCCTGAAGGGCGAGCGGGAAGCACCTACCAAACCTTCCTGACAGTTCTGTGCTATCAGTTAATCGAGGTTCCGGTTCCGGACATGGATAGCATTGTTACCTTCCTTGAAAATCAACAACATGCTGAAGGCGGTTTTCTGGAAATCCGAGCCGCCAAGCGCGCGGGCGTCAATCCGACTGCGGCGGCAATCGGTACTCTCAAGGCCTTGGGCAGGCTAAAGCCGGAGGAGCATCGTCAAACGATTGAATTTCTCGCCGACATGCAATCCGATGAAGGAGGGTTCACAGCGAATACGCGTATTCCTTTCGCGGATCTGTTAAGTACTTTCACCGGAACACTCACTCTCTTTGATCTCGAAGCGATTGAAGAAATCAACCTGAAGGCCGTGCAAAAATACGCTCAATCGATGCAGGGTCCCGAGGGTGGTTTTTTTGGCTTCGCGCTTGATCAGACTGCGGATGTGGAATATTCCTTCTACGGAATTGGAACCTTAGCTTTGTGTAATACTTAAAGCAGAAGATCTGGGGCCGAATCCTTCAACCAAACCGTTTTTGCTGCACTGAGTTAGGCAGAATGATCACTTATGAATACCACCTCTACCAAAGTCGCAACCGTCGAAGTCAAGCATGTTTCCAAGTCGTACGAAACGCCCTCCAGTACGATTGAGGTTCTCAACGATATTTCATTCTCACTCAGTGCTGGAAATTCGCTCGCTATTCTTGGACCCAGCGGTACAGGCAAAAGTACTCTCCTTCATCTCTTGGGAACATTGGATCGACCTGATTCCGGCTCAATTCAAATCGACGGAGTTGACCCCTTTGACTTGGACGAATTGGCGCTCTCCAAATTCCGAAACGCAAAAATTGGCTTCATTTTCCAAGACCACCACCTCCTTCCCCATCTCAATGTGATCGAGAACGTTCTTGTACCTTCGTTAGCTCAGGGAAAACCTAGTCGTGAAAGAATGGATCGAGCAGAAGCATTGCTAGAATCGGTTGGTCTCGAAAACCGACTCACTCATCTACCGAAAGCTCTATCCGGAGGTGAACGTGAAAGGGTGGCTATCGCACGGGCCTTGGTGATGGATCCGACCCTGATCTTAGCAGATGAACCTACAGGAAACCTTGATCGAAAAACTGCAGATCAAGTGACAGAGCTTCTCACTTCCTTACCTCAAGATCATGGCGCGATCCTAGTCGCCGTAACCCACAGCCAAGCCCTCGCCGATGCTCTTCAAGATCGTAAAGAATTAGTCGATGGCACGCTACAGCCAGTCCCTTAACGGTTGCGGATTTATCGAAAGCTATTCATGACAAGACGTGAATTGTCAAACGAACTGTGAAGCGATCTTACCGCAAGATCTCATTAAGCCAGGGCAGAGCAGATTCGAAGTGTTTACGTCAAATCCCCTAGATCAAGTCGGTCACCATACCTTCGTAGCACTTGACTTCTTAACTCTGCCCAATCCTCCGATTCAAAGAACTCCTCATCCTCAACACTCTCCTTCGCCAACCTTCTTGCAACCCTCATCATTTCCTGATCGCGGTGCAAGTCCGTGATACGGAGCGGAGGCAAACCGCTCTGGCTCTTGCCAAAGAAGTCACCTGGTCCACGGAGTCGAAAATCTGCCTCAGCCAACTCGACTCCGTCATGAGTGCTCTCAAATACCTTCAAGCGTTCATGATCATCTGGATGAGTCTCACCGTCGGTAAAGACACAAACGTGACCATCATGCACACCCCGAGAAACCCGCCCTCGCAATTGATGAAGTTGTGCGAGCCCAAATTTTTGAGCTCCCAATATGGTCATGACTGTAGCGTTGCTAACGTCGATTCCGACTTCAATGACCGTGGTGGAGACGAGAACCTGCAGCTTTCCGGAATGGAAATCTTCCATCACCCGCTGTTTCTGCTGCTGATCCATTCTGCCATGCAGGAGGCCGATGCGATAATCTGAGAGTAATCCATTCGCGAGATCTTCGTAAACTGATTCAACTGAAGAAATATCCTCGTTCTTGCTCATTTCGGCCTCATCCATTGCATCGCTTGACGATGCAACAGAATCAATCATCGGTGCAACCACGTACGCCTGACGCCCTTCGTTGAGTTTCTCACAAACAAAATTCCACCATCGATCCTTCCAACCCTGATGAGATAAATAAGTATGGACGCTTCCGCGCCCAGGAGGTGCACCCCGAAGGGTACTTAGCTCAGCATCTCCGAATAGAGTCATTGCAATGGATCTTGGAATGGGTGTAGCAGACATCACAAGGTAGTGGGGATCTGCGCCACCTCTTCTTAGCATTTCTCTTTGAGCTACACCAAACTTGTGTTGTTCATCCACCACGCAAAGACCAAGCTGCGAGAACCTTACTCCTCCATGCAATAATGCCTGGGTCCCAACAAGCAGATCAATCTGCCCCGTCTCCGCATCATGTAACACCTGTCGTCGATCAGCGTTTGACAGCGACCCACTGAGAAGTCCAACCGTCACCTTCGTCTCGGCAAGGTAGGATTTCAGGGTAAGGTAATGCTGTCTGGCCAGGACTTCCGTCGGTGCCATCAAGACTGCTTGATAACGATTTGCAACGCAAAGCAGCATCGCGTAAACGGCGACCACTGTTTTGCCACTTCCCACATCGCCCTGCAGTAAACGATTCATAGGAAAAGGGCGAGCCACATCCGACTGAATTTCTTCAATCACCCGTTCCTGATCGATCGTCAGCGGAAACGGAAATCGGTTTTTGATTCTCGCATCAATCATTGCACTCGAAGTGAGTACCGGAGATTTTCTTTCCGTTGACAGACGTTTCTGTCGAATAGCGAGTGCGAGCTGAAGAACCAAACACTCTTGAAAGATCAACCGTGCTCTGGATTGATCAAGAATTCTTTGGTCCGATGGAAAATGCAATCCTCGAATGGAATCTGAAATCCCTGGCAATTGATCTCGATCAATCACTCCGGCCGCTCGCAGTGCTTGGGCTGCTCGGATTCGAAGTGATTGCGGCATTACCTCCTTCAACTGATCAGATAACTCATCAACTACCATTCGCACCGTCTTTCGAAGGTCTGTTTGCTTGAGTCCTTCAGTCAGTGAATACACGGGAAGAATCTCAGGCACAGGAAGATCCTCTTCGTCCGATAGGGTGACCACTTTTGGATGTGTGAATTCAACCTGCAGACCGTTCAGGCGTGGATTACCAGATACTTGCAAACGCTGACCTATCGTCAATTGCTCGGCTCGGTAGGGCTGGTTAAAAAACAGTAACCTTACCGCTCCGCTTTCATTGATGACGATTACATTGCAGATCGATTTACCCGGCGATCGTGTGATGAGATCAATATCTTCTACCTCGCCAATCAACGAGCAAGGTACTCCCTCCTGAATTTTGTCTATGGCACAGACCGGTGCAGGTAATTCATAACTTCTAGGTAAGAAGAAGAGTATTTGCTGGGCGGTATTGACTCCCAGTTTCTGTAGCCGTTTTGCACGAGAAGGTCCCACACCCGGTAAATACTGCACGAGCGTAGCTAGTCGAAGAGCGTTTGATTCGGACACGCGAAATAGCCTTACCTTGATGCCTATACGGTAATCGCTAGCGGATGGAGTGGTTTGAGATCGAAAAAGCGTCTCGGAAACCAACATTTCCAAGATTCATCTTGTCTCTTCTCACTCAGAACGATACCGTGCAGATCGAGCATCGAATCCGAGCAGAAGGAATAGCCTTCCGAGCTCAGTCTATTCTGACGACAAGATTGTCCTGATGACAGTCCCACTCCATCAATCTATTGCTAAGGTGAATTTCAGCCTACTTCCTCACCCCACCTCCGTCAAAACGATTAGTACTTTGGGTGAGGGGAGAGCGGCACGGGCGATTCTTTGTGACGCTACACTGGATTGCGGAAAAAAAATTCGATGTGTGGAGAAACGGTTTTCACCGGGCTGGCTAACTCGAATCATCTACCGCATTTGCTTCCAAGCTCCTTTTGCTTATCAGTCCAATCGAGACGCAATCTTAGCCTGTTACCATCGTCGGATTGTCGTGGGCCAGATTCTTCGCGGACTCAATTCACCAGTGCACGTTGCAAAGCCGCTCTACGTGAGATTTGATCGCGTCTCCAACTGTTGGGTACTCGCAGCGGAATGGATTCAAGGACGGGGTATCCGCCCCATGGATACCGACGCAACACGACCCAGACGAGTGATTCGCCGTTTTCTTGGACTCGAGAAACAGAAGTCATCTCAAGGGCGATCCGAAATGAGTGAGCTTCTTGAAACCATGCGAGTTCTGGAAGCTCAATTACGGCAGTGCGGGCTCATTGGAACAGGCTGGCAGGTTTCCCCCGCAGCGATGGTGTCCACTGCCAACTTGCTCCGTGTTGAAAACCAATACACCGTGATTGATTTGGAGTCTGGCATACCAGCTATCCTCGTTGCCAAGTACCTCATCGATGGAATCAAGAATGCTCATTTTCCACCCTTTGATGAATTAGATCATCGAAAACTAAAAACTTGGGTGCGAGACCATCGGAGTGTATTGAGTACAAACCTAGGAGTTGAGGGCCTAGCTGAACTCGAAGAGAGTGTCGATCAGCTGATCTGGCATCATCTAGCTTGGAAAAATTCAGAGGTCGCGATCTTTCGAAAGCCTTGGAAGTTTTTCAACCGCAAGTTTTATGGGAACTGTGCCGTGGAGCGTCTAAGGCGCTGGCAGCAAGAACGCACCTTAGATCAGGCAACTCTTGCGAGTAGGCATCGACTACTCATCTCCCTCATCTGGCTATGCAATTTATTCCCCGGAAAATTATTTCGTTTTGCAGCTCGCTATCTGGGCGATCAAAATCATCGACGTCGAACGCATAATTTTTTGCTGCAACCCAAGATCCGCAAGAGAGTACTGCGATTCTCACTTCATCGAAATTGGGCTTCACTGATTAGAACCGAACGTGTGCCGAACGGAGCGTCGCCATCATGGAAAAGGTACACGCTCCATCGGATGCTACGAAGAGTAACACCCACTTCGTTGCATCGTTTCCTGAGTGACTCACACCGGCGCAAACAACTGACACGACGTGTATGGCGACTTACGCAGAATCGCGCGTTCCAAAATCGCTACGGTAAACACCTCATACGGAGAAGGGTCGATCGCTGGACGCTAGCCGGAAGAATGGATGGTGTGGAGGCGGATCGGCTTAGACACACACTTTCAAATCCTCAGATTCGTGATTGCCTGCGAGGTTTCGGTTTTCACGTGGGTCTAAAATTTTTATCCCCCGTGTTTACGCCTCTGAAGATTATCGGGCTTGTTGGTTTCTATGAGACAAAGAATGTGTTGCTTTTAATACCCTTCCTCGTCGCACCAATACTCAGATTGAGCCTCACCTTGGTCAATCAAAGAATATCGCATCAACCACTGAAGAATCATCGTGTGGCACTTCTATTGAGCTGGCTGCCGGTACTGGGAACGCTAGCCTATCCAGCACAGTTGTATTCTTCGAATCTTCGACTTTCACGTTTTCTTATTCGCGACTTCGCATCCAATCTGGGAAGGAAATTCCCAATCTATGGTGGTGAGAATACTCGATTAGAGATTGGGCTGATTGAATTCACAGATTGGTTTTTCTCTGTGATGACATTCATCGCTCCTGATACTCATGACCATAGCAAGCCAATTGCTCTATCTTTTTTGTCAGAAAACATGGAAACGACATTGAATATCCAAAACTGCATGGATCAAAGTCCTGGTCAGTCTGACGTGGAACGTAACGGCCAAAAAGAAGACTTCTCTGCGATCAGTGACGATCCAAAAAGAGTTGCTTAGGTTCCCATGGCTTCTTTGATGGTGAACCGTTCATCTTACACGAGTTGCTTGAGGAAATTCGTAAGCAGCCACACGGCAACCTAACGGAGATTCAAGCAAAGCGATATACTACCGTAAGTACCTAAAGCTTCACGTTTAGCTGGAAAAACAAGAAAACCATGAGCACCTTGAACGAGTCGATCCAACAGGCTGTTGCAGATCGCGAAGTGAATCAACTTCTTTCCCTTATCAAAGATAACGAATTCATCTTGATCAGTAATTCGGAAGATGATGAAGGACAGGATTTTGGTGCATTCGTTGCTGAAATCGAAGACATGGAAGCATTGCTTGTTTTTTCCACCAACGAAGTGGCCAAGTCATTTGTCGATGATGCAGACACGATGATCGCGGCTGATGACGAAATTGATGGCATCATCATTGAAGGTGAAGCACTCTTGCAATACCTACCAAAAGACTACGGAATTCTTCTTGATGCCGAGTCAGATGATGCTCTGATTATCGAGCCTGAATTAATCAAAGCGGTAAAGAATCTGATGGATAACGCCACGTCTGAACCGTAGCGAATGAGCTTGAAGCCAAGCTGTCGTGATCTAACATCCTTAGTTCGGAAAAGATTGAGGAAGCTGCGACCCATGGTCCAACCTCTAAACTTTCAATTCCCCTGATTTAATCAACTGTGCCCTGCTCAAGATCTGATCCAACTCAACTGGATCCTTTCGATCTAGATTTTTGTACTGCATCACCATTCTATGGTTGGTCTTAAAACGATCTCGGTGTCGCGCTAAAAAATCCCAGTAAAGGGTTGTAATGGGGCATGCATCCTCCCCGATCGCTTTCTTGGGCGAGTAGATACAACCCTTACAAAAATTACCCATGCGATCGATATAGGCACCACTGGCACAGTAGGGCTTGGTTGCCATAATTCCATCGTCAGCATGCTGACTCATCCCCAAGGTATTGGGTAGCGATACCCAATCAATCGCGTCAGCATACATGGCAAGATGCCAGTCATTGAAGTGCTGAGGATGGACTCCCAGGAGCTGCGCGTAGAGACCAAGCACCATCAATCGTTGGATATGATGAGCATAGGCAGTATCTATCAATAACCTCATTGCGTCTGCTACACATGCCATCTTTGTTTCACCGTCCCAAAAGAAAGACGGTACGTTCTGATCTGAATCACACCCGAGAGCATTGAGCTGGGCGTACTCTGGCATCTGCGTCCAGTAAATCCCTCGGACATATTCTCGCCAGCCAAGGATCTGCCTAACAAATCCTTCCACAGAATTAATGGGAGCTTGGCTCGTTTCAAGACGCTCCACCGCAGCTTCCACCACCTCGCGAGGTGAAAGCAATTTCAGATTCATAGCGTGAGACAATCGAGAGTGATAAAGAAACTGTTGATCGGACCACATGGCGTCCTGATACGTACCAAACAAGGGCAAGCGATGAACAACGAAATCTTCCAGTAATTCCAATGCCTGAGTACGCGTCACAGGCAGATCAAAGTCTGTCATCCTGCCCGGGTGATCGTTGAATCTTGAGTCCACCATATCCATCACTTGCTCAGTGATTGAATCTGGCTTGAAGGAAGGTGCCGGTGGAATGGCTCCGGGGCCCGATTTGCCAAACTTACCACGATTATCCTTATCAAAATTCCAGGCATCCCCGGTGGGTGTCTTTTCATCTTGCATCATGACACGGTGTTCTTTCCGCATGACTCGATAGAACTGCTCAAGCACGAAAGACCGGCGACCCTCCGCCCAACGTGAGAAACGATCCAACGAGCAATAATACGTCCGATCCTCCCTCTCATCGCAAATCACACCGGCCTTCTTGATGCAAGCTTTCATCGATTGTTGGACCCGGAAGTCTCCCGGTTGAACGAAGATCGCCCGCTCAAACGAAAATCGTTTCAGGGTGATAAGTAATAAATCACTGAGGGACTCCCCTTCATCTTGGCCTGCGTCCGAACTTAACTGATGGTAGATCACCTGCTTGCCCGCTGCCAACATTTCGTCCCGAAAGTGTCGCATGGGTGCAAAGAAACCGACCAAGCGATACTTATGATTCCAAACATGGGTTGCCTCTCCCGCGGCTTCAGCCATCCACACTTGGTCTAAGTTCGGATCAAATCCATCAAATGCTGCCGAGTCGTGATTGAGTTGATCGCCGAAAACAATGATAAGATTTCTGAATTGCTTTTTTCTAACCATAACGGTGAAGCCTGTGCCAAAAAGCGTATGATATTGCGGTTCCGAACCAGTCTAGGAGATAGCCAAGTTGCAACCCATTTTTCCGCATCACGTACTACTGTCCTGTCTACTGACCTTGGTGATCAACAACCTGGACAGACAGCTCCTTCCCGCCCAGAGCTACAAGCAGCTTCCACCCAAAGGAATCTCAATCAGCGATTCCTCCCGTCTAGTGCTGACAAAACGGGTACGCGACCTATCTGTTCGGAGCCAATTGCTCTCGAAGAGTGTGGGAAAGAATTGGATCGGTGATGTTGATGTCCTGATTAGGGCAGTCGATCTTGCACTTACCGAAGATGGGTTTTACCGGGAAAAAGACGTCGATGCTGCCAACAAGCTCCTTGATCAAGCCGAACGGCGATTGGCATCACTCGCCACCGGCTCATCTGGGTTACAACTTTTAGGACTAACTGAGAAAGTCATCGATTCCCCGATGCCACTAGCTGGCGGATTTCGATCACGTCTAGATGATTCCATACAGCCTTACGGGATCGTGCTACCGGTTGGATATCAACCCGATTCCGAAATTCCCTATCGACTCGATGTATGGCTGCACGGAAGGGGTGACAATAAAACCGAAATCGCATTTCTAGCCGAGCGTCTAGAACGCGTTGGGCAATATGCACCTAAGAACACCTTGGTTCTGCACCCATTTGGTAGGCACTGCAATGCCTTCAAATTTGCAGGTGAAACTGACGTGAACGAAGCGATTGAGCATCTCAAAAAGATTGCCAACATTGATTCATCGAAAATTTCTATACGTGGCTTTTCAATGGGTGGAGCAGGCTGCTGGCACATGGCCGTCCACCAACCGGCAAACTGGTTCGCTGCGAACCCGGGAGCTGGCTTTGTCGACACATTGATCTATCAGGGCTGGAAAGAGGAAACTCCCTTCGCCATCACCCCAACTCAACAGAAGCTACTCAATTGGTATGACGTGCTACCATGGGTCGGGAATCTCAGAAACGTGCCCACAGTCGCCTACAGTGGGGAACTGGATAAGCAGCGGCAAGCAGCGGATCGAGTGGTTGAACAGGCGGAAAAATCGGAAATCCCGGTTACCCATATCATCGGAAGGAATATGGGGCATAAGATTGATACCGATAGCGCACTCAAGATTGAGGGATCTCTTAACCGTTTGGCTTCTGAGCCTAACGAGAGCCCGCGACGTGAAATTAATTTCACCACCTGCACACTGCGGTATTGGAAAGCAGATTGGCTAGAAATCACTGGACTCAAAGAACATTGGATTTTCAGTCAAGCCGGAGCTCGCATCACCGACAACCAACAGATTGTAATTTCAACGGAAGGTATAACGCGTCTGAAATTGAATTTTCGCGATTCAGGATGGCCTCAACTCAGCCAGAAAATCCAAGTCGTCATTGACGGAGAGTTGATTGAGGTTTCCGATAGGAACGTCGCACCCGGCCTGCAAGTTGAATTCATCAAACGAGAACAATGGCAAGAGCTCAACGAGGTCGATACGTCGCTCAGAAAGCGTCCGGGTCTTCAAGGTCCAATCGATGATGCATTCTGTGATCGGTTTCTTTTTGTTGCACCCAGCGAACTTAATGGACACGATGCCACGCAAAAATGGATTGAGCGTGAGTTTGAATATGCAAAACATCGCTGGAGAACTCTCATGCGTGGCGACATTCGAGTTGTTCAAGACATCGATCTTACTGAATCAATGATTAAAGAGAATCATCTCATTTGCTTTGGTGACTTCACTGGGAATCTTTTCCTTAAGAAGATCAAATCTGATCTGCCAATACGCTGGGACCAAGAATCCATTTCCCTCCCGTCCCATAGATTCGACGCAGATACACACGTTGCAACGCTTTGTTATCCCAATCCAGCTAATCCTGATAAATACCTAGTCATCAATAGTGGGATGACCTTTCGTGAATTCTCCAATGTGAGCAACTCAAGGCAGATTGCGATGCTTCCGGACTGGGCGATTCTTCGCACCGATAGCACCGTTACTGATATTTTTGCAGGAGAAAAAGTCCTGGAAGGCTTCTTTGATGAGCAATGGCAATGGAAGCAGTAAATCCCTGCTCAGCTAACTCCGATCAGATTTTGTTCTGCCCGTTACCGACGTGCCATACGCCGAGCAATCGCATTTTTGGGTAGGGGCATAATCTTAACGGCTCCGCCTGAATTAAAGAGCAGATCATCCCGATTCGGGTTGGTTTCCGTGTTTTCGTACTGCACGAGATAAGCTCCCATCTGCAATCCAGCTTCCTCGTAGACAGGCGGCCAGAATTCCTCACCGCGAATGGCGAGTGTCTTAGCAAGTAATCGGGTCGCTCTTCCGGAAAATCCACTAAGAACCATATCAAGCCGACCCAAAGCTTCTCTGAACAAATAGAAGACAAGGGCAGTATCCTGATTCTTTCCTCCGGCGTACGCCCAAGTCCCATCATCCTTTTCGTAATAGAAACCAGGCTCGGGCGCGTCTTCATTTTTACTCAACCGAGTTCCAGCCGAAGCGCCATCGGGTTTCGGGTCACTATCGCGATACCTGAGAAAGAAAGGGCAAGACCGTGCGGAGACATCGTCCACATCGTCCTCGGTCACAAAAGGTGTGCAGCCAAATGCATCAGCAAAGAGCAGCTCAACGACAGGATTGCTCTTTACGCTGCCAATACAAACCATGCCCCGATCACCCTGAGCATCCACAAAACCTTCAAACACTTCGCTTGCTCGAGCACGTGCGTCCTCCAGAGAGACCTCTCCTGGACTCCACACCAACGACTGTTGTATTCGATCTGGCATGGGGGGTTGGAGTAGTTTGCCGTCCTCTTGTTCCGATGATCCTTGGTGCTTGGCTACACCTCCAAGGGTGGAAACCCCATTAAGCAATTCCCCAAACAAGACTGCATCACTTGCAACCACCGTCGCGTTGTCTGCTGACTGTGTTGTGGGCGCCTGTCGCACTCCAAGAACAATCTCGATTTCCCCCCGCCTGGCCAGCAGTTCCCAAAAGTTCTCAGCATTCACCGCGAACAGGGCTCCGGGTAGTTGCTCCGCGGTGGAGTAGCCGTGATCGATTAAGTAGTCACAAATTCTTGAAAGCGCATCAAGCGGGATATATTTCGCTTCATTTTTAAGCAATGAGGCAACTTGATGTCGGTCGAGGCCGGTGTGCTCGACGATGGATTTGATCGTACCGGGACGCTTGCGACGGTCAGGGGTGTGACCCAACAACTCCGCCAAACGGAATGCATATCTCATTTTATGATCACCAAGAGGTGTGTTTCTAAATGCGGATATCTAGTTTAACAGAGGATCTGCGATCGCAAACATAGGTAGTAGGACAAGCAGGTAAAAAGCTGTACATACCGGTAGAAAGCAGAGCTAAGGATGCTTTCGAGCAACCTATTCCTACAACGAACCGAGGAGTCCTTCATGAAATATTCTGGACTACTGGCAAATCCTCGCAGGTGCTTGGCTGGGAGGATTCGGGGTCACCGGATGCGTGAAACTCGAGAAAACTGGGGCCTTGCGGGACAGAGCCAGTGGATATGCCGTGGATTGCAGACACGGCCCGAGTGCCTTGCGCACCCAAAATCTATTGTAATTTGACATCAGAGAATTGGCGGACGCGATCGAAAAAACAGCCTTCGTCAGATCCAGAACCGGTTTTCAGGGGCGAGAACTCGAACCAGACACCTAGTTTGCAGGTTTCCCCAGCACCCACGCGTTTTGTAAATGCCCCACACCTGTGATGGCCGATAAAACAAAGCAGAGGTCTCACATAACCCGTTTCAAAAGTGAGAATCCTGCCGGAAATCTGAATTCAAAATGTGAAACTCGATTGGGTTTCTGATGCTTGGATGCCTCCGTAAAATTATAATGTAGAGACCTCTGAGTCATTAAACGAGAGAAAGTGAATGTCTGCGGCCCCCTCTCACCACCGAAAGAACGACCTCGGTCCCGAAGAGGCACCTCAACAGTGGAAACGCACAGACACCTCCACGTTGGATCAATTCATCGATTCAAGGATTGACGAATCCTGCCGAGCGCTATGGCGAGCAGAATTCATCAGAAAATTCCTAGGCTTGGTTGTCCGTATCAATGTACTCATCATCAGTTGGCTTGTACTTGATCAATGGATCTATTCCCCAGGTCCCATCCTGCGCTGCTTGGCGTTTGGCTTACTTGTCACGGTAGCAATCGAATACTTACTGCGTCACCTGATGCCCATCTTAGGTAGCACTATCACTCCTGAGTATGCTGCGAGGGCGTTGGAAAAAGATCTTCCCAATGCAAGACAGTCACTACTCAGTTATCTAACACTGAGGAATGAATCCAAAAAAGATAAGCTTGGCTTTGGAGTGCTTCGCAGCCTTGCTTCTTCCACCGGGAAGCAACTTCGTGGCCACGATGCGCTCCCAACCGAGGTCACGGGCACGGTGAAGTGGTGGCTGATCTCAATCAGCAGTCTTGCTTTATTGGTGGCCTATGTTTTGATCTCACCCAAGAGCAGTGTCCAAGCGATGATGAGACTGGGTGCGCCTCTTGCAAATATCGATGCTCCGCAGCGTGTCCTCATCGATCAGGTCCTTCCGGGCGACGCTGAGGTGACTGCAGGTCAATCGATAGATATTCAAGCAAGCATTCAAGGACTTTACGCCAACGAGGCTGTCACCTGTGTGTGGAATTCGGTAACGAAACAAGATCAGTTTGAACTCATCTATGACAAGGAAGTCAATCATTACGTCGGAACCCTTGCCGTTCCCTACACATCTGCCCGTGTCATCCATTATGAAGTGATTGCCGGTGATGCATCAGCGGGGCCTTACACCTTGAGTGTCCAAGATGCACCCGTTGTTGCCATCGACAGAATCAACTATTCCCCGCCCAAGTACACTCGTTTGGGAAATTATTCCAAAACGCTAGGCGCGACACAGGCCACAGATGGAACAAATCTCGAGAGCCCTGCCCTAGTCAACCCGCCGGTAAAACGAGCCAAGATTGAGCTCACCCCAGCCTAGGTTGGGGAGCGCCTTCAAGCCACCGCAGGCGTTGTTGAAATGTCAATTGATTCAACAGGAAAAGGACTTTCAGCGAAATTTGCAGTCCGTACCGATTCAAATCTCCCCGGAACCCGAGCTAAAGAGTCCTACAGAATTTTAGTCTGGGACGAGGTGAATCAGGAAAACATCGATCCTATTATTTATCCCATCGATGTTCTCGCGGATATCCCGCCCGAAATCGCTATCACGCTTCCAGCCAAAACGCCGAAGGATGTCCCATTCAACGCACAACAGAGGGTTGAATTACATGCTTCAGATCCTGACTTTGGACTAAGCCGCATCGAACTGCAGATCAACTACGGTAATCAACGCGAGCTGGTACCCGTGCTGTGGGAAAATCGTGCTGGAAAATTAGGGCGTCAACTCGTCAGTATCCCGATCCGTCCCGAGGAATTCAATCTTAAGATCGGAGACACAATCGAACTGATTGGTATCGCGACTGACAATCGAAGGGATGATCAACCTGGAACTTCTCCAGCGATTTTGCAACCCAACGTGACCCGCACCGACCCCATTCGTTTGAGAGTTACAGCGCCGAGCAGTCTACCCGCTGAAGATGATCCAGAAGCAGATGGACTATCTAACCCTCAGTCCAACCCAAGCAAGCCCTCAACCCAATCTGAGGGAGAACAGGGAGCGGACGAATCCGGCGCAGGTGGTTCCGGATCAGGGGATGCAAGTCAACAGAATGGCAATCCAAAGAATGGCGATCCTTCATCAGACTCGTCGACATCCGATATGCCAAACGACACTGAGGACTCCTCGGAGGGCTCTTCGGGGAACGGATCAAACAACGACACTCAGACAGGAACTGATAACCAATCGTCTAATCCTACGGGTGATGCCAATGCTTCCAACGATCATTCGAACCAAGGCACCAGTCAGGGTGATCCATCAGAATCGAAAACTCAGGCCGGCCAAGAAGACCAAGCCTCCGAAGATGAATCCACTAATGTGTCTTCCGAACAGAACGGTGGTATGACGTCAGAGAGTCAGCCACAACAAGCGGACGCCGAACCCATACAAAGCAACTCGGATTCAAATCAAGAAAACCAACTCGCCCCGACGAATCCAAATGACACATCACAGGATTCGAATCCGGGGCAGGGTCGTAGCTCTGATCAGTCAGACAACCCAACTTCCAGCTCCGAAGGCGATCAGACCGCGTCAACTGAAGCAGATTCTGAGAACTCTCAAGATCAAACCCTCCCTGAAAATGCTTCCCAAGATTCAAACCAAAGTGATGCAGGATCACAGCCAAAGCGTAAACCCGATCACGATGGCGAAGCATTTGAACGCATTCGAGATTTCCTAGAAAACAAAGACAGAAACAAGTCGGCTGGAGACCCAGATCCGGGTGGAGACTCAGACTCGAGTGACTCAAGCGAGCCCAAAGACAGTAGACAGCCTTCCGAGTCATCCACTGACGCATCGGATGCAAACGAGTCTTCAACGAATGAAAATCGCCTCGGTCAAGAGAGTCAATCGGAATCTGCTTCTACCACGGAGCAGTCCCAAGGCTTGAGCGACGGCACATCCGAAACTGCTGATGAAGAAAATTCCAGCAGCTCAAATGACAGTGATTCGAAAGGCGAGAACCCTTCCACCAAGGACCAACAGAACTCGAGTGATGGACAAAAACCATCACAAAGCAATGGCAACGATTCTTCAAACGATGGATCGACGCAGCAGGGGGAATCCAATACTCAAAAAACCAAGGACTCTCAGTCGGCAAATGACTCGCCAAGTGGAAAAGAGACGCCAAACGAAAGCGAGACATCCACCACAGATTCAAATGACAAAAAACCTACCAGCGGGGACTCGGAAAAAAAACAAAATGGGGACAGCGGTTCCGACTCACCTAAGGATAAGACGGGAGAAATTGGCGATCAAACGAATAGTGAAAGATCGGATACGTCACCAACACAGGGCGACGAGATTTTTGGAGATGGTTCCCTTGCAAATCCTCAACCACCAGATGAAGTGGATCTTGAATACGCCAAAAAAGCCACGGACCTCGTTCTGGATTACCTAGAACGGACGCGTGACCAACCCAATCAAGATCTTCTGCAAGAGCTCCAGTGGAGCGAGAAAGATCTCAACGAATTCGTTGATCGTTGGAACAAGATACGTGAGCTACCTAACACTGCAGGAAGCGAAGGAAATGACGAATTGGATCAAACCTTGAAGAGTTTGGGATTGAGATCGCCTAGCGATGGAGCATCAAGAATAACAGAAAGCGAAGATTCTCTTGGATCCCTGATTGATTCCGCTCCATCTCAACCCGTGCCCGCTGCATACCGCGACGCATTCAACGAGTTCCGTCGAGCTATGAATCAAACGCGCAATTAATTGATGCTCTCAGCCTTGTGCCTTCGACAGTCGCTCGAGATGCGGTATCCTTATCAGGTCAACCCATCATCGAGGACCCCATGACCACACAAACAAACCGAACACTTTTTCTTGACGCATCTCTCGTCTTGCCCACCGAAGTCCGAAGAGGCGCCCTGCTTGTTGAAGATGGACGAATCATTGAAATCGATGCGAGTCCGCAGTCCACTGCAGATCAAGTGATTCAGTGTGACGGTCAAACCTTGATGCCGGGGGTTATTGACGATCAAGTCCACTTCAGGGAGCCGGGACTAACCCACAAAGAAGACCTCTATACCGCTTCGCGGGCCTGCGCAGCTGGGGGAACCACCGCCTTCCTGGAGATGCCAAATACGAAACCACCTGCTGTCACTGCCGAGGGGGTGAGAGCGAAAGATTCGATCGCGGCTGAGAAGTCACACGTCCACTACGGTTTCTACATTGGCGCCACACCGGACAACGTTCCTGAACTGAATGCGGCGTCAAATGTTCCTGGCATCAAGATCTTCATCGGAAGTAGCACAGGAAACCTACTCGTCGACGAACAAGCCGCTCTGGAGAGGATCTTCGCGGAAACAACCCTGCCGATATGCGCTCACTGTGAAGATGAGACCACCGTGCGCGCGAATGCTGAAAAATTGAGTGGGACGAGTAATCTTCATGATCACTCTCGGATCCGAGATGAAAAAGCAGCAATCATCGCTACCACTCGAGCAGTTGATCTTGCAAATCGTCATCAACCCCGGTTTCATGTGCTCCCTGCCTCCACAGCTGCCGAGCTGCCGAGCATCGCTAACCAGTCACCCTACATCACTGCAGAGGTTTGTCCTCACCATCTGTTTTTTAATGTAGATGACTATGATCGCCTTGGTAGCCGCATTCAGATGAACCCCTCAATCAAAACCGCCACTGATAATCAAAAATTGTGGGAAGCTCTTCAAAGCAACGTGATTCAGGTCGTCGCCACGGACCATGCTCCACACACCCTAGAAGAAAAAGCTCAACCCTATCCCCAAAGCCCATCGGGCCTGCCCGCAGTTGAGAACAGTCTGGCATTGTTTCTCAATCAGGTTGCATCCGGAAAATGCACACTGACGCAAGTTGCAAGTTGGATGTCTGATGCTCCAGCTCGCGTTTGGGGCATTGTGGGAAAAGGTCGAATTGAAGTGGGATACGACGCGGATCTGGTTCTTGTCAATCTTGAGGAAGAACGCACCATTCGCGATGAGGCTCAGCACACTAAATCTCGTTGGTCACCGTGGAACGGTGAGACGTTAACGGGTTGGCCAGTCGCTACTTTCCTCCGGGGAATAGAAGTTTGGAGCAAAGCGGCCGGCTTCAGCTCCATACGCCATGGAGAAAAACTTTTGTTCGACCATGCACGAGGAGGTTACTGGGCCACACCCGATGGTATTGGAATTCGTTAAGATACCGTGCTGCTGAGATATCCTGCAACGGGCTCAAATAACCCGCCATCGACATCCCAACGGATCACCAAAGCAGAACTCGAATGCTGCTTCATCATTTTCCTACGAGATGCAGACTTGTCGCGCACGGTAATTACACCTTCGGGAATCCAGTTTGCGTCTAACAAAACCACTCATTCAAAAACACTACCCCAACGGAGAATAAAACCAATGAGACTCAGTATCGGATTTTTTGCTACCCTCCTCCTCATGTACTCAACTGTCTTGGCAGAACAGCCAAACGATCCTGATGTGACCGTCTTGTATAACGGCGGAGACCTGAGTGGCTGGGAAGGGCGATCCGATCTCTGGTCAGCTGAAGACGGACAAATCGTTGGGCGAACAACAGCCGAGAAACCAATCAAAGGAAATACATTTTTGATATGGAAAGGAGGTATGCCAGAGAATTTTGAACTGACCGTTCAATTTAAAATTGAGTCGGGTAACTCGGGCATTCAATACCGAAGCCGTGTCGTGAATGAAAAGGATTTTGTGGTCAGTGGCTACCAAGCGGATATCGATTTCGGCAATACCTTCGCCGGTATCCTCTACGAGGAAAAAGGTCGGGGTATCCTGGCAAGACGCGGACAGAAAGTCACCATCAATGCCGATGGCAGTAAAGACGCATCCCGATTTGGTGACGAAGCCGGATTAGCTTCTGCGATCCATCCCGGAGAATGGAATGATTTTCGTGTCGTCGCTAATGGGAATCACCTCCAACATTTCATCAACGGAACGATGACAGCCGAAGTCATCGATGATCAGAAGGACAAAGCCGCGACCGAAGGTGTGATTGCACTTCAGATTCATCAAGGTCCACCAATGACGGTGAGGTTCAAAAATATCATGATCCGTAAGCTGAAGTAGTCAGCACAAACGCGGATTCCGCAATGAAAAGAAGGGCTGCCAGTGACTACGGTGGCCCTTTTTTATTGTCAGCCAGCTAACGCGGTTAAAATGCTAGCAGCCAGTTAAAACGTCAGTCTTAAAACCCCCTCAATCGGCATATCCCAACGACTTTCAGGGGGGAAAAAGCCTGATTCGAGTGCACTATCGGCGTTTTTTGCTCTCCAGAATCCACTGAGCTCACGAAAAGTGGCTGAAGGGATTCCCAAGCCTCTACCATGCAAAGGAACGGTCTCTCTACCGTTCATCCTCGCAAGGCGGCGGCGGAGCAATTCTCCCCAGAACTGGCAAATTCAATGTGGCCATCCCAAGATCAAACGCAATCGCTGCTCAATGCGGCTCGCAATGGGGATGCTCAGGCTGTCAACAAGCTTCTCGAGGAGCACCGAGGCCCTGTGCGTCGTCTCGTCGAGATGCGGCTTGACAGGAAGGTCCAACAAAGAATTGACGTCAGTGACGTCGTTCAGGATGTGCTGGTTGAAGCAAGCGGACGACTCGACAGGTACCTGAACGACCCCGTTATGGCTTTCCACCTGTGGATGAGGCAAATTGCTTGGGATCGAATCATCGACACCTATCGTCGGCACCGCGTGAGTGCGAAACGCAACATGGATCGGGAGAGACCCATGAGCGCGATGGCAGGTCCCGACCCATCTACCGTAGAGTTCAGTGCACAGATCTGCGATCCTGAAATGACTCCTGCGACCGCGGCGGCTCAACGCGAAATTGCCATCAAGGTGGAGGGGGTCATTCAACAACTGAATGATCAGGATCGTGAAATCATTTTGATGAGACACTACGAGCATCTTTCTAATCATGAGATCGCAGAACTGCTCAAACTCAATCCACCCGCGGCGAGCATGAGGTACCTGCGAGCTCTGCGTCGACTCAGGTCACTTCTGGAGGAAACTCCTCTCGATGTCACCGAGCAAGGAGCTCATTCGTGAGCGATGTGGGTATTGAAACGAGTGAAGATCGTGAACAACGACTAGCTGATGTTTTATCGAACGCCGCGGATGCAGTGTGCCGAGGAGATCTGACAGACCTTCACTCGATGTATCAAGAGCATCCCGATCTTGAAACGGATCTGCGTCGTCTATTCGGCACGATGCTGGTCACTGACACGGCAGGTGCTTCATTAGATGAAGGAATTACCAGCACGGAGTCACAAGGCCGCTGGCGTAGCCTTCAATTGCCAGTCGTCATCGGTGACTACCGCCTTGAAGATGAAATCGGAAGAGGTGGGATGGGGGTGGTTTTTCGAGCCAAACAAATCAGTCTCAATCGAACAGTAGCCGTCAAGATGATCCTTCGAGGACGGCTAGCCAGTGATACAGACATCGGTAGATTCCTTTCGGAAGCCAAAGCCACCGCCAAGCTCGAACATCCAAACATTGTGCCCGTATACGAAGCTGGCGATATGGAGGGGAGAGCCTTTTTCAGCATGAAGCTCATTGAGGGGCCAACTCTCTCTGAACGAGTTGCGGCACAACCCCTACGTCAAAGAGATGCCGCGAGTCTTGTCGCTAAGATTGCCAGAGCTATTGGATATGCACACCAGCAAGGAATCCTTCATCGGGATCTGAAACCGAGCAACATCATTATCGCATCGGAAGATATTCCGATGGTGACCGACTTTGGATTGGCGAAGCAAGTTGACAGCCAGATGGATGCAACTCGCAGCGGTGCACTGGTTGGCACACCCGCCTACATGTCACCCGAGCAAGCAAGTGGAAGAACCCATTTGTTGGGGCCAGGTAGCGACATCTACTCCCTCGGTTGTGTTCTCTATTACGCTCTCACCGGACGGAATCCATTCCTCGCCGACACCCCAATGGACTTGGTGATGCAGGTAATCGAACAGGAACCTGTCTCTCCACGTGCTCTGCGTCCGAGACTCGATCGTGACCTCGAAATGATCACCATCCGATGTCTGCAAAAGCCCATCGATCTTCGATATGAAACAGCGGAAGCATTAGCAGAAGATTTGGAGGCTTATCTAGCGGATGAAAAAGTAGTCGCCAGTAGTGGTCGATTCACGCAAGTCATTGCAAGAATGTTTCGAGAAACTCATCACGCTGGTGTTCTGGAAAATTGGGGTACGCTCTGGATCTGGCACTCCATGGTGCTCCTTGTTGCTGGTTTGCTTACTTGGCAATTGAATCAGCTAGGGTACTCCGAGCGATGGGTCTACGGTGCGGTGTGGACAGTAGGATTGGGTGCTTGGGCTGGGGTTTTTTGGAAGATCCGTCAACGAATAGGCCCGGTGACTTTTGTTGAACGTCAGGTTGCACATGTCTGGGGCGCCAGCATGGTTGCCATCGCAATGCTGTTTCCTATTGAAGCTATCCTCAAACTTCCCGTGCTTACCTTTTCACCACTTCTGGGTGTTATCAGCTCAATGGTTTTCGTGATCAAAGCCAGTATGTTTCACGGTATTTTTTATCTGCAAGCTGCTGTTCTTTCGTTAACCGCTGTCGCGATGGCAATTTGGCCCGACCATGGGCATTTGCTATTCGGACTTACCTCCGCCGGCTGTTTCTTTGTACCCGGATATAAATATTCTCGAGTTCGTCGAAGAAAGACGGTACTGGCATCTACCTGATCTCTCTCATCTACCGTCCGGACAGGTATTCCATTTCCCGCGGCTCTCACATCGATCGAAGTGTCAACAAAGATAGTTCAGGTGGACAATTCAATCGCAGCAATCTTGTTCCCCCAAGTCCACGGGTCACATGCATGGTGGTTGGATCGTGATAGAACTGCCCCGACGCAAAACGACTTCCATATAAACTTGGACTGAGGATCGGACCCAACAAGGGTATTCGTCCCTGTCCGCCATGAGTATGTCCAGCTAGCATCAGCTGAACATTGTGATTGCGGGCCCAGCGGATTTGATCAGGACTATGACTCAACATCAATCGAAAATCACAATCACTGCGATCGAGCAATGGTGGTTCTTTTAACCACGGCGATTCGTTACCAAGCAGAGTGACTTCCTGCCCTCGCAAGGTGACAGACCTCTTCTGCCCCCCTAAATCAACCCATCCAGCTCCACGCATTGATTCACGAATCCAATTCACATCTTTCATTCGTGCATCGTGGTTACCGAGTATGAAGTACGCGCCGTCTACCGCTGTTGCCGCGGCAAAAATGGGATGAATCCATTCCACACAATGCTCAGAGTCAATCAAATCTCCTGTTAACGCAAATAACTCGGGAGACCAAGCATTAGCTACATTGATCACGTGCTGAGTAAATTCGGGAGCAACGTCACCCGTGAGATGAATATCCGACAGATGAGCAATGCGGTAACCATCGAGTTGGGAGGGAAGGCCACGGACCGGTAAAGTGATCTGCTCGACAGATAGTTGAAAAATCTGATTCCATGGTATCTTGGCAAAGACCGCACACTTGGGTGACAGAGTCAGGCATTCGCCCGTTTCAACTTGAACATCATACTGCTTGGAATCTACCTGAGCGTCCACCCATCCGATACGCAAGAACGGTCGTGTGTAAATCCATGCAATTCCGAGCCAAAGATAACTTGAGAAAATAAACCCATAGTAAAGACGGAGGAACAAGGGAACTTCTCCGAATCGACCCTCAAGTAGGTGCCCAAAGCCTAAGGTCCTACTCTGAAAGAACACTAAGTACAGTGGAAACAGGATCGCTAGCAGAAGAGACAGCTTCATCAGCGGCTTAGTCAATCGGCGCGGCAGATCCATCGCATTGGTTCGATTATAAAATGCCACCCACGTTCCAAAGTGTGCAATCAGAAAAGCAAGAATTGCCAGTACCAACACCAATTCTTTCCTCATCATTCAGAGTGCTTTGGGTTTTGTGAGGCTGATTAACCGAACACGACTACTGTTGCGCAATTCACTCCAATGCTCAATTGACAATTCAAACACGGCTAGCCCAGCGGTCGGTAACTGTATGTCCTCACCAGCTAGTAATGAGATGAGGTATGAGATTCCTGGATTGTGTGCCAGCACCATCACGCAACCAAAATCACAGGCATCTTGATGAACGGTGCGCTGAATGGATTCTGGACTCGCTAAGTAAAGTTCCTGCGTCAGACACAAAGCTGGCTTACTTTCCCATTGCTCGAGCATCAATTCAGCAGTTTGTTCAGTCCGGCAAGCATTCGAGCACAGAATGATTTCGGGTGTTAAATCATTCTCTTTCAACCAGGTCCCCATCCGTTTTGCATCACGAATCCCTCGCGAATTGAGCGGTCTCTGATGATCGGATTGATTTCCTTGACTCCAATCGCTTTTTGCGTGCCTCATCAAAATGAGTTTCAACATCTCCATTCCTTCTGGCTTAGCCGCCGAGAAGCAATCCCACCACACAGCGGAAAGACTCCCATAACTCCCACCATCACGTTAAAATCCACATCCAACATGGTATCAGGTAAAACGTCTCGATAGACCCAAGTCGAACCTCCGGGCCCAACCCGATATTCTTACCGAAAGGAATAAGGACTGATGAATCCACAAAATGCCTTGGCAAAGCTTAGCACCGTAGCGGTGATCATTTTCGCCTGCACGGCCAGTAAAGCCGATGATTGGAAAGGCTGGATGGGTGATCAACGTGACGGAGTCTACCGTGAATCAGGAGTCATCGACGAGATCACTCCAAACGGTTTAACAGTAAAATGGAGGAATTCCGTAGGTTCTGGATATGCTGGACCCGCTGTTGCTGAGGATTGTGTTGTTGTCTTCGACTACATAAAAAGCTCTGGGGAATCCTTTAACGATCCAGGAACGCGAGCATCTCTTCAAGGGAGCGAGCGAATTCAGGTCTTTGAAGCCAACAGTGGAAAACTTAAATGGTCCTACCAGTATGATTGTCCCTACAGTATTTCTTATCCAGCGGGACCGAGATGCACACCCACAATCGATGATGGGAAAATCTACAGCCTGGGAGCTGAGGGTGATTTGAAATGCATCGGACTCCAAAACGGCAAGCTAATTTGGGAACGCAGCCTTAAGGAATCCTTTGGAATCGAAGCTCCCATCTGGGGCTTCGCCTCTCACCCTCTCATCGTCAACGATCTTCTCTATACCAGCGTGGGTGGAAAAGGGCAGGGTGTCGTTGCACTCGATAAACTCACAGGCCAGGTGGTTTGGAAATCTCTGGATGCGAAGACCAGCTACTGTCCAATGACGCTAATTTCTGCTGGTGGCACCGAACAACTCATCTGTTTTCATCCTCAAGCTGTATCCAGTCTTAATCCACAAAACGGCGAACTCTATTGGGAGGTGCCGATTACACCGGACTACGAGATGTCCATTGCGAGCCCAGTGGTAGAAGGCAACCTCATGTACATCAGCAGTATACGAACCGAAGCGATCATGCTGAAACTGAATCCGTCAAGTCCAACGGTGACGGAACTTTGGCGAGGGGAACCGAAGAATGCAGTTCACTGTGCTAATTCAACACCACTTTTCGTTGATGGCATTGTTTTCGGAACCGATTGCAATGATGGAGATCTGGTTGCTGTAGACTCCAAGGACGGAACGCAACTCTGGACAAGCTTTGAACCAACCAAACCGGGCGAAACTCGCTATATCCGGCACGGCACTGCATTCATCACTCGAAGAGGTGACAGCAACCAATACTTCCTCATGAGTGAATCTGGGGACTTTATCGTGGCCGAATTATCAGCCGATGGCTATCTCGAGAAAGGAAGATTTCACGTACTTGAACCGACCGCCGAATGCTTCGGTCGTTCGGTGGTGTGGAGCCATCCCGCTTACGCACAAAAGACTTTGTTTGCAAGAAACGACAAAGAAATTGTCGCTGTCAATCTCGCCAAAGAATAGTCATTCTCAACCCACAGCTTATCTCATTTAAATTTTAGCTGACTGTGTTTTAGAACAAATGTATGGTGCACTTTTCCATCGATGTCGATGCACTGGAATTTCACGATGGGATCGGTTTGATCCGTATCAAAAGTCATCAAAGCGAAAGAACACGTTTCGTTATAACCCCAGATTAAGCCATCGGTTTGAACAACGCTGTGTGTATGGTGATTGGTAAGTCTCGAACTTTCAAACTCGTAAAGATCATAAGCATCGGGACGTGGGTTGACTCGCAGATCCGTCCTATGACGATCTGCGGCAACTAGAAATACACCTTCGATACGCTGCGTTTGAATCCAATCAAAGATCTCGGCTCGCTCCTCAGGGAAACCGTCCCAAGGATCCCGACTTCCTTTTTTAATACCCACAGTGAAAGGAACAGGCGATGCGATTACCTTGAAGGTAGCTGATGACTCCTTGAGTGTTTTCAATAACCAGGTCTTTTGAACTGGACCAAGCATTGACCCACCTTTGAGGTCTCGATAATAACGACCGTCGAGCATTAGAAAGTGGACGTCACCGATGTGAAAATCGTACCAACAACCCGGCTGTTCGGAGCCACCACCATAAGACGGATTCACCCAGTTCTGCTTGTAAATCTCCCAGACTGAACGCTTCCAGGTAGGAACTTCAATCTCGGGACCGGGTATGCAGTCATTTGTCCCAAAATCATGGTCGTCCCAAATGGAGTACATGGAGGTTTGGGAGGTGAATCGTTGCCACTCCGGCCGAGACTGGCGTCGATAATAACAATACCTCTGGGTAAGCGACTGCTGAGGCTGGTCAATATAGACATTATCACCCATCATCAAAAATGCGTGAGGCTTATAGTCCAGAATGGTGTCCCACATCCGCTCCCACTCGGGCACAAACCCTGCTCCACCACCGAAGCCTACCGAGAACTGTCCCCCTGTTCCATGGATCGGGTAGGTGCGAAAAGATGAAGTCGCACATTGCTTTCCATCAATGTGAACGACGTAGTGACACTCTGCAGCCGACGGTAAATTATCGAACGTGAGTACGGTTGTCCAATCCGACTTTTTGCTCGTCATGGAACTCAACTTCTGTCCGGTCTCGATGCAAGTTACGTCAACTTTTGCGTCCCCAAGTGTTCTCAACCAGATGGATGCAGAATGATCCGTGACCGAACCTACCATGGGTCCGTGAACCAATTTTGTTGAAACTTGTTCACTCACCCATCGATTCAACTCGGAGTTCTCGGGTAATCTGCCAAGCAGCGTCCGTGGTCCTACCACCAAACGTTCCGGTGGGATACCCAGTTCTACCGCTTGTTTTCCGTATTCCGTAGCCTTCGCAACATCATCTTGAGCAGCTGATTGCAATAATTTGACGAATGCGGATTCGGCCTCCCCTGCAAACGGTTTCTTTTTTTCCAAGATCTGATCGACCTTTTCAAACTTACCCAGTGCAATTTGCTGAACAGAGTCCCTCGCTCCGTCATGTTGAGCCAATAGTAAAGTGCTATCAGCAGCTAATATGCAAAAAGTCACTAACGCCGCGGTGAGCTGAGAAAATCTTGTCAGAGAAAAAGAAATCAAGGAGTTC
The DNA here is from genome assembly GCA_012270385.1 of Rubripirellula sp. GTDB lineage: Bacteria > Planctomycetota > Planctomycetia > Pirellulales > Pirellulaceae > Rubripirellula. The sequence continues at coordinate 17,828 of JAAXIK010000274.1, read as the reverse complement.
CGATAACTGCATAACATGGATGATCACTTTCAGTATGAATCCGATGGATCATGGGACCACTCGAATTGATGATTCCGCTTGAGGCGGAGGGACTGTAAAAACACACAGACTAGCCAAATCCAAGCACCTCCACGATGCCGCCCCCGTGGCCTCCCGCAGACGGCACATTCATGGCAAAAGCTGCTTCTTCCTGCTAACCACCTCATCGAGTTGGTAGAGACGATCCTCCAATTGGGGATAGTTAATTTCTTCCCATCCTTCAGGCTCACGGCTCATCAGCAATAAGCTGCCATTACTTGATATATCGGTGACGAGAAGCGCGGAGAATTCTAGCCCAGAGGCTGCTGCCAATTGCTCCAAAGATTGGGATAATTCTTCTTTACGCTTCCAGAAAAGATCAAAACCAATCTCCTCGATCTGAGAGATTGAAAATCGGATCCCCGACTCTTCGCATTCCTTACAATCTTCTCGTACCACTTGATCTGAATCACAAGATCTCAGAGCAGAACCTACTTGAAAAAACTCCCCCGCAAACTGGTCGAGATTCACTTCACAGTATTTCTGTAGCCAACGAAGTAGATCTCGATCGACATCTGTTGCAGTTGGTGATCGAAGATTCAACGTATCGCTGATCATTCCTGATGCCATGCATAAGGCGATGCCTGCGGTAGGCTTGATGTCTGCCGAACGAAACATCTTGGCAACCAGCGTGCAGGTGGAACCCACTGGTTCCATGTTAAAGCGAATTGGGTTTGTTGATTTGAGAGATCCACCCAAACGATGATGATCGAGCACTTCAAGCACATCCGCTTCATCAGCACCTTGAACGGCCTGGCTGATCTCATTGTGATCAACCAGCACCAATTGGGGCCGAGGTGGATGCACGAGATCACTCTTACTGATCACACCTACCAATCGATTACCCTCCACCACGGGGAACACCATTTGAGGTGATCGATAGACTTGCTGGCGAGCATTCGCAACAGGCATACGAGCGGGAAGCTTCATGAACTCAGGATTGATCACCGAATCGATTAGGTGAGCTGCTTTGATTCGCATTGTCGTGGTCGCGGTATCATATGGGCTATTGATCACGGTCACGCCGCGAGCCTCCGCTAATTGCAATAGACCACTGGAAAGTTGATAGCCGCCGGTTACGACGAGTGCTCGCGCTCCTGTCTCAATGGCAGGTAGCTGAATGGTTGGGCGATCACCGCTAACCACAAGTAATCGCTCGGAAGGGAAGGCACGAACACGCGATGTGAAGCCATCCGCACTCATCGCACCCACGGTGACCACAAGTTCATCCACACGGCCCGTATCAACCGAATGCTGATAAGAACCACCGATGACGTCCACCACCTTGTCGAGCGTTGTGCGAACTTCTCTCGCCTTGATGGGATCTACGCCACCACGCAACATCAGTTGCAAAAGATCCAAGAGAGTCACAATCCCAGTAACATTATGCTCTTCATCCAGCACAGGAATTGCTCTGACACCATGATCAAGCATACGCTGATAAACTTCAAAAAAAACATCACCCTTAGTGGCGGTAATCGGATCTCGATTGCAGACATCCTCAAGTTCTGGACGCACGTCCATCATGATTTTCGGAGAAGCTATACCCGCTTTCCTAAGTACAAATTCCGTTCTTTCGTTGGGTGTCCCACAACAAGCTGCAATCGCATCAGGCCGAGTGGTTTGTCGCAGAAAATCCGCATAAGCAAGGGCGCTGCAAATTGCATCGGTATCGGGATTACGATGGCCAAAAACGTAAACGGGCATGAATCGTCCCACTCAGCGTCGAGAAACAAACAGAATTACAGCAAAACACACACCTGGCAGATCCCTACCACAATAATGTAGAGAGTGAGACAGGTCTGAGCGAACCAGTTAGCGACGGACTTTAGAATCATAAAGAAATCTGCCCGCCTGAGAGAGAGCGAATTCCATTGGATGATGCCAAAACGGGAGCTTAATCCGAAGATAACATTAGCTCCGCTCGCTCCAAAATACTGTCCGGTTCGCTCATCCGACCGGCACCCCTGACACGGCAACTTAGCCAGCCTTCCTCGGGACCGACGAATTCACAGCCATCAGCACGAAGTTGTTCAATATTCCTCTGCACCGAAGATTTGTCCCACATGGAAGCGCTCATGGCGGGAGCCATCAGGACAGGGCAAACCCTTTGAAGATACAGAGTGCTGGTCAAATCATCGGCAATGCCATTCGCGAACTTACCGATGAGATTCGCGGTAGCGGGTGCAACAATCATCAAATCTACGCCGCGGGCAAGCTCGATGTGCGGTCCCGCAGGATAAGAATTGTGATCAATCGTATCCGTTGCAACTCTTTGACCAGACAAAGCAGCAAACGTTGCTGCCCCGACGAATTGCTCTGCCGACTTGGTCATGACGACTCTTACGTCATGCTCGAGTTGCACGAGTCGGCTGCATAGAATGGCCGCCTTGTAGGCCGCGATGCCTCCACCCACTGCCAATAACACGGTAGCGGGTGAACGACTCATAGGTCGGCTGCTTCGATTTCAGGACCCTCAGCAGCGGCAATGGTTGCATCCAAATCCATCACTTTCTCGACTTCATTGTCCATATTTAAGACAATCTTATCCTGCATAATTTCTTGCAGGACAATCGTCATCTTATCGTGGGCATCCACGTTGACCAACGCTCGACTTCCTTGATTCAATTGCACCAATCGCTTCTGAATCAATGTGCTTAGTTTGAAACGACCACCAACCTTGTTGACGATTTCTTCTTCTTTTAATTCCTCTAGCATTTCTAATGCTCCCTGTTTTCTCTGTGTCTGCTCAACCGTTGATCTATTTCTTCGACCGCACGGTCGACCTCATCATTGATGATCTCGTACTGATATCGATGCATGAGTTGGATTTCCTCTTCGGCGGTAGTCAGCCGTCTCGAAATCACCGCTTCATCCTCAGTTTTTCGTCCTCTCAACCTCGATTCCAAAGAATCCAGCCCACCTGTATGGACAAAAAAAGTAATCGGATCTAATCCACCTTGATCCAGGACTGCGATGGCACCCTGAACATCAATCTCCAAAATAACCCAAGACCCCTCCTCGAGGCCAGTGGCCACCTTATTTCGCAGTGTCCCGTACCAGTAGCCTAATCCAAAAACTTCTTTGCACTCAAGGAATTCGCCGTCCTCTCGCAATTGATTGAATTGCGATTGGTTCAGGAAATGATAATGCACTCCGTCAATCTCTCCAGCCCGAGCAGGCCGAGTTGTGGCAGAAACACTGAGTTTTAGAGGTAAATCGGATCGATTAATCAGCTCACGCACCACCGTAGATTTACCAGCACCACTTGGTCCGGAGATGATTACAAGACGGCCTCTCGTCACCAAATTCGCTCCCCAAGCTAAAAAAACTGTGAAAGACGCTCAAAAAGCCTCGGATCCAGAGATTCTGGTGGCGTGTTTCCCGGATCGAAAACTGTCCGGAATCTTCCTCCACGCTGCCCACTGAGCGGCAAATTCTTTCGAAATCATTCCAAGTTCTGTACTAACTCTCGCATCCTCTCGATCGCACACTTCACCTCTACCACGTGCGCAGAGATGTCTGCATCGGATGCCTTACTGCCAATGGTATTCGTTTCTCTGAACATTTCTTGGAGTATGAAATCCAGCTTCCGACCGGTAGGTTGAGATTGATCTTTGCCTCCAAGAACGCCGGCAAACATCTCCAGATGGCTATTTAATCTGACGATCTCTTCGTGAATATCTACTCGATCTGCGTAAATCTGCACTTCTCGAAGGAGATCGACGCTTGATACCTGAACGCCGTGCTCCTGCAGAGCTCGCTCAATCTTTCCTTGTAATCTTTGGCGATAAACCTCCACGGATCGAGGTGAAGTGCTGCCTATCCCCTCAAGATGCTCGGTGATTTGATCGCAGTCGTGCTGAAGACTTTGAGACATTCGCTGTCCCTCTGTCATTCGCATCTCATCAAGATTATCGATCGCGGAAATGATCGCCTCTTGTAGCAACTCCCAAAGACCTTGCTCATCCTCGTGATCAGAAGCCCCTACACTTAATACACCGGGCAGCGACAATAGGGATGCAAAATCAACAGGCCCTAAAAGGTCACCATGTCGATCAACCGTCTCCGATAAGGCTTCGAGATAAGCATCCACAGCAGGCTGATTGATTACGGGGATCTCTTTGACTGTTGGGTGCCTATAGACCACATGAAGATGTACCGTACCTCGATGGATCCTGCCGCGGACGAGGGCGTCGATCTTACTCTCAAATGCTACGAGGGAATCACTGAGCTTGGGAACACACTTGTAGCCCTTATGATTGACGGTCCGTATTTCTACCTTAACATTTCCTTGTTCACCCATCCTCTGAGCATGGCCCTGACCTGTCATACTTCGAACGATGGCAGTCTGCTGATCTGTCATGGTCGTAGCCTTTAGCCGCTTGAAGAGGGGTGTTTGCAGAAGTGTTCCGATGCTTATTCGGAAGCTGATTCTGCTGGTTCGCCCTCAGCAGCAGTTTCATCGGTCTCTTCCGCTTCGGTATCATTCACCGCTTCCGAGTCCGAACTGGAATCATCAGCTGCCCCAGCATCGTTTGGCGACAGATCGGCCGATGGGGTTGCAGAGGCACTTTCTTCCCCGTCTTCATCCGTTTCCGATTCCTCAGTCGTGGTATCGTTGGAGGGAACGACCAATCCGGAACCTGCATCCATTTCCTCAAGCTCCTCCGAGGCTTCAGCTACCGCTTCGGTATTGGATTGCGAATCGCTTGCAGTGGCCTTACCGCCAGCATCCCCAAGAACCAGCATGGTGATAATACAAGCGAGACCCCATAGCGAAGCGACGACTACTGTGATCACAGTAAAGGTATCACCTGCTTTGCTACCGAAGGCACTTTGTCCTCCAGGTCCACCCAATGCACCGGTCAAACCGCCACCTTTACCCCGTTGGATCAGGATGAGCATAATCAGGAACAAAGAGAGGAAGGCCATCAGCCAACCGAGCAACACACCCGAGAGGGAAGCCAAAGGTAAGATCATCATTTCGTATTCACTTCAATTTGGATTAGAAGGTTTTGGAAGGACTCGGAAGGATACTAGCCAGCATGAATGATGCCAGCAAAATCTTCCACTTTCAAACTCGCCCCACCAACGAGGGCTCCATCAATGTTCGGCTGCCCGAGTAACTCGGTGGCATTGTTTGGTTTTACACTTCCGCCGTATTGGATTCGAATCTGACCGGCAATCTCCGCCGAAAAGATCTCGCCGAGCAATTTTCGAATGAAAGCGTGAACCTCCTCCGCTTGCTCTGGTGTCGCTGTGTTACCAGTACCAATTGCCCAGACAGGCTCAGAAGCAAGAACGATGGATGCCGCTTGGCCCGCATCCAGACCCGCCAAGGAACCTCGTACTTGGGTCTCAACGACTTGCTCCGTTTGACCTGATTCGCGGTCTTCGAGTGTTTCTCCTACACAAACAATAGGAGTCAAATTACCCGCGAGAGCACTGTGCAATTTTTCACTAATCTGTTGATCTGTTTCACCTAAGAGTGCTCTCCGCTCGCTATGCCCCAGGATCACGTATCCGCATCCGACATCGGTCAACATGGCTGCATTGACTTCACCCGTGAATGCACCGTCTTGGGCGGCGTACAAATTCTGTGCACCTAGACCGACAGGAGTACCCTCCACGGCAGTTCCAACAGCGGATAAATAAATAGAAGGCGGACAGAGAACGACGTCGACTTCTGGATTTTCACCCACCGACTCAGCAACACCCTTGGCCAAGGCAGTTGCCGTGTCCAAACGCATGTTCATTTTCCAGTTTCCAGCAATGATTCGACGACGGCTCAAGGATTCTTCTCCGGTAGGGGTGAAATCGTTTTTCCAAGGATCTCCGCTAGCCGACGCATCTGTCCAACTAGCTCATCGTATTGTTCAGGTAAGAGGGCTTGTGGCCCATCGCTCTTTGCTTCTTCAGGACAATCGTGCACTTCAATATGGACACCATCAGCACCCGCGGCTAGTCCCGCCAAAGAACAGGAAGGAATCAGATCCGGTCTTCCGGTAGCGTGAGAGGGATCCACAATGACCGGTAAGTGGGTCAGTGTATGAAGCAGGGGTACAGCGGCAACATCAAATACGTTTCGCGTAGCAGGGTCGAAACCTTTGATGCCCCGCTCGCACAAGATGACGTTCGGATTGCCCTGAGAGAGTATATATTCCGCACACATGAGAAGGTCGTTGACCGTTGCACTCATCCCACGTTTCAGTAGAACAGGCCGTCGAGACTTACCCACCTCCGTCAATAGAACAAAGTTCTGCATATTACGGGCACCAACCTGCAACATATCGGCATGTTCGGCGACCGTCTCCACGAGGCGGGGATCGGTGACTTCGGTAACCACTGGCATATCAAATGCATCACCCACCTCCCTGAGGAGTTTCAAACCCTCAACACCCATCCCCTGGTAGGCGTATGGACTCGTGCGAGGTTTGTAGGCGCCACCACGAAAGAGATTGGCACCGGATTCGCGCACGGCCTCTGCGATGCGGAACATACGGTCCCTGTCCTCAACGCTGCATGGACCCGCGATCATCCCCAAGTGGCCCCCGCCTACTTGGACTCCGGATACGTTGATCACGCTGGCATCAGGATGAGCATCTCTGGATGCAAGCTTATAAGCAGGTAGAACAGGAACCACGCTTGCTACTCCAGGAATCGCCAGTAAGGAATCTTCTCGTAGCTGCTCTTCATCACCAATGATCCCCACAATCGTTCGGTGAGTTCCACGACTGAGGTGATGCTGCAGCCCCAGTGCTTCAACACGTTCCAGAACGTGCTCGATTTGTTCTTCGGTAGCGCTACTCTTCAGAATCAGAATCACGGATGCCACAAACGGTTCGAAGGCGACGAAAAAATTCAAAAAGGGACAAAAAACCCCAGCGAGCCGCGTAATCTATCACTTCGAGGCCAATTTCGTCGAGCCCAGCGGTAGCAGATCTCATATCTCGATGAAAATGATACAGATTCCGAGTTGCATGGAGAGCCATCCGGCGTCCCTTGGCGGATGAGGAGCATGCCCAAACACTGCAATTTGCGAAGATTCGTGAAGGAATCGATCAAAATGCTGCCTCCAAAGCGTTTACGCAAAACCGGCAAGCTCACCCGCTCGTTGGACCCGATTAATGGCGATCATGTAGGCAGCCGTCCGTAAAGAGACATCGTGCTGGTTGGCGGTCTGCCAAACTTTTTCAAAGGCGTCACTCAGGGTGTGCTCTAACTCCTGACGGACACGATCGAGTGTCCATCGATAGTGTTGCCGATTTTGGACCCATTCGAAGTAGCTTACCGTCACTCCACCTGCGTTAGCCAAGATATCTGGCAGAACGAGAATCCCTCGATCACTCAGAATGCGATCAGCGATCGGATAGACCGGCCCGTTGGCTCCTTCGACAATCACCTTTGCTTGAATCTGATCAACATTTTCCTCTGTAATCACGCCGCCCACTGCCGCGGGAATCAAAATATCCACATCACTCAACCCAAGCAAAGCATCAGGTGGGAGTGTTTCACAATCATCGAACCCCTCCAATAAACCTCTTGGATGCTCGAGTTTATGTTTCAATAACGCCCGGACATTCAACCCAGCCGCGCGATAATAAGTGCCGGTGATGTCACTCACAGCCACAATGGGAAACTGTGCCTCATCGAGAAACTTGGCGGCGTGCGTGCCGACATTCCCGAATCCTTGGATGGCTACATTCGATTCCCCCGGCTTAGAGCCAAGACGCTTCATGAGCTTGTGCGTCAACAAACCCACTCCACGTCCAGTGGCTTCCTCCCGGCCCTTGGCTCCATACTCCTCGACGGGCTTACCCGTAATTACCGAGGGATCAAACCCGTGGTATTTCTCCCATTGGTTTCTAAACCACGCCATCACGCGATGATCCGTACCCATATCAGGTCCCGGAATATCTTTATCCGGTCCAACGATCTCATGAATCTGATCCACAAATGAACGAGTGAGACGCTCAATCTCACGTGTCGATAAGCTGTTGGGATCGACTCCAATCCCACCCTTTGCTCCTCCGAATGGCAGATTGGCGACCGCGGTCTTCCATGTCATCAAGCTCGCCAGTGCTCTGACCTCATCCAAGTCCACCTCGGGGTGGTAACGCAACCCACCCTTCATCGGACCTCGGTAGTCATCGTGCTGAACTCGGAACCCAATAAAGTTTTCCAGCTGACCATTATCTCGTTCAATGGTTACCTGAACCTGCATCTCCCGATTTGGAATCAGCAAAGTGTCTCTTCGATCCGAATCAATTTTTAATTGATCAGCTGCAATCTCGAAGTACCGCTTGGACGCCTCGAATGCCTTCATGGTCTACCCCAGTGCATGGATTCAATGGATCTTTGTAAAGAAAACGGACAGCATCACTTCTCAACGAGGCTTTGTGCGAACCAAGTGATAAGTTTCCTCGAGTACTTGAAATACAGAGTCCGCTTCAAGATCCTGCGGTACTGCGGAAAAGTAATGATCATCAATGCCCAGCAATCTTCTACGATGTTTAGAGATATTCGGATCGAGATCAAGAAAGGTTTCTGCTAATTCGAAGTCGCGGTCCCATAGGATCAATTCTGAAAGCTCGTTGATCAATCCTTCCCAAACCCTCGACTCCTCACAATTGATTTCGGGAAACCAAGCCTCCTCAACACCTTCTTCTTGCTCATAACGTTGATCAAAACAATTCAGATGTGCCGAGAGAACCATTTGCCTCCAAGTAGGTCGACTCAACCTTTCTGTCTCCGGCCGCTCGACGGTCGGCACTGGATCTTGGTGGCCAAGTTTGATCTCAATGACGACTTGGTCTCGAATCTCCGCGAAGACCGCAGCGACGGTTGCATCGGTAAGTGCGTTCAGCGGTAGTGCTGTTTCCGTATCGCACAAAAGATAATTTGCAACTTGATGCAGCAAACCGATTCGCTGAGAGGGAGTGCAGGCATCATAGATTCCGATACCGGAAATGCAGTCGGTGGCAAACTCTTCGAAATCCTCATGAACACGCATACCCAATGCGGTGATCATTTCATCGATTGCTCGCGAGATTAGCGCAGCTTCATCGCCGGACAGCGTTCGATCGCCTCGACTTGTATGCCACATGACCTTCCCCCTTGCACATGCCAGCCAACCTATCTTGCCTAGATTGACATTCCTCGGGTCGCATACCGAGGAGCTCCTCCGCGTGAACTGACATCATAGCTAGTGCGCACCAGTTTTCAGGTTTGGTCACAAACAATCGCAGAGGTTTTCCCAGTTTTTTGGCACGCCAGATCAGCAAAAAATCAAAAGATCCCACGGTGAGTAGTGAACGTAAGCTCACATTGAAGGATTGAGGCTCGATTTGATTTTTTTAACAGAAAAGCTTTGCTTTCGAATCTCTGCAGACTAGCGCTTGCCAAAGAGCGTTCAGCGGGTGAGAGTCAGCGCTGTCGTTCATCACTCACTCAGAGTCAACAACCGGCAACTGACTTACAGTAGCCTGCGAGTTCACCTTGGACATCGGCTTGATTTGCACAACATCAGGGTCTCGATATTTCTGTCGATCGAAATGCTGACCGTAAGTGCCGAAGTCGTTGAACGCATACCTTTTGGCCCAACGATAAACCAAACTCCTTTCTGGTATTTCGTCGCCGGGCTGAAACTGACTACGTCGAGGAGTTACCTGTTTCAGTTCATCGATGACTCCTCCCCTGACCGTTGTATCTCTGGCATTATGCTTTTCTGCTAGCTCTACCAAGAGGTCAGGACGTTCCATGATGACACATCCCCGAGTATTTTCTGCAGTGAGCTCACGAAAATCCCTCAGGAATTCAGATTGGTTGAAAGTATCCGCCAAGGGTTTCTCATCATGAATCGACTCCGTTGCGAGTTGAATCACCGGGCAGGGCTCAAGGTCTCCCCATGGACCAACGTGATGTGTGAACCCAGTAGCAGCTGGGCAGAGCGCATTACCAGCATCATCATGATAGGCATCGATAACGATGATTGGTTTTGTCGCACGGGTATCCACTACAAATTGCCGGACTCTCTTCTGCTGCTCACTCGTTAAAGCGAGTTGTGGATTGGGCTCAGGTCCAACAGGTCGATAAATGTGATACCAACAATACATCACACCCATATCAATCAGCCGATCCACCCAAGCATCTTGGACAAGATCATCTAGGTTGGACTGACAAACGCTAGTGCAGACTCCGACAAGCAATTTGTGACGTAACGCAGTCTCAAGACCCTGCATGGTCTGATTCAACACGCCATCCCGTCCTCGTCGGGTATCACTAATGATCTCTGTGCCCTCAACACTAATCAGTGGTGTAACATTTCCGAGCTCTCGCAAACGAGAAGCGATTTCATCAGTGATGAAATGTCCATTGGTAAAAACTTGAAAGTAAACATCACGATTTGCTTCGAAGATCTTCAGCAAATCATTGTGCATAAAATGTTCCCCCCCGAGTATGCCGAAAAAGCTGTTACCCATTGCCTTGGCTTGTGCGATCGTCTGGTTGGCAGCATCGACTTCGATTCGGTGTTGTTTCGCTCCGACATCCACCCAGCATCCTTGGCAGCGTAGGTTGCAGCTATTGATCACAGAGAGATAGAGGAAGGGTGGAAAGAACTCACCTCTTTTCAATCTTCTCTTATGTTGATGCACGCTCCAAAGTCCTCGAACTCCTAGAGTCCAGGCAGCCTTGAACAGGAGGCGTTTATCTGTCTCAGTGATCAGTCGCCGGGCCAAGCTTAAATACATCGGTCAGAGCACCATAAAAAATACACAGCAAGATGAGGGGTCCGGACGCGAAAACACTCGTTTTCTCTTGCCGAATAGACTCACCGAGTAGCTGCTGACGAAAAACGTTTGTGGGGGATCCAAAAAAAACCGGCGATTGCCTTTCAGGGCAACCACCGGAATGTTGTTTAGTCGCTACCGCAGAAGCGACACGATGGCACAGCTGCCTTACTTCTTTTTGGCGAAAGCTTTCTTGAAAGCTTTGTCGCTGAAGACCAACTTCATCTTTGCGGCATCATCGCCAGCGCTTGTGAATTTGCCTTTGCAATTGTTGCAGCAGAATCCGACCTTCGTGCCGGCCAGTTCAACAACGGTGCTTTCGTTAACGGGACCACCACTGAATGGGCAGCCTTTCTGTGCAAACTGCTTAGTTGCTACGAGCTGATGGTTAGCTTTCTCTGCATATTTAGCAGTGTTGGACTTGAATTTGCCAACGCATCCACCACAGCACATGTAAACTTTGCCACCTTTGTAGTCTACCGCTTTGGATGCGGAAGCTGCTTTGGGTGCAACGACGCATTTTACGCCTTCCAAATTGACTTCAGCAGCCACGACAGTTGCCGCTGCAACTAATAGGACGGCCACGCCGCTCATCGCTTTTTTGATCATCTAGAAATCCTCTTAAATGGAGTTGTACAACGATAGTTACCCGATATTTCTTTCCCGTTGTCGCCTTTACGAATGACGCCTGATAGGGATGTGATAGTCGGATACTGGATAGTTTAACTCTCTGACAACTCCAAAAGCATCCCCAGGTAGCTCCGTTTTTCTTTTTTTTCCAAGCCCAGCTGCAGTTGCGCCTGTTGAATCCGCTTTTTTGCACCGTCAATTTCGGGTACTTCACTCACGAGACACTCAATTTCGGCAAAAAGCCCTAACCTTTCGACGTTGTCGACAGCAACCGTGAGATGGCTCTCTGAGAGACGAAAAACGTTTCTCGATTTCCGAACGGTGGCCACAGGCTTAAAGCCGAGCAGATCGAGCATTTCCATGGTTTGACGACCACACGGATCACCGGGATCTAAACGCCACTCCAATTCTTTGCGAACCTTCATGCTCCCAGGCAATTTTGGTCCCTTGTACGTAATCATCGGGACGCCATTGACCACTCGGATTCTCAGAGCCTCTGTTGTCTGCCGGAAATCTCGTGCTGGGTGTGCGTAATAGATGTCTTCATGAATTTCCGTGGTATCCGCTACCGCTCCGATTGCTTCCAGGCAGCTGAGCAGTTTCGCTTCCTCGTCAACTCGAAATTTTTGTTCAACCTCCAACATCCGTCCCCCTCCTTTCTATCACTTGTTTTTGAACTGCTCATTTTCAGGCGATCAAGCAAACGAATGGCCTCATTCCTAAACGACTTTGGACGTCGGAGAAAGTCGCGATGCAGCCTCCTCGAGAACCTGCTTGATTTCGTTCGCAGTCTTCATTGGATGGGGCGCTGCATGGACAGCATTGGAGACAGCGACCCGATAGAACCCACTATCAATGATCTGCTCTAGTTTACTGCTGTCTATTCCTCCAATGGCAAAAGATGGTATTTGGATCATTGCCGCGACCTCTCTTAACATGTCGACTCCAACGAAATGCTTAAAGGCTTTGGTATGACTGGGGAACACTGGTCCACAACCGATATAGTCAGCTCCATCTGCAACCGCTTGTTTCGCTTCCTCGAGTGAGTGTGTCGACACGCCGATGATTCGATCTGATCCCAATATCCTGCGAGCATCGATTGCCGGCAACTCTTCCTGACCCACATGGACTCCGTCTGCATCAGCCGCGAGAGCGAGATCCGCTCGATCATTGACGATAAACAATTTGCCTGCATCTCTTGCGATCCTGACACCGATCCGAGCCCGCCTCAGAAGAGTTCGATCTGAAACACTTCGATCTCGCAACTGTACGATATCAACACCACTGTCAATCAAGTCAGTCATCCTGCGCTCAAATTCAAGATCAGAATCCGCCGCATCCAACAACAGATAGAGATGAGAATCCGCGAGTCTTTGTTGGATCTGATTCGAACGGACTTTCAATTCAAGGTTCGCACATGCTGTGTAGATGCGATAGCGGATCCTTTCAAGCTTCCTAGCCGGCTCCGCATCAATCACCTTCATGTATTCCTCAAGTACACGCATGGACTGTTGAACTCTTGATGCGGCTGCAATCACAACAGATTCGATCGATTGCCTCCGGTACTCCGAACCGGCTTGGATTTCGGTACCCACATCCGAGGTGGTATCTCGTGAGCGGATCAACTCTGCTCGTGGCAAGGCCTCCATCGAGGATGCCAGACCATGCCTCAACTCCTTGAACTCACTCGCGAGCTCCGAATGGTTTAAGGCAAAACGCCCTGCTTCCTCCAAGGTTCGCAAACCCTCACTGGCACGATTGAATGATGCATCAAGAATACGGTATACCGAATTGTGTTCTTCCATTTCTCTGAAGCACTTGTTGAATATGCATGGAGCTGCTTTCCACCATTGACTAGCAGCATGATCTCACGGTGACGGCGAATCACCAGCCCATCGACCTCAGACATCGATCAAGCTTATCGTTGAATTCAGTCCTACTTGCTTCAGTCTTACTTGCTTCGGTCCTAGCCTTTTCCGTTCCATCGGCTAAAAGCAATATCGACAACAAACACCAACAGACGGGTGGCTCGTAACTTCCGATTGATCCTCTAGTCTAGCTTGATTCGAAAGAAAAGTTACCCAACTCATGCTTGGTTTTTTGTTGAAACGACAAACATGAATGACGGAACTAACTCGAGTCAACAGCGGTGAACCGAGTCAAAAAAATCTCAAGTCGACTCACATGGGCAGGTATGGATCGATTAACTTGATTCGCCTGAGGGTGAACCAAACCGTCAGATCCATTGAGAATTTTTTTACTTTGAAATTGAGACCACTAATGAAGAAAAACCCAACCATGATTCTGACGATCACATTAGCATTCATTTCCGTTCTCCCTGTAGCTTTATCAGCACAGAAAAACCCCGAACTCAAACCAAGGATATCAGTGAGAAGGCCTGGGAAGTCTGAAACCGCAAAACCAATGCCTGACAAACCTGCCCGAAAGATCAATCCATCCTATCAGAATCCAGAAAATCCTGATCCGAATCTCCCGAATGTACTGGTGATTGGAGATTCCATTTCAATCGGATACATGGTCCCACTTCGAGCAGAGCTCCAAGGCACAGCCAATGTTTATCGCCCCCAGACTAACTGTGGACCCTCTAGCAAAGGACTTGAAGAAATTGACCAATGGCTAGGAGATCGAAAGTGGTCAGTCATCCAAATTAATCACGGCCTCCATGATCTAAAATACATGGGTCCTCAGGGACAGAATCTCGCAGATCCAAAGAATGAAAGTAGCCATCAGCAGATCCCACCGGATCAATACGCCGCTAATCTCGATACGCTTGCGAAACGCCTCAAGAGAACGGGTGCGAAAGTCATTTGGTGTGAGACAACACCCGTTCCGAATGGAGCAGCAGGACGTGTGGTAGGCGACAGCGCGAAGTACAACGCAATTGCGAAGAAAGTGATGTCTACACACGGAATTAAAACAAATGGTCTCTTTGATTTCGCGAGCAAGAACGTCCCCACACGTGAGGCCAACGTTCATTACACGCCGGAAAACAGCACGAAACTTGCCAAGTTCGTAGCAGACTCGATCAGAAAAGAGCTTTAACAGCACGCTCAGTCTGCTTGGTCTGAAAAGGGCAGTATTGGCTCGCCTGCGAGCGATGGCCAATTACTGTTGGCACTGCGTGGACACCAACTAGCCGAATTAGAACCTAGCCGTTAAGTTTAGGTATCGCCAAGTCTGCGTGCATTAATCGAATGGCCGGAGGCAACAGGTCATTCGACGGTTCACTGTTAGACGGTTCACTGCCCGTGACATTTTGCCCGCGTAGCTCAGGGGATAGAGCACCGCTTTCCTAAAGCGGGTGTCGGAGGTTCGAATCCTCCCGTGGGTGCTTCCCGTAGTAGAACACCAACAAGGTGTGCGAACTCTTTTTGAGGAGAGGATAGATCGCACACCTTGTTTCTTGTCAAATCGCCGAGATACCGAGATCCAAAGACCATACACGGGAGCACTCTATGAAGCCCCTTGATCATTCTGTGCTGAATCAACTGCTTTGGATTTTTGGGATTTGGGTTTTCATGAATCCCATCCTGTGGGGCCAGCAATACGATCCCATTGTTCGCCATGGGACTGTCATTGATGGAACAGCTCCTAACAGATTGACGGCGAATATCACGATCCGTGAAGGACACAATCTACGGGATCGAGGCGAAGAAGAACCCGCATTGCCCACCCGCACCTCTGAAAAAACTGATCCCAAGGCGTTCAGTAATTTTGAACCCACCATGCATGAGTTCCTCAGACAACATCGCATACCTGGTGCTGCGGTGGCAGTCACTGACAATGGGAAACTGATGTATTCTGCAGGATTTGGTTACTCTGATCTCAGCAATCAACAACCTGTGGAACCTGATAGTCTTTTCAGAATTGCAAGTGTCTCAAAACCTATCACTGCCGTAGCGATCCTTCAGTTGGTTGAAAAAGGACATATCAATCTCCGTGACCGTGTTTTTCTCAAACTGAATTTGATCAACACGAACGATCAATCCACACCTGAAGGATTGACTGAGATTACGGTGGAACAAGTCCTACAGCACCGCGGGGGATGGGACCGTAATCAATCCTTCGATCCGATGTTCCAATCGGTACGTTTTGCGAATCAACTTGGAATTCCATCACCAGCTGATGCACAAGATGTCATTCGAGCGATGTTAAGCCAAGACTTGGATTTTAAGCCTGGTAACCGTTACGCCTATTCAAACTTTGGATATTGCCTTCTCGGTCGCCTGATCGAAGCGGTTACAGACCAAACCTACGAGCAATACGTACAAACCCATGTTCTAAAACCTCTTGATATCCACTCCATGAGGATTGGTCGCACACACCTTGATCAAAGATTTGCGAATGAAGTTCGCTACTATCATCCCCACTCAGCAGACTCGGTGTTTTCAGACAGTATCGGCCAAAAAGTCCCTTCCCAATATGGAGGCTGGTACCTGGAAGCAATGGACTCGCATGGCGGCTGGATTGCATCTGCCGAGGATCTGGCCAAGTTCGCTGCCGCGTTTGATGACCCAGAGAACTGCCCGATTCTGAGGAAAGAAAGCATCGAGAAAATGCATGGGAGACCCGAAGGCAGCGCGGGCTATGAGGAAGATGGGCGTCCCAAAAATGTGTATTACTCACTTGGATGGAGTAATCGCATCCTCAGCAATCAACGAGCAAACCGGTGGCATTCTGGCTCATTACCCGGAACAACCTCGATTATGATTCGACGCCACGACGGCAAGAACTTCATCGGACTGCTTAACACACGAGTAACGCCGACGGATAAGAAGTTAGGCCTCGAGCTAGATCGACTCTTACACAAAATGGTTGACGCTGCGCCTGCATGGAATATGCCTGCACCGTAGTAGAAAACAACTTGAGGTAAAGCAACGCGTCAGCTGCCTCTCATGTAGCTTCACCGCTTTTTCTCAAGCTTGCTGGGGTCGTAGTTGGGGTTGGGTCGCATGGTCTCAGCACCCACCTCGGATCTCCATTGATTTAGCTCTGTCATTAAACGACTGGTGATCTCAGGGTACTCTTTAGCGACGGACTTCTTCTCACCAAGATCATCACCTAGGTGATATAGCTCTACACCCTCTGGATCAAAAGTTTGAATCAATTTCCAATCTCCATTCCTAACTACGCTTGATGGGAAACTAGATGGATGCTGGTTGTAGTGCGGATAGTGCCAAAAAAGCGACCTTTTGAATCCTTTTTGGGAGCCATCGAGTAATGTGTGAAGTGACACACCATCCAGGTGCTGTTCTGGACACAAAGGTACGCCGGTCATTGCCAAGCAGGTAGGATAGAGATCCATACTGATGACCGGTTGATCGATCACGCACCCATTTTCAATTGTGCCCGGCCAATCAATGATTAATGGAACACGGATTCCTCCTTCGTAATAAGCTCCTTTGTTAGCGCGGAGTGGAGCGTTGTTTGTCGCCTTGTAGAACCCACCATTGTCACTCGCAAAAATGATGCAAGTTCTGTCCCGGATACTAAGATCCTGTAGGGTCTCAACGACTCTTCCCACACTTTCATCAATACTCTCGACCATTGCTGCGTAAATAGGATTGCCCTGCTGGCTTTCTTTTGGCAATTCACGGTACTTCTTTACCATTGCAGGCTTAGCTTGGAGCGGTGTGTGGACTCCATAGTGCGCGAAATGTAAGAAGAACTTTTCATCGTGATTCTCTGCGATGAAATCGATGGCTTCATCCGTCAAACGATCGGTGAGGTATTCCCCTTCGGATCCGTCGGAGAACACATTCCACTTGATTCGCTGCCCCGTTGAAGGGACTAACCAGTTTCCGTTGTAAGGAAAAAAATAGTTTCCCGGTGCACCATGAGGGTTTCCACCCGCATTGAAATCAAAGCCATGGTGTATCGGGGATGAAAAATCATCCTCACCAAGATGCCATTTTCCGACGTGTGCTGTTTGATAGCCGGCATCTCGTAATTTCTCTGCCAGTGTCACTTCCTCCACCGGCAGGGATTTGAGATACCGACCGCTGTGTAATTTGGCATGAGGATTCCAACGGCCTGAAGGCAACCACTCGGTGAGCAACAGTCGCGCGGGAGCTTTGCCAGTGAGCACTGCCGCACGTGTGGGGGAACATACGGCACAGGCGGCATAAGCATTCGTGAATCGAGCGCCTCGTTTGGCCAGGAGATCAATATTTGGTGTTTGGTAATAGTCACTTCCTTGACAACCTAGATCTTTCCAGCCCAGGTCGTCAATTAAAAATAAAACGACATTTTTCGCCTGCTCTTCATCAGAAAGCGTTTGAGAGAATGCCCAGGGTAACCCTAGTC
>JAAXIK010000221.1 GCA_012270385.1 Rubripirellula sp. | reverse complement strand
TAACTGGGCAACAAGTGATCTCGACCGATTCATTTTGGCAGAACTGGAAGATCAAGGTCTCGTGCCAAATGAACGAGCAAGTAAGCGTGCGTTGATCCGAAGGGCAACCTTCGATTTGATTGGTTTGCCACCCACGCCCGAAGAGATTGCCGACTTTGTTGAAGACAATTCACCTCTAGCTTTTGAGACGGTAGTGAATCGGCTGTTGGATTCTAGGCACTATGGTGAACGCTGGGGACGTTACTGGCTTGACGTCGCGAGGTACGCCGAAGATCAGGCCCATACTTTTGCTGTGCGACCCAATAACAGTGGTTATCGATATCGCGATTGGGTGATCGAAGCGTTCAATTCGGATTTGCCTTACGACGAGTTTGTGAAGCTACAGATTGCCGGTGATCTGATCGGGCCAAGCGTTGAGGGTAATTATGATCACCTCATCGCTCTTGGATTTTTCGGTCTTGGGGCTCAGTATTACAAGAACAGTGATAAAGCCAAGGCGATGGCTGACGAACTCGATGACCGAGTGGATACCTTGACTCGAGGGTTCCTGGGGCTGACGGTTTCATGTGCCCGATGTCATGATCATAAGTTCGATCCCATTCCAACTCAGGACTACTACTCGCTCGCAGGTATTTTTAATAGCTCTCGACTTCATAATGCTCCGCTCTGCACTCAGGAGGAAATGGATGCTTACAACTCAGGTCAAAAGCAGATTAAGGAGGCGGAGGAGCAAGTTAAGAAATTTATCGCTGAGGCTAAAGTCGCTGGAGCTGAGTCACGCGTTGATCAGATTGCAAAATATATGGTCGCAGCATGGCGCGTTCGGGTGAATGCATCAGATGGAGGCGGCGATAAGAAAAAAGAGATCGCAGAAGATAGTGGTCTACAAGAATACCTTTTGACCAAGTGGGTAAAGTTCCTAGACCCTGGGGAAAAAGATAAAGTCCCTGCTTTAAAATTCTGGCATGAATCTGGCCTGAATCAGGTCACGCTTGACGACCTGGAGGATGAAGAAGTATCGCGAAGAGCGGTGCAGCTTGCTGAGGAGTTCCAAAAGAGTGTCGAACTTGAGTTGCGAATACGAGATGGATTAGAGGAAGGTTACTTTGACCAGCCTCAAGTCGCGCACACTCCGGGTAGTCCACGCTTCGTGACCCCTGTAGTGACCAAGTTCAAGCCTACCGCGATGATTCGGGCTGATATTCGAGGTGCCAAAGAACTTTATTTGGTGGTGAATGATGCAGGCGATGGCAAGAGTTGTGATCACGCGGATTGGATTGCGCCCAAGCTTATAGGACCAAAGGGTGAGCTAAAGCTTACGGAAATCAAGTGGAGAAAACATGAAGGTGGATCGGCGATTCGAATCAAATTGAATCATTCGGGTAATCCAATTCGCGTGGGGGGAAAGGAGTACCCAGAAGGTATTGGAGTCCATGCGAAATCCACCATCATCTATGACTTGCCGGAGGGTTACGATCGGTTAGAAGCGATTGGCGGGCTGGATAATAGCGGGTCGGATCAGGGGGGATGTGGAGAGCAGGCGAGCATCCAGTTTTGCGTCTATACCGAGCCTCCATCCTCAGAGCCGTTACTGAATCTGGTTTTAGGGAAAGACGGTCCTTTGGTTGTTCCGGATAAGGAACTGGAGAGCATTCTCGAAGGTGAAGAAAAGCAAAAACTGATTGAACTTCGCGCAGAGGTGGACCGCCAGAAGGAGGTTGCAGCACCTATGTATGCAGTTGCCCATGCTTACACGGAGGGTAACGCTGCGGATATGAAGGTTTTTGTTCGAGGGAATCCGGCTCGACAGACCGAAGTCGCCCCTCGTCGTTTTCTGCGAATCCTCGAGGGGGAAGAACGTCCTAATTACACCCAGGGGAGTGGGCGTTTGGAATTGGCAAACGCGATAGCGGATCCGAGTAATCCGTTAACTGCCCGTGTTATCGTCAATCGGATTTGGCAGCATCACTTTGGACGCGGGATTGTTGCCACGGCCAGTAACTTCGGCAAATTAGGTGAGAGCCCTACTCATCCTGAGTTGCTGGATTTTCTGACTCACAAGTTTGTTCATCAGGGATGGTCCATCAAAAGTATGCATCGTGAAATGATGCTTTCAGCAACCTATCAGATGTCGGCACAAAACCATTTGCAGAACGCAGAAAAGGATGCTGATAATCGATTCTTTTGGCGCGCAAATCGGAGACGACTTGATGTGGAAGCGTGGCGGGACAGTCTATTAGATATCTCCGGTCGCCTGGATCGTACCATGGGTGGCGAATCCACAAATTTAAGCGATGAAAATAATGTTCGACGAACCGTCTATGCAAAAGTGAGTCGACATCAGCTTGATAATTTACTGCGCTTGTTTGATTTTCCTGATGCGAACATCACCAGTGCGCAGCGGACTGAGACCACCGTCCCGCAGCAGCAGCTGTTTGTGCTCAATAGCCCTTTCATGATTCGTCAAGCCAAGGCGTTCGCTGCAAGGCTGCATCGAGAAGCACCCGATAGCGATGAGCAGCGTTTAGAACTCGGGTTTCAGTTGGCGTATGGTCGATCCCCGAGTGAAGAAGAATTGAAACTCTGATTGATTTACCTTTCTGGTGAAGATGACCCCGATAGTAAACTCAATAGGTGCGAAACTTATGCTCTAGTTCGACG